>CACXUB010000014.1 GCA_902770735.1 uncultured Bacteroidota bacterium | reverse complement strand
GAAAAACGCGGCTGCCTGCAGAATCACACCAGTCTCAAACTCAAATCACAAGTCACTAATCACCATAAAAAAAACAGGACCGCCCAATTGGACAGCCCTGCTTTTTCATTCTAAATGAGCTCTTCACTCAGCGCGGATTAGTCGTTTTTCTTGATACATCTCACGCTGTTCTTGTCGAGCTTGGAGACCACCTTGAACATGGGTTCATTACAATAGTAGTTGAACTCGCAGCAGGTAGCCTTGTCGCTTGTCGGGGCAACGGAGGAATCAGTCCAGTAACGGACGTTATCCAGCAAGTCCTCATAGCGGCCGAGGGCTCTGTTGTAATATCCAGCGCCAGGGGCGTTGAAACCGGTGGAAGGATCGATACCAGCCTTACCAGGCAACCAAGTGGTCGGATCTTTGTGCTTCAGATACGCAACATTACCACCACCATAGGTGAAGAGGTTCTGGAAATCCGTCACGGTCGGGATGCCCCAGCCATCAGGACAGAGACCTTGGGACGTAGAAGCCATGAATGCGAAGAAAGCAGGCATCTCCGGGGCGGGACCGCCACCGCTGCCACTGCCACTTCCGGACACGGGCTCAGCTTTCATAGCAGCATACCAAGTGTAGAGGAGACCGAATTTGTCCTTATTGGCGGCTACTTCATTGTAGGCGACAGCACCTTCAATACTAGTGGTGGCCTTCACATTCTCCTTGAACCAGCAGTCGTAACCGACACGCACCACAGGGTAGTCATAACCGTCGAGCGTGGCAGTTGCAGGACAATCCAGGATCACGCTCACAACCTGGGTGGCAGTGCCGATCACCTCTCCGCAAGAATTTTTCAGCGTCCAAGTGACATTATGATCACCTTCATCCAGCGGGTTGAGGCTGGCGACATTGCTCTCATAGGTGAATGAGGGATCATTCGGGGTGTACGTAGGCGTACCGAGCATATCGGTGGTAGCATTCATAGTAGGAGAGCCGTAAGGAAGCGCAAGGGTCTTAGGTCCCGGAGCGTTGAAGGTGACCGTCGGGACATTAACCGTGATGCTGATATTATTTTGAATAGTACCACATGCATCGGTGACCGTGACCGTCACCGTACCGGATGCTGTAATTTCCGAGCCTGCAGCAGGGGTAATGTTGGTGAGGTTCACTCCATTACTGCAGGAGGTGGGGGTGGAGATAAGTGCACCGTTCACAGCAGCCGTCAATTCGCCCGCCGTGGGGACATAGTACTTACAATCCGAGGGGTCATAGGTTGCATCCACACTGATGGGATTGAATGAAATTGTAAGCGCATGGGTAAGGAATTGTCCAGTCTTTACCGCGCTCTCACATCCATTTGCATCCTTCACCTTAAGGGAATAAGTGTAAGAGGCGTTGCAGTTAGTATAGCCCATATAGTCAGGCTCAATTGTAGCCGTTGCGCCCGTATTATTGGTGACGCCCGTCCACGTGTAGTCGGTGATAGCTGCGCTGGACGAAATGTTCGCATTCACTTCATAAGAGAGCTCAAACGGACAAAGATTCGTAGGATTTGAGAAGCTGGTGACCTCGGGAAGTGTATTGACCGTAAGCGTATAAATCGTATTGGAAGGAATATCACAAGTGGGAGAGTATTTAGCCAGATATCGCACGTATGTGGTGGCAGTGGGAGTGCCGGTGATTGAATAAGTGGCATTAGTGGAGACATTGTTCCAATTCACCTTGTCTGTAGATGTTTGCCATTGAACATTTCCCGAATATGTTTTAGTAAGAGTTATGTTAACAGAAGTACCTGCGCAGACTGCCTTTTCGGTTTTGTTGTCACCATCTTTAATAGTACCGGCATCGATGTCGCTCGGACGAGTCACATGGAGAGAGCTTGTAAAAACAGTATCACAAGTACCTACCACGTAGCCTCTACGATAGTAACCGGTGTTTTCGGCAGTGTAACTGGCCGAATTGGCGCCAGAGATATTGTTCCATGTAGAATTGTTAGTGGAATATTGCCACATGTAAGCGCCAGCACCGGTGCTCGTAGCATCAGCGGAACTGGAAATCACGATAGCGGTATCGCCGCTAGAGGTACACTCCCAGGTGGAGAGTGCAATTGAGCCGGGAGTGGCATCGCATGACACGGAATAGGTGATGAGCACGTAACCGGGGGCGCCGTCGCCGCCTCTGACAGAAGCCCAACCAATTCCGGTGGCACCACCGCTACCGCCGCCGCCATAGTCTTTACCATTGTTGCCGTCCGTACCTCCGGTATGGCTAACAACACCCGCACCACCATTACCTGCATGGGGTTGGCTTGTGGTGCCTGCAGCACCGGGATGGGTTCCCCAACTATATTCACCTCCGTTTCCACCGTTGCCGCCGCCAGCAGCACCGCCGCCGCCAGTTCCGCACCAAGCGCCAGTGGAACCTGTACCACCATTACCACCGCTGAGTACCGTACTTCCGCTCGGAGCAATACAAGCAGATGCCTGTCCGCCTGTCCCGGGAACGTTATAAGTCTTGTCTGCCACATCGCTGGCACCCTTGGCTAAGACAATGATGGTGGAACCATTTTTCACCCAGCTGTCGCCGCCCCAACCAGGGTTATAGCTGTCCTGGCTGTTTTTTCCACTGCCTTTAGAACCGACGTGGATGGTTAACACATCACCCGGGGCAACAGTGTAATTGTCCACTTTGACGTAAGCACCGCCACCGCCACCGGCAGCACCTGTTGTACCTGAGCCCGCAAAAGCAGAATGGATAGCACCGCCGCCACCACCGCCACCAATGGCGATAATGCTAATGGTGTTGACTCCAGCAGGAACGGTCCATGTTGAAGTCGGTCCTGTTTGCGCGTCAGAGGTTCCCGTGCTATACACATCATCCGCGGTGAAGACCTCCTGTCCTTGCGCATAGGACGAAACTGTCACCGCAAGGCAGCAGAGCATGAGGATCAAACCTCCCAAAAAAGTAGTTTTGTTTTTTTTCATAATAGATTTTTTTTATGTTTTTTATCCTTTTTTCTATCTAATTCTGCCAAATTCGCTTTACAACCTATTGTTAAAATATATGTACCCCACACATCCTCGAAAAGTTACAAATACAACTCCCTCAGCCACTTCCAACACTTTTCCTCCTCCCTAATCCCTTCAAAATCCAATCCAAAGCACACAACTTTATTCATTTTAACAATAACTTGCAAAAATACATTTTTTTTGATATGCTGAATCTTTTTTTTCATTCAACTCGTTTTTTTTTAATTTACACAACAATTCGGTTGTGTTGTAACAAATATTCTATGGACGTTTCACTTGTCGGTGCGTATTCGGAATTTGTGTACCTTTGCCGTTTCAAAAAAATGATGGAGAAAATGAGAGAAAATCATCGCCTCGCCCAGCTTATGCTGCTTGTCGCAGTCTTCTGCGCAACATTCACCGCCTGCAGGCAAAAGATCGCCGACGCCGACTACCAAGTGGTCCCGCTGCCGAAGGAAATCGCGCTGAACAACGACGTCCCGTTCGCGCTGACCAAGAACACCGTCATCTACTACGACGAAGGGGACTCCCTGCGGCGCGAGGCCGAGTTCCTCGCCGAATACCTCTCCGACCTCATGGGCGCGGACTTCCGCATCCGACCTCTTTCCCCGAAAGCCACCTCCGGCATCCTGCTGACGGTGGACGAGAAAGTGTGCGGCGCGGCACCCGAAGACCACGAACATTACACCATCGAGGTCACCCCTGAGAAAATCTTCGTCATGGGCGCCGACCGCGCCGGGGTCTTCTACGGCATCCAGACACTGCGCAAAAGCATGCCCGCCGGCCAGAAGGTCGATGTGGTGCACTTCCCCGCCGGCACCATCAACGACCACCCCGCGTTTGCCTACCGCGGCATGCACCTCGACGTGAGCCGCCATTTCATCACGATGGACTCCGTGAAACGCTATCTCGACATGATGGCGATGCACAATATCAACACGTTCCACATCCATCTTACCGACGACCAGGGCTGGCGCATGGAGATCAAGAAATATCCTGAACTGACCCAAGTGGGCGCGTGGCGCGACGGTACCGTCGTCGGCCGCAACACCAACCGCTACGACAGCATCCGTCACGGCGGTTTCTACACGCAGGACGAGCTGCGCGACTTGGTGGCCTACGCCGCCGAACGGCACATCACAGTGATTCCTGAGATCGACCTGCCCGGCCACACACAATCGGTGCTGGCCACCTACCCGCAATACGGCTGCACGGGCGGTCCCTACGAGGTGTGGCAGCGCTGGGGCGTCACCGACGAGGTGATCTGCGCCGGCAACGACTCCGCCATGCTCTTCCTCGAGGATGTCCTCAACGAGGTGATGGACGTCTTCCCGTCCGAAATCATCCACATCGGCGGCGACGAATGCCCGAAAACGCGGTGGCACGACTGTCCCAAATGCCAGGCGAAAATCAAGGAGTTAGGACTCCAAAGCGATGGGCGTTTCTCGGCGGAGGACCATCTGCAGAGCTACGTGATGAACCGGATGGAGAAGGTGGTGATGGCGCGCGGGCGCCGCATCATCGGCTGGGACGAGATTCTGGAGGGCAGCATCAGCCCGACGGCGATGATCATGAGCTGGCGCGGCATCTCCGGCGGTGTCGAAGCAGCCAAGAAAGGCCACGACGTGGTGCTGTCTCCCGGCGACTACCTCTACTTCAGCCAAGGGCAGTCACTCACGCCCGAGCAGGAACCTGTGGCCGCCGACGGCTACCTGCCCGTGGAGCGCGTCTATTCGTTCAACCCGCTGCCCGACGAGCTGACCCCGGAACAGCAGAAACATATCCTCGGCATCCAAGCCAACATCTGGGGCGAGTACATCCACAGTTTCAAGGACGTGGAATACAACGCCCTGCCCCGCATGGCCGCCCTCGCCGAACTGCAGTGGTGCGCCGCGGACCAACGCGACTACCAGGACTTCGTCAAACGCTGCTTCCGCATGATACATTTATATAATATATACAATTATAATTTCGCTCGTCACATCTTCGACCTACAAGCGGACGTCGAGCCCAATTACGACAAAGGTTGCGTAACCGTCACCCTGTCGAAATTCGGCGACGGCGAGATCAGCTACACGTTAGACAGCGGCGACACCACGAAGGCGTGGACGCCCTACACCGAGCCGGTGGAGATCCGCGAGGACGCGGACTTTGCCGCCATGCTTGTACGTCCCGACGGGGAGATGTCCGAATACCGGACGACATTCCGCTTCTCGAAGTCGTCGATGAAGCCCGTCACGCTGAAAGAGCCGCCGCACGAGAACTACGCCTACGCGGGTGCGCGCACGCTCATCGACGGGCTGCACGGAGGCGAGAACTACCGCACCGGCCGCTGGATCGGTTTCTGGGGAACGCCGTTGGAGGCCACTATTGATCTACTGGAACCAACTGAGATTCAAAGCATTGCATTCAACTCCATCCTCCACATCAATGATTGGATCTACAATCCGAAATCCTGTGTGGTGAGCGTTTCCAACGACGGCACGCATTTCCGGGAGGTGGCGAAGAAGGACTACCCGTTGGCCGCCTGGGACAAGGAAAACGGCATCAACCGCTACGAGCTGACCTTCACCCCCGCGACCGTACGTTACGTGCGGGTGCGCATCACCGGCCACCAGCTGCCCAAGGATCACACCGGCTACGGCTTCCCGGCATGGCTGTTTGTAGATGAAATTGAGGTGGAGTGATTTTTTTTGCAACAATTGAATTCGTTTTTCGTTATAGTAGTGAATAGGGAATAGTGAATAGGGAATAGGGAATAGGGAATAGGGAATAGGGAATAGGGAATAGGGAATAGGGAATAGGGAATAGGGAATAGGGAATAGGGAGTTAGCGCAGAGGCAATAGAAATAGAACATAGATATAGTCCATAGATATGAAGAAAATTATACTTGGGGTATTTTTAATATTCGCAGTCGCTTTGTTGAATGCGCAGAACATTCAGGTCACCTCTTTTTTGGGGACGCCGGTGGACACGATTTTGCAGCGGCATCTTCAAGGTGACGGGGTGCTGATTTCCGGTTTCGGTCACGATGTGTTCGACCCGTCGCAGACCGGCAAATTCAACAATGTTACCGGCAATGTGACCTATCCCCAGATCGGCCGTTTCAAACGGAACGGGGCAACGTTTCCATTCGACAGCGGGTTGGTGATGACCACGGGCAATGTTTCCCTGGCCGTGGGTCCGAACAGCCAAAGCAGCGCGAGCAGCGCCGTCTCCAACTACTACACGGAGAGTGCCCTTTCCTCGTTGGCTTCCGGAAGTATCAACGGTTCCGCCTCGTTGGAGTTCGACTTCATCGCCATGGCGGACACCTTCGCCTTCAACTACATCTTCGCCTCGGAGGAGTATCCCGAATTCGCCTGTTCCAGTTTCAACGACGTGTTCGCCTTCTTCCTGACCGGCATCGACCCGGTGACGTTCATCAACACCACCAAGAACGTGGCCATCGTCCCCAACACCATCACCGCGTCTAATCCGAACGGAATCCCGGTGGCCATCAACTCCATCAACAGTGGTCCGGGAACTTCCGGAAGTTCGGGCAACTGCATTCCCCCGGGCAGTTCCGCCCCCTACTCGCAGTATTACGTGAACAACCCTTCCGGCTCGTCCGGCATCCAATACGACGGTCGCACCACCGCGCTGTCCGCCCAGTCCGTCATCTTCTCCTGCCAGACCTACCACATGAAATTGTGTCTCGCCAACGTGGGTGACAATGCCTACGATTCCGGCGTGTTCATCGAAGAGGGCAGTTTCTACAGTCCGCATGTGCGTGTGGACGAGGCGTGGGAGACCCCGGAGGGCGGCGACACGTTAGTGCAGAACTGCCGCAACGTGGATCTGACGTTCACGGTGGACCGTCCCGCGCTGACCGCCACCACCTCCATCGTCATCGAGACCTCCGGCGACGCGGTTTTGGGAGTCGATTACACGCTGATCAAGGACAACGGTGACACCATGAATCTGATGGACAACAGCTTCTTCTTCCCGGCAGGCGACACCGTCCAGCTGGTTCACGTGAGAATGCTGCCCACGGCGCAATTCGCCGACCCCGACCAAGTGAAGGAGGCTGTCCTTTACGTGCTCACGCAGGGTTGCACTGGTTACGGCACCCTGATGGACTATATGGTCAAATATGACACCATCGTGCTGCATTTCCGCGCCAACGACAGCATCCGACTGCGCGACACGGCCTTCACGAGATGCAACCTGCTCGAATACATCGCCGTGGAGCAGGTGCGGGGCGCCGAAGACGCCATCTTCGAATGGATTCCCGCCACGGGCATCGACAATCCCAACGGCAGTGCCTCCAGCTGCAACATCACGTCTAACGCCGCCTACCAGGTGATCGCCCACGACCAGTGGAACTGCATGGCCGACACGGCTTCCGTGCAGGTGACCATCGTGCCCAAACCGGAATTTGAGATCACCTACACCCCCGACCACGGTTGCCAGCCACTGCCGGTGACCTGGCAGGTGCAATACACCCCCAACAATGCGACTCTGCTGTGGAACATCCACAACGACAGCACTTACACGTACATCGATTCCTTGGCGACCCTGCACACCTCACTGCCCGACGAAGGCTACTACTCCGTCTCACTGACGGTGACCAGTGCCCCCGGCTGCAGCGACTCGCTCACGCTGGACAACATCATCCACGTGTCCGGCTTCCCGCACGCCGACTTCACGTACGGTCCCACCGAGCCCGAAAACGGCCAGGAGGTCTTTTTCTACAATCTCTCCACGGGCGACAACATCACCAACTACGTCTGGAATTTCGGCGACGGGCACAGTTCGTTCGTGGAAGAGCCCTCGCACACCTATCATCTGCAGGAGAGCGACCTGATGACAGTCCATCTGACGGTCACTAACAGCGATGGTTGTTCCGACGACACGCTGATAGTCATCCCCGTGGAAGACAACTTCGCCTTTTACGTGCCGAACGGTTTCACGCCCAACACGGACGGCAAGAACGAGGTTTTCCTGCCCAAGGTGAGGGACGTGGCGAACTACGAGTTTATGATTTTCACCCGCAACGGCGAGATCATCTTCCACACCACCAACCCGGATGAGGGCTGGGACGGCAGTTTCAAGGGAGCGCCCGTCCCCGAGGGAGTCTATCTCTGGAGAATCAAGTACGCCCGCATCGGCACCCCCGACGAGATGTTGTCCAAAATGGGCACGGTCACGCTAATCCGATAGTCGCCACCCCAAAGGATTCGTGTTCTCTTCACACGAATGGCCATGAATATTCCACGAATCAGGCATGAATATTTTTGATCATTCGCGGTCATTCGTGTGTTTTTATTATTTTTGCCGAATATAAGCACTGGTACGAGAAAAATGACAATTCTGGCAATTCTCGCGGTGATGGCCTTCGGCGAAGTTTGCGGGCAGATCACCATCTCGCACGAAACCGTCGAGTACCAAGACGGTTCGCAGCCGCTGGCCACGAATGTCCCACGGTTCAGCTGGCAGTACGAGACTGACGATTCCATCAATCGGAAGGTCATTCCGAACAACGTAAAACAGACCTCCTATCGCATCATTGTGGCCTCCACCCGGGAAAACGCCGAAAAGAACATTGGCGATCTTTGGGATTCAAAAACTGTTGCCTCAAACCGGATGTTACTTATCCCTTACGAGGGAAAAACACTGCATAGCCGCGACAAGGCATACTGGAAGGTAATCGCCTCTACAACCCGCTACGAGATTACTGAAGTAACACACACGACATACTCCAGGGTGAACGAATACAAATCGTTAGATACCGTAACCCGTGTCAGATTCATTGAAAGCGATATCAATTCCTTCGAAATCAGCCTCATGGACAGCGCTGACTGGCACGCGAAATGGATCGGAGGCGACTTCTACAACGACGACATTCACGGGAAAACCCACATCGCGTCGCGCTACCTGCGCAAAGAGTTTTCCATAAGCAAAAATATCCGTGATGCGCGTCTATATGTCTGTGGATTAGGACAATATAGTGCGTATATTAATGGTGCTGAGGTAGCGCCCGAAGAAATCCTCAAGCCCGCCCTCTCCGACTACAACAAGCGGGTCTATTTCAATGCTTACGATGTCACCGACATGCTTAAGAAGGGCAACAACGCCGTCGGGGTCACGCTCGCGGGCGGCCGCTACACCACCGTTCGCTACAACGAGAAGAACGAGGAAGACTTTGAATGGGGCGGTCTGACGCACGCCATGCACTACGGCACCCCACAACTGCTCCTCCAGCTGGAAGTGACCTATACTGACGGAAACAAAGAACTGATTGTCAGCGATAAGAGCTGGAAAATCACCGACTGCGGCCCCATTCAGAAATCTAACGAATTCGACGGGGAGACCTACGACGAACGTTATACGCTTGGAACATGGACTTCCGCTGGATACAACGACAAATCCTGGTACCCTGCCAAAGTGGTGGAAGCTCCGAGAGGCAAAATCGTGCCGCAGCCCAACCCCAACATCAAGGTGCAGGACACGCTGCGACCCGTTTCCATGTTCCAGAAAAACGGGAAATGGTATCTCGACATGGGTCAGAACATGGTGGGATATTTGCAGTTGCAGATGCGCGGACAACAGTCCGGCGACACGATAACGTTGCGCTTCGCCGAACTCCTCAAACCCGACAGTTCCCTCTATGTGGACAATTTACGCAGTGCCGAAGCCACCGACCGCTATATTTTCAATGAAAAACGTACAGCCCCTCTGTCACGAAGTGACGGAGGGGTTCAATGGCACCCGATGTTCACCTACCACGGTTTCCGCTACGTGGAGATTACCGGTTTGCGCGGTGAACCGAAACTCGAAGATTTCCAGGGACTTGTGTTCTACGACGAAATGGCCACCACGGGCAGTTTCGAGTGTTCCAACGAGATTATGAACGCCGTCTATCGCAACGCCTACTGGGGCATCCGGAGCAACTACCGGTCGATGCCCACCGACTGTCCGCAGCGCGACGAGCGCATGGGCTGGACCGGCGACCGCACCACCGGAAACTACGGCGAATCGTACATCTTCAACAATTACCGGCTCTACTCCAAATGGTTGGCGGACATCGAGGACAGCCAATGGGAGAATGGGAGCATTTCAGACGTCTGTCCGGCATACTGGCGCCGCTACACCGACAACATGACCTGGCCGGGGGCGTTCATCACCGTGGCCGACATGCTGTACACCCGCTTCGGCGACCTCGAAGCCATCCGCAGTCACTATCCGGCAATGAGACGTTGGATGGAGCACATGCGCAACCGTTACGGCCTCGACGGGGTCATCACCCGCGACTGTTACGGCGACTGGTGCGTGCCGCCGGAGTTGCCGGAGCTGATCCACTCTTACGACCCGTATCGCTACACCGAGGGAGGTTCCATCTCCACCCCGTTCTACTGCCACCTGTGCGACATCATGGCCAAATTCGCCGAACTCCTCGGGTTGCAAGACGATGTTGACCATTTCCTGTTTTGCAAACGGTTCGCGACAAACGCCTACAACGCCATGTTTTTCGACGTCGCGACGGCCGATTACGAAAACGGCAGTGTGACGGCCAACCTGCTGCCGTTGGCTTTCGGCATGATTCCGGAAGAATGGGAGGGGGAAGTTTTCGCCAACATCTTGAACATGACGGAAAACAGATTCGGAGGGCATGTTTCCACCGGCGTGGTGGGCATCCAGCAGCTGATGCGAACGCTCACGGACCGCGGGCGCGCCGACCTCGCCCTGAAATTCGCCACCGACGACACCTACCCGAGCTGGGGTTACATGGTGCGCAACGGTGCGACCACCATTTGGGAGCTGTGGAACGGCAACACCGCCGACCCGGCGATGAACTCCGGCAACCACGTCATGCTCCTCGGCGACCTCATCCTCTGGGAGTATGAATACCTCGGCGGCATCCGCGCCTTGGAGCCCGGATACAGCAAAATCCTGATCCAGCCCACCTTCATCGACGGTCTCGACACCGTGCGCTGCGCCTACGAGTCCGTTTCCGGCCGTATCGAGAGCAACTGGCGCCGCAGTGGCGACCAGATGATCGGGGAAATCCTCATCCCCGCCAACACCGAGGCGGAAGTCCGGCTGCCCGGCGACGACAAAGTCCGCAAATTCGGCAGCGGCAGGCACACGCTGTCCACACGAGTACGATGAAGCCATTCGCTGTTGGCCAAAGATAATAACTAAAAGCCAAAAAAACATTGTATTCAAAAAAATACTATTTTTGCGGTTTGTTTATCTTAGGAAAATTAGGAATCAATAAAATCAACAATAATGGATAAACTGTTACACATTTCGGGATCACCGCACGTGCACAGCGACGAGTCTGTGAAGAAAATCATGTGGTCGGTGGTTCTTGCGTTGGTACCGGCGTTCCTGGTATCCGTCTATTATTTCGGGCTGCCCGTCATCGTTCTGACGGCCGTTTCCATTGGATGTTGCGTGCTGTTCGAGTACCTCATCCAGCGTTTCATGCTGCACCAGAAACCGAGCGTCAACGACGGTTCGGCGGTGGTCACCGGCTTGTTGCTGGCCTTCAACGTGCCTTCCAACCTGCCGATCTGGATCATGGTGATCGGTGCGCTCGTCGCCATCGGCATTGCGAAGATGCCCTTCGGCGGCTTGGGCCACAACCCGTTCAACCCCGCCTTGGTGGCGCGTGTCACCCTGCTCATCGCCTTCCCGGTGCAGATGACCTCCTGGCCGGTGCCGAGCCCGCTCTGGAGTCTCCACTTCGCCGACGCCGTGACAGGTCCCACGACCCTCGGCCTCATCAAAGAAGGCGGCGATCTGAGCCAACTTCCGACCTACGCCAACATGCTTCTGGGACAGATGGGCGGCAGTTTCGGTGAAGTTTCCGCCATCGCCCTGCTCATCGGCGCGGGATTCCTGCTCTGGAAGCGCATCATCACGTGGCATATCCCCGTGTCGTTCATCGCCACGGTGTTCGTGGTGGCCGGCATCTTCCACCTGGTGAACCCCGAGGTTTACGTCAACCCGTTCATCCATCTGCTCGCCGGCGGTCTCATCCTCGGTGCCTGTTTCATGGCCACCGACATGGTGACCTCCCCGACCTCCCCGTGGGGCATGATCGTGTTCGGCTGCGGCTGCGGTCTGCTCACCATCATCATCCGCCTTTTCGGCGCGTACCCCGAGGGTGTCTCCTTCTCCATCCTGCTGATGAACGCCGTGGTGCCGCTGATCAACAAAGGCTTCAAACCGAAACAATTCGCTCAATAACCCCAAAACATTATCGATATGGCAAAGAATGATTCTATCTGGAGATTAGTGATTGTGCTGACGTGCATTTCACTGTTGGCGGCATTGGCCCTCACCGGCGTCTATGCCCTCACCAAAGGACCTATCGAACAGGGTCAAAGAGAGAAGAAAGAGAAAGCCCTGCAGGCGGTACTCCCCGATTATGAGGGTACCGTTCGCGACACCGTGATCGTCGATGCCGACAACGAGGAAATCCCCGTCCATCTGGCCATCGGCAAGGACGGCGAACTTTGCGGCGCGGGCATCGAAACCTACACCAAGAAAGCCTTCGCGGGCCGCTTCGACCTGATGGTCGGATTCGACGCCGACGGCTCCATCGTGAACACGGAAGTGCTCAAAGCCGGCGAAACCCCCGGCCTGGGCGACAAGATCAACAAAGACAAGAGCGACTTCGCCCTGCAGTTCAACCATCAGAACCCGGCTGAGTTCCAATTGGTGGTGAAGAAGGACGGCGGCGATGTGGATGCCATCACGGCAGCCACGATTTCGTCACGCGCCTACTGCGACGCGGTGCAACGCGCTTACGACATTTTCATGAAAGTAAAGGAGGATTATCATGAGTAACAATAACAACAACAGCAAGTTAAGCATATTGACCAAGGGTTTCTTCAAAGAAAACCCCACCTTGATTCTGGTGTTGGGCTGCTGTCCGACGCTCGCCGTCACCACCTCGGTGACCAACGCCTTGGGCATGGGCGCGGCCACGACCTTCGTGCTGCTGATGTCCAACATGCTCATCTCGGCGCTGAAAAACGTCATCCCCGACAAGGTGCGTATCCCCAGCTACATCGTCATCATCGCCACCTTCGTGAGCATGATCGACCTGCTGATCCAAGGTTTCCTGCCGTCACTGTCCGCCAGCCTCGGCGTGTTCATCCCCTTGATTGTGGTGAACTGCATCGTGTTGGGCCGTGCGGAAGCCTTCGCCAACAAGAACACCGTGTTCGATTCACTGCTTGACGGTCTCGGCATGGGTATCGGTTTCACCATCGCGCTGACGCTCATCGGCGCCATCCGCGAGATCCTGGGCTCCGGCTCCATCATGGGCTTCCAGTTCATCCCCGCCGAGTACCACATCCTGATCTTCGTGCTCGCTCCCGGCGCATTCCTCGTCTTCGGTTTCGTGATGGCCGCCGTGCGCTTTATCGTGAACAAGAGAGAGGAGAAGAAGAAACAAAAATAATGGTTATTGATTATAGGTTATTGGTTATTGAAGCTGTTTGACCGTGTTTAATTGCGTTAAAGATTAATCCACATCACACAAGTTACCAATCACCAATCACTAATCACAATTCACTAATCACAAATAAGCAAAACAATGGAATATATATTAATGATCATCGGAGCTGTGCTGGTCAACAACATCATTTTGGTGCAGTTCCTCGGTATATGCCCGTTCCTGGGCGTTTCCAGCAAGGTGAACACCGCCCTCGGCATGGGCGCGGCCGTCACGTTCGTCATGGCATTGGCCACGCTGGTCACCTCGCTGCTACAGAAGTATGTTCTGGTGCCCCTGAACATCACTTTCCTGCAGACCATCGTTTTCATCCTGGTCATCGCCAGTCTCGTGCAGATGGTGGAGATCATGCTCAAGAAGGTCAGCCCGTCGCTGTACCGCGCCTTGGGTGTCTTCCTGCCGCTGATCACGACCAACTGCGCCGTCCTCGGTGTCGCCATCAACGTCACCCAGCAGACCATCATCCCGGGTCACGGTTTCTCCGTGATTGACAACACGATATATGCCGTCGCCATCGCCATCGGCTTCACCCTCGCCATCACGATTTTCGCCGGTTTGCGCGAACAACTCGAACTGGTGGACATCCCCAAGGGCATGAAGGGCGTGCCGATCGCGCTCATCACCGCCGGCATCCTCGCCATGGCATTCATGGGATTTGCGAATTTAGTTTAGGGTTTAGAGTTTAAGGTCGAAAGACAACATGGAAGAGACAAATTCTTCTGTAGAGGCACGCGGCCGTGCGTCTCTACAATCCGAAAACATCGCATCGCAACAATCTCCGAAAAAGGTTCGCAAAAAGCGTTCCTTATGGAAATTATGGAAACGGCTGAAAGGGCGCAGCAAACTGTATCTTGTTGTGTTACACTTATTTGCAATGATAGGGGCAGGCATTCTCGGTGCGTGGGCCTTCTTTGAGCTCGGCTTCACCAACAACAAAGGCGGCACCGACCAAAATAATCGTTATCTGTCTGAAAACCAGAAATATATTTCAGGAACAGACACCATGGACAGTCAAGAGCGCACGCTTACCGACTACCGCTCGCTGTCCGTCCTGCGGCACTTCTACCCGAAAAACGCCGACCTCATCTTCAACGCCGCGCAGTTCAGCGACCGTCCCACGGCCGTGCGCGAGATGATTTACGCCGCGAACATGTACATGCAAGACGATGAGCATGCCACCGCCTACCGGAAGATGACGGACGACATAGACCACCTTCTGGCATCCAACAAGATGCAGCCGTTCGCGGGGAACGTGGTCCCCTGGATGAACGACTCGGCGTGGCCCGCGTTGAAAGCCGCCATCCTGAAGGATACGGCCGTGATTTACGAAGCCGCCCGACTCACCGGCGTGGAGCCGCGCCTCATCGTGGGCTGCCTCGTGGGCGAGCAGGTGCGCCTGTTCAACAGCAAACGCGAGATGTACAAGCGCTATCTCGGCCCGATGAAAGTGCTCTCCGTGCAATCGCAGTTCTCGCTCGGCGTCAACGGCATCAAGGATTTCACCGCCATGCAGGTGGAGCGCAACCTCACCGACACCGCCTCCATCTTCTACATGGGCAAGCCCTACGAGCACATCCTCGACTTCCAGACCGCCGACCACCAGAGCGAACGTTTCAACCGGCTGACGAATTACCGCAACCACCTGTATTCTTACATCTACACAGGCTGCATTCTGCACCAGACGATGCTGCAGTGGCGGCGTTCCGGCTACGACATCGTGAACCGTCCCGACATCCTGTTCACCCTTTTCAATCTCGGTTTCGCGGCCTCCAAGCCCGGTCCTGACCCGAAATGCGGTGGCTCGCACATCACCGTGCACGATGAAATCTACACATTCGGGGTGATTTGCAACGACTTCTACTATTCCGGCGAATTAGCCGAGCAATTCCCGTTGAAAGCGAAACGCTTCGCCGATGAGTAAGATCGAGCTTCTCCTTCCCGCCAAAGACTTGTCCACGGGCAAAACCGCCATCAACCATGGCGCAGATGCCGTCTATATCGGGGCATCGGCTTTCGGTGCGCGACAAGCGGCGGGAAACTCTCTATCAGACCTTGAAGCGTTGGTGCAATATGCGCACCTGTACGGTTCCAAAGTCCACGTGACCGTCAACACCTTGCTGTATGACAACGAGTTAGAAGGAGCTCGCAAGTTGCTTTGGGAACTCTACAATATCGGGGTGGATGCCGTTTTGATTCAAGATTTAGGACTGCTGAAACTCGACATTCCTCCGATTGCTCTGCACGCGAGCACGCAATGCCACAACCATTCTCTGGAGCGCATCCAGTTTCTTGAGAAGTTGGGCTTCACACGCGCCGTGCTGGCCCGAGAGACGAATTTGGAAACCATCCAACAAATTCACAATCAGACAAATATCGAGTTAGAGGCGTTTGTGCACGGCGCGTTGTGCGTATGCTACAGCGGACAGTGCTACATCAGCCGGATGATGACAGGCAGGAGCGGCAACCGGGGCGAGTGCGCGCAGATCTGCCGCACCCGTTTCGACCTTCAGGATGCCAACGGTAAAACGCTGATACACAACAAGCATTTGTTGTCGCTGAAGGATATGTGCCGCGTCGATTATCTTGAAGAGATGATGAATGCCGGCATCGTCTCCTTCAAAGTCGAAGGACGGCTCAAAAACGAAAGCTACGTCAAGAACGTAACCGCATTTTACCGGCAGAAGTTGGATGCTATTTTGGAAGGACATCCTGAATACCAACATGTTGGCAGCGGTGTCACCCCATTCTTCTTCATACCAGACGTGCAAAAAACATTCAACCGGGAATACACTTCCTACTACATTGACGGTTATCGCGATCCCGTAGGGTCCATGTCCTCCTTCGATACCCCGAAAGCCATCGGAGAACCTATAGGTACCCTGAAACAGGTCAACGGGAAATATTACGTTGAGCCCCAATATTTAAAAACCGCTTCCTTAAGCAGCCCCGATAGGGGCAAGGACCTCGGTAGCGCGATATCCAACGGGGATGGTCTGTGTTTCATCAATGCAGACGGTGAATTGGAAGGTTTTTTGGTCAATGGTGTGGAGGGGGACAGGATTATCCCGCAAAAGCCATTGTCCCGTTTTCAAAAGGTGAAATTATACCGCAATATTGACAAGAACTTTGAGAAAATATTGTCGGGAAAGACGGCAGAGCGGAAGATTGCGGTGGATATTCTTTTTGAGGAAATCACAGGCGGCGTGCGGCTTACGCTAACCGACGAGGACAGATGTTCCACAACCATCACAGAATCCATCGAATACACAATTGCGCAGCAGCCGGAGAAGATGGCGGAGACCTTGCGCACCGCGTTGTCGAAGTTGGGCGGCACCCCGTTCGAAGCACGCACCGTCACCATTCCGAAATGCACCGCCTTTTTACGTGCCGGCTACATCAATGAGCTGAAATCCAAAGCGGTGGAACAACTGATCGCCACCCGCATCGCGCATTTCCGTCCGCAAGATACACCGCTGCACTACTCCCCCACCCCGCTTTTCCCAAAAGCCGATTATCTGCGGAACATCACCAACGAAGCGCACAAGGCCGTCTATGCCGACTTCGGGGCGACGGACATTGAGTACGGGTTGGACAAGACCGAGGATTACGCGGGCAAAGCCGTGATGACCTGCAAGTACTGCCTGCGGTACGAGTTGGGCTGGTGCCATCGTCGCATAGACGGTTCGAAGGCGCCCAATGATCCGCTGTACCTCGTCTCCGGCAAGCGTCGTTTCCGGCTGGAATTCGACTGCGGGAAATGCGAGATGAAAGTCCTGGCACAATAAAGGCCTGCTGGTCTTCCTGTAAAGGATGACGGCAGCAGGCCAAATCATTCAAGAATTTGTTTACAGTTCCACGGCAGGCCAGCCGTAGTCCTGGTAGTATTTGACGTTGAGGTTGTGTTTTTTCACATACTCGCGCAGCTGCTCTTGACGGACGGCTTCGCGGACCTTGTCGTTGGAGTGGATATTCTGGTAGATGTCGAAATAGCTGCCGAAGATGCGTTGGGCGCTGGCCTCGTTGCCGGCTCCGTCAACGGTCTGCTCAAAGGAAACCACCTTGTACTGGTCGCCCTCCTTCTTCAGGGTCATCGTGCCCGCGTGGTTGCCGCCAGAGACGCACTTCAGCGTGTCACCAGATTTGTCGTACCAGTACACCCAGAAGTCGCCCATAAAGAGTTCGTCCTCCTCGTGTACCATAATCATCATAGGGATGCAGAGTTCGCCTTTCTGGTAATGTTCGCCGATTTCCTTCACTAAGTAGTCGCTGATGGCGTTGCGCACGGTCTGTTCCTTTTTGTTGATGGCGATATGGCGGATGCAATCGGCCTTGTGCTCATCGAAATCGGACATCAGCCATTGGCCGTTCACCTTCTCCATATAGAGCTTATGTTCCTCTACGTCAGAGTTTTCATCGAACGAACCGTCCTCCCATTTCTGGCGCACCTTGATGGTGGCGACCGCGTGGGTGTTGTCGGTCTTTTCCACACCGGCCACTTCAAAGTCGGCGATAGTGCCGCCGTTGCCGGTCACGAAATAGTAGAGCCATTCGTGGTCCATGGCCTCGAACTCCGGCAGTTGGTTGAACATCGTGTCCAGCACGTTGTAGAAATCCGCTGTCATATACGGTTTCGACTTCTCCGACAGTTCGTGGTCGGGGATGTACTGGCACAGCTCGGCCGCACGTTTCTGCAGTTGTTTTTCAGAATCACTACATGCCGCAAACAACAGCACGGCGATGGCAAAAATCAGGATTTTTTTCATAATATTGTTTTTTTTAATTGTTGTTTGCAAAAATCTAATCTCTACTTCCGGGCATTAGGTCGATGAAGGTTTTCTTGACCAGATCGTTCAGTGCAACGCCGTACCTCCGCGAAATGCCAGTTGCGAAGCCAAAAATTCATCGTTGAATATGCAGACCAGGGCCTTGCAGATGATGAGGTCTTGTTCGACCATCGCGTCAGAGTTCCAAGGCACTTGCTCGTACCATTCTTGTATGTAGTATTGGGGAATCATATTTCGTCAATTTCAACTTCGTAGTTTATAATAATTTTCCAACGCTTATCTATGGGCATATCATCGCTAACGGCATACGTTTGCTTCAGTGGAGTCTTTCGCATTATCCTACCTGTTTGTTTCCATAATGTATAGAGTTTGTCGGCTTGATCCTGCTCTTCAATCTGTTCAAGCAGATAGCCAAGACGTTGAATGGTGGCACTGCTGAAAAAACTCAGCAATGGCAGCTTTGTATCATCCCAGAAGGTTGACTCGCACAGTTCCACTAAAAGTTCAGCAGCTCGGCTCACACCTCCCACTTTGCGTTCTTCTGCCACTACATCCAAAGCAGTTAATTCAGGTTCTGCCACAGTCATATAGCCAGTTAAAGTCTTCACACGCCTGGTGAATTCAAGTGGCAGATTTTGTCTTAGAGTGAATTGTACACGTACGCCGTTTTTCATTCCTGAACGGATAGGTCCCCCATTGACCGTTGCTTGGAACACCATGGCCCGTTGATGCGAAGCTCCATTCATCGCAGCAGCCGTCAGTAACGAGACGTAATAATCACGCTTCAGAAAACTCATCAACTTGTCTATGTAAAACGAAGGAGGAACAACACCTCTCAACTTGTACTCATTGGGTATGATGACGTAAAAGTTTTGCCAAGGTGACATGATGATGCCACGATCAGTCAGTCGGGTCAAACTGTTCTGCAACGCTTGGTCTGAAATGGGCAGGTGCAGATTCAGCACATCTTCCTTCGTGAAAATGTACCGGCCTCTCACCATTTCATGGGTAACCCAGTCTTGCAAACATTTAATATCTGCCATCGTAATCGTCTTATTGTCTGTTCATAAGCAAAACTAATCGCTTTCTGATTATTTCTGCAAATTCGCTGCAAAAATACAACTATTTTTGATTCAACCACATTTTAGTCTAAAAAAAATATACATAACAAAACTGTTGGATTTATGGTCTTTACCGCACGCCAAGTTCCTTAAAGATATTACCCAATACTTCTGCATCGTTGCGACAGAGATAGGAGTTTATTTCCATCGTTTCCACACTTGTGATATCGTTTTCCTCTAATGCCGTTTTTAGTCTTTCCGAAATCAACGGATTTGAATGCAATGGGTACAACCAACACATATCGGGGTTGTTTTTCTCCATATATTCCTCGTTGAAAGCAAATTTTAAGACACCAATTGCCAAGTCTATATTTTCATGTTCATCGAATTTGCGATTATATTCGGCTTGTACTTTCAGATAGTCATCATAGCTGTCAATTTTTAAGATGGGCTCATTCCCTTTTATTCCCCCAAAACGAGCATAGGAATCCTCAAAAAAAACCGAGTTTTTCCAATCCACCATTTCTGGACAACAGAGCTGTGGACGCCTTTTATTATCACGCGGTTGCGCAAATCTGAGCAGATGATAGTCCCAGGTTTTGTCCTTTTTTCTAATGGTACAGCTTGCCCATTGGTGTTCTTGAATATTGAATTTCTTCAATATGGAACACATTTTGGAACTGACAATAAAGTTGTTGATAGTACTAATGTTAAGGCAATAGAGTAAATCTGTAAGGCGAGAATTCCCTTTCAGCCTGAATTCCGATTGTTTTGGCAACTTGTTGAACAATTGTTGCATGCTGTTAAAATTCAGAGGCTGAAGGAGTTCCAGTTGTCCACCCGTGGCACTTCCAACCACTTTTGCATTTGTTGAATGCTCAAAATTGTAATAGGTATTCGTCATGATAAGTATCTTTCTCTTTATTGCCCGTACTCTTCCGGCTCCTCCGCCACCATCGGCAAGCTCTCCTCTTCAATATGGATGTACGTTTTCGACCGATGGTTAAAGGTCTTGATGTAGAAGTCGTGAAGCTGGATTTCTACCTGTAACATCGTTTTTTCCAGCTTCTTGGGTTTCAACTGACACTCCCAAAGCACAATCACCTGCCACCCATTCTCGGAAAGAATCTCATAATTCTTCTGATCCCTCTCCTGATTCCGCTGTATCTTCGCCACCCAAAAATCCCTGTTTGTTTGTGGTATCTTACAACAGTTCGAGGACTTAACTACTAACTGCTCACTGCTAACTACTAACTCCACATCGTGTCCGTGCCAGAAGCACCCGTTCACGAAAATCGCCGTCCGGTATTTGCGCATCACGATGTCGGGTTTCCCCGGCACGCCCTTCACGTTGAGGCGGTAACGGTAGCCGTGCTGCCACAGCCACTGCCGCACGCGCTTTTCGGGCGTGGTGTCCTTGCTGCGGATGCGCGACATGCAATAGTGCCGCTGCTGGGGTGTCATCGTGTCGGTCATCGGACGTGACTAATATATCTCGATGGTATAGACGAAATCGAACGTGTCGCGCGGGGCGAGGTGGTGGATGTATTCGCGGTCGGTGACCTCCCCAGTAAAGCCTTTGGGGTCGCAGATGCCGCACCAGGGCTCAAGGCAGACGAACGGACAGCCCTTCTTATGGGGCGCCCAAACGCCGTAGGCTTCTGCTTGCGGACAGTTGACGTTGAGGATGGGATTGCAATGTCTGTCCCACAGCTCGACTTTCGTCACCTGCCCCTGCTCGATCACCAGGGCATCGTGAATGAACGTGTTAGGCATGAGGGGCGTCTCGCGGAGCAGCATCGATTTGGAACTGCGCGGCACGCGGCATCCGTCATCAATGTCCGAGAAGAGGGTGGGAGCGACAAGTTCCCCTTCTTTGTTGAAGAAACGGACATATCCGTTCACCATTCTGTCGGGATCATAATCCGGCAGCAGGAATCCCGGGTGGCCGCCGATCTGGAAGTAGGCCTCCTTGTCGTCGAGATTTTCCACAGTCCAAACCGCCTTCACGGTACTGCCTTCTAGCTGGTAGCGAACCTCCAGCCCCAGCTTGTATGGGTACGCGTGCGAATGCTCGTTCTCCAGCATTTTCAGGTGCAGTTCGTGGTCGTTGTCAGAGGCGACCACCGCAAACTTGCTGTCGCGCGCATAGCCGTGCTGGTACAGCGGGTAGGCGACGCCGTCCACGTGAATTTCGTTGTTGTAGGGCTTGCCCACAGCGGGAAAGAGGATGGGCGCGCGGCGGTTCCAAAATTGCGGGTCGCCCGTCCACAGATACTGACGTCCGTCCTTCGTGAGGCTCTGCATCTCGGCCCCATGTTCCGACACCTCAAGGGTGATGATGTTGTTGGTAAGTAGCATATCCTTTTTATTGGTATTATCAAACGGCAAAGATACAGAAAATTATGGCATCAGCCCGTATTTCTCGCACAGCCGTTGGAGCGAGCCATCGGCTTTCATCCGGTGGATGACGCCGTTCACCAGCTCCAGCAGGTCGTCTTGTCCCTTGCGCATCAGTACGCCGATCTCCCCGTGGGTGAAAGGGGCGTTCAGGAGCGGTGCCGCCAAGCGGGGGTCAGTTTGCACGTAGTAGGGCGCCTCCGTGATTTCCGTGATCATCACGTCGGCCTCGCCCTCGGCGATGAGCGACGGGATCTCCTCGTTGTTCGGGTGCACGATGATGGTGGCGTGGGTGAGGCGCTCGTGGGCGAACTGCTCGTTCAGACCGCCGGGGTTCACCATCACGCGCACGTCGGGACGGTCGATGTCGGCCAGCGAACGAAAGCGGGTGGTGTCCTCCGTCCGGCAGAGGATGGTCTTGCCGTTGGCCAAGTACCCCTCGCTCATCAGCATAATGGCGCGCCGGGCATCGGTGATGGTGATGCCCCCGATGGCGAAGTCGAAGGTCTGGGGTTCGGCCATAACGTCGGCGGTCAACGTCGGCCACGAGGTCCGGACAAACTCCACGGGAACTCCGATGCTGTCGGCGATCGCCTGCGCCATCTCGATGCCGAAGCCCCAGTATTCGCCGGTTTCGGGTTCGCGGAAGGTCAGCGGACGGTAGTCGCCGGTAGTGCCGACGAGCAGCTTGCCCCGTTGCTGGATCCGCTCGATGGTCGGACGCGCGACCGAGTACTCCTCGGTGGTGCAGGAGGTCAGGACGACCGCTCCGCCGAAGAGGAGCGGTGTGGCGGCGGAGATGAGGGCGGTGGCAAACGCCAGCAGCCAGGTTCTGAATTTTTTCGGTATCATTTTCATTCTGCCTGGAACCGTTTTTTCAGTATTTCTATCACTTCCCAGTCGGCAGGCAGCCATTGCACGCTGTCGAGTTCGTCAGGGGCGAGCCAGCGGGCGGCCTCGTGTTCGAGGAGGGTGAGCGAGCCGCTCTCCACGGTGCAGAGGAAACAGTGCATGGTAAGTTGGAACTTGGGGTAGTCCCACTCGATAGTGTGCAGCAGTTCGCCCACGGTGATGCGGGTGTCCAATTCCTCCCGGATTTCGCGGCGGAGGGCCTCCTCGGGCGTCTCGCCGGGTTCGATCTTGCCGCCGGGGAACTCCCACCAGTCCTTCCAGTCGCCGGCCCCGCGCTGGGTGGCGAAGATGCGGTTCTGGGAGTCGTGGATGACGGCGGCGGAAACGGTGATGTGTTTCATCATTTTGATTATAAAAGATTCTCAAAGTCCCAAGACAGAAATTCATCAACAGGAATGCCATCTGTTCCAACAACGATTGACTGCTGCGGATGGAACTTGTTCGTGAATAATTTCAGACCTTCATTGGCACCTCTCCTCCCGCTCTTCACCTCAATGGCTATCTTTTGATCGCCGGAATCTACGACAAAGTCAACCTCAGCATCATTCTCACGCCAATAATACAACTTGTAATCGTATTCATCAGCCTGATTGAGAAGGTAAGCTCCGACAGCACTTTCCACCCATCTGCCCCACTGATTTGGAGTGGAGAATGTCTTATTGAACGTGGTGTTGGTTTGTGCGGTGAGCAGCGCCGTATTATAAACCATCAGCTTAGGTACAGAATTATACTTGCGCGCCTCGTCTTGGGCGTATTTCTGAAGACCGCAGAGCATGCGCGCCTCGTCCAGCGTATGCAAATAATTTGCTAATGTTGTCACATTTCCAGCATCTTGCAGCTGTCCCAGCATTTTATTCAGCGACAACTCTTTACCGGAATACACACAACCTAAATCAAAGAGCTGTCGCATCAGCGCAGGCTTATAGACAGTCTTTGTCGTTAAAATATCTTGTTCTATGGCTGGGGCAATGATACTGTCCTTGATATATCTTCGCCAACGACGTTCATCCTGAATGTATTTAGCACCGCCAGGATAGCCGCCAAAGTAAATAAACTGGTCCAAGTTCATGCCAAATGCTTCGTGCATCTCGCTGTAGTTCCAGTGCGGCATGCGAATCAGTTCAAAACGCCCTGCCAACGATTCTGTCAACCCATCTTTCAGTAACAATCTCGAAGACCCCAGAATCACCACTTTCATATTGATGTCAAAACGTGTATCGTCATCCCACTCTTTTTTTACCGCCTCACTCCAGTTATCTAACTTATGTACTTCGTCGATAACCAGTAAAAATTCCGGCACGTTAGCAGCTTTCATTTTGGCTCGAGCTGTAGCCCACATCTCGCTGATCCAAAAGGTGTTCGTTTTGGGCACATTGTCAGCACTAACCGACAAATAAGGAATGTCTGTCTCTTGCAACACCTGCTTGACCATCGTTGATTTACCCACCTGACGCGACCCTGCTATTGTCTGAATCTTATCACGCGGTTCTGACAATCTCGACTTCAACACATCACAATGTAATCTCTTAAACATAATCGTCTGATTTAGTGGCGCAAAAATAAGAAAAATTCTCAAATCACAACAAGAAAATTCTCAAAAGTGACAACGAAAATTCTCAAATCATATTCGTCAGTCTTCGAGATTTTTGATTCTGTCGCCCAATTTCTGCTCTAATTCTTCAATGGTAGGGATAGTTCCTTCTACTTTCTCCGGATAGAGTTTGGCCAGTTCGTATTCGGAAATGCCAAGTGGCTGACTGCTGGCTTCCAGTGCATATTGTGCCACAAGGCTATCTTTTTCTTTGCAAATCAGGAGGCCTATCGTTGGATTGTCGCGGCCTTCTTTTCTCAGCAGATGGTTGCACGACACCACATAACCACCCAACTGCCCGGCATCGGCAAACTCAAACTTGCCGATTTTCACTTCAATGACTACATAGCACGACAAGTTCAAATTGTAGAACAGCAGGTCGATGAAGTTCTCCGTGTCACCTATCTGCAGGCGGTATTCCTTGCCGACGTAAGCGAAACCTGTGCCCAACTCCACCAGAAATTGCGTGATATTATTGAGAAGTTTGTCCTTCAGCAGATGCTCGTTATATTTCCCAGTGATACCGGTAAATGCGAAGTTGTAAGGGTCTTTTGTCAGCTCTTTTGCCAGTTCGCTTGATTCGTTGGGTAAGGTGCGCTCAAAGTTAGTTAGTGCTTTTCCTTGACGTTCATAGAGGTCAGTGTCAAGAAAGTTGAGCAGCATATTGCGGCTCCATCCGTTTTGTACCGTTTGGTGGACGAAAAAGAATGCCTTCTGAGGGTTGTTTTGGCATTTGTCCATCAAAAGTTTGTGATGTCCCCAAGGTACGGAAAACAAGTCCGCAAAGAATCTATCAATAAGTTGAGAATGGCTTTCAGATATTGCAACAGATTGCTGCAAAATTTGTCCCTCAGATTGGGGGACAAATTGTCCCTCAAGTTGAGGGATTATTGTTGTGTGTTGGGAATAAAGCAGATAGAAATTCCGGATGTAATATAGGTTGGTGCGGGAAAAACAGTGGGCGTCTGGGATTTCACGTTGCAAGTCGATAGATAATGTCTTGATGACGTTGTCTCCCCAACGCTCCTCAATGTGCATCTCCACAATATCCCTTCCCAGTTCCCAATAGAAACGCAGCATCTCCCCATTCACTTTTACCGCCGCTTTGATCTGGCTTCTGCGGTAACGGGAACTCAGTTCGCTGATCCACCGGGAATAGTCTTTGTCCAGTATTGAGATAGATTTTTGCATACAGGTAATGTTTTGTCGATTTTGTTTCAGTTTCTATTGCTTGTTTTTGGGTTGTTGTATGAAGTGGTGTTAGAACTTCACAATCGGCAAAAATACAAAAAAATCCGCCAAACACGGTCATTCGTTCTTGTTGAGGATGACCAGTGCGCCGATGACGCCCGGCACCCATCCTGCGCAGGTGAGGATGAGGACGATGAGCACGGACCCGCATCCGCGGTCGATGACGGCGAGGGGCGGGAAAAAGATGGCGAGGAGGACACGAAGTACGGACATGGAGGCTTATTTTTTGAGGGTTTCCAATGCGCGGCAGAGCTGGTCGGGGCAGGAGGCGGGCTTGCCTCCGCAGCGGATGCCGTTGAGTTTTTGGATGACGTCGTCGATTTTCTGTCCGACGACTAATCGGCAGATGCCCTGGAGGTTTCCGTCGCATCCGCCATAAAAGAAGACCTGCCGAATGACGCCGTCGTCATCGACGGTCACATCGATGAACTGCGAGCAGGTGCCTTGGGTTTTGTAGAGGGTGTGGGGCATAGGTGAGGTGGTTTTAAGTTGAGATGAAAAGGGTGGACAAACTTTATACAAATAAGGAATCTAATTTTTCGAAATAGGTGTCAACGAATGTATAACTCACCATCTTCGAAGTGTCAATTTTAATAAAATCTTCTGACAATGCGTGATGGAACTTCAAATGGAATGCAAGTC
This sequence comes from uncultured Bacteroidota bacterium, assembly GCA_902770735.1. Lineage (GTDB taxonomy): Bacteria > Bacteroidota > Bacteroidia > Bacteroidales > WCHB1-69 > F23-D06. The sequence continues at coordinate 5,478 of CACXUB010000014.1, read as the reverse complement.
GCAGATCATCGCCTGCAACCTCGGTTTGTTTGGCCTCTCGCCCCGTTATGGTACGGATTTTAGTTATTTCATACACATCCCTTATGCCTCTATCTTTGAAATATGGGATGAAGTAATGCAGGTTGTCTAAAGATATTGTAGAAGGGAATCTTGGGCCGGTATAGTATAAATCTGCAATTCTGTCTTCAAATTTCTGAATATTTCCTTTCGCAAGTCCAATTAAGACTCGGTTTGGCACATTGACAATAGTTCCTTTTTGAGGAATGACCTTTGAAATAGTAGTGGCCGATTCCGTCAGAATCAAACTTTTGATAAATTCTTCCAATAATGCTCTATTATCTGCATCTTTAGGCCGTAAGGGAAACGCACCAATATTGACTTCTTCAATGCTTTTGTAAAATCTGGAAAGTTGAACTTGGTTGGGAGCACCATCTCCTGGGAACAAAATATATCCGCCAATAACCTCTTTCTTAAGCTGATCTGAGGTGTAATCGCGATAGTAGATGGCATCGCGGAAACGGTGCATCTGATTGATAGCATCTTCAGGTGGTAGGTCAACACCCGAACCGTCTTTCTTGTCAATACGGTACTTGGCATCAAAAAGGTAGGTCATTTTCATCCCTTTCTCCACATCGTCTTTGGTCAGTTGCAACACAATATCAGGTTTTTGTGGAACTGTGCGGACTTCCAAATTGTGGATGCCGATTTTGTCATCCTCCTTTTGAGAATGTTTAGGATTATAAACCAGTTCTGCTAATTCAATGCCATCCTTTTTGTATAAGATACGCGATTGTTCGCCTTTACCAAGTTCCCAACTGAACAAACCGCTCAATTCCATACGGTTACGGTGTTCAACGTCATCCTTTTCAATGCCCAACTGTTCTCTCACAATGTGGCTCACTTCAATAAAGCACCATATTTCATATAGCGTAGCAATGTCTTTGGTCTCCATCTTGAACAATCCATCGTTCAAGCTAAATGATTTTCGCAGAATGAAATAGGTGCGATAAATGGCAGAATAATTGCTGTCACGTTGTAGTACAAGGGATTCCTGTTTCAAACCCTCAAATGAACCTACGGTACGGAAAAACGGGTTGTTGAGCAATTGTTTCAGTTCCTCGTCTGAACGGCGAATCCGAATTTGTTCTGTTTCAGAGATAGGAATGCTTAAGCTAAGCACCCGTTTTGCCAAGTCTGAATATCGCTTTTGTATGACGGAGAGAGCATGTTTTAGAAAACGATTTTCAACCGTATTGTGAGTATGTTGCTGTTCTTCAACCAAATACAACTTAGATTCTTCTAGGCGATGCTCTGCAAATTGCTGCTCTTGCAAAGTTGTGAAACGCCGAATTTGGTCAGCTCGTTTATAAGAGGCAACTGTTTTGAGTCTGTGGCGTGGACGTTCAATGATATTTCGAGTAGCTTTCACGAATTTTTCCTGAAGACCATGGAAAATATTCCACCAAATAAGGTCGTAAGATTCTCCATCACCTTCTTTGATGCCGTGGTAGGTACGTTTCAGATAATCCAACGAAAGCATACGATATTCTTTTTCAATATCTTCCAATATCGGCTTCCAGTCACGATGATAATCCAGCTTGGCAGAAATCACATCGTATGAGAACACAAAACGCTTCTGTACACCATTTTTCGTGACGGCCGATATCGTTGCCGTAGTTGAGAAATCCCATTAGAATATGTTGCCTACCTTTCCAGGAAAAGTGATCGTTAACATCTGCTCTCGGACCGTCGAAGCAAGCAGTTGAAACATCCTCATCAAACTCCACCCAAATGCTGTAATCGGTCTGCTCAAAGAAGAAAGCTGTTTCATCGGGATTATTGGCGTTGATGGGGATGGAAGTTCCGTCATCCTCATTTGTTCTTTCCACGCTTTGCACACCTTCCGACCAAGTATAGGTGGAGGTAAGTCGATGACTCCCCAAGTTGCGTACACCTTTCTGCCATTCCTGCCAGAAATGGGAGCACTCGATGGTGAGTGTAAAATCGTTGTGAGTGATACAAAGAAGTTCCATCGTTTATTCGCCCTTTTATTCGCCCTTTCTTGTTTGTTGAAAATCAGACATTTATAGTGTTTATTACTGCCAAACTACCTTGTTTATTCGCCCTTTTATTCGCCCTTTCGTTTATGCCCAATAACTCGTATAGCTTGTCTTATCCAATTTATCCAGCATCTCTTTAATCTTGGCAGCGGAAACACTCTTTGTCGCGGTCTCGCCTTCTTTGGGCTCAGGTATTTGATTAATAATATTCTGCTCAACCAATGTTTTCAATGCATTCAATGGTTCCTTTGTGCGTTCACTATCGCCTTCGATGCGGGAAAGGATTTTCATGGAGGTCATTTCGTCAAGGGTCTGCCAAAGTTGTGAGTCTTTGTCGAGCAATTGGCGATTGACGGCATAGAGCAGGAACTCGTTGCGGGTACGGTAGGCAATTTTGAAAGGTGTGCCTGCTAACGCAATATTCACCTTTTCCAAATAGGCGATCACTTTGTCGCACAGATCCTTGTTGCCGGCATACACATCTTTGCCCTCGGCGGCATCGCCGATGATACAGTTGCCGATGTAACCGATTTCAGAACCTTCTTCCTCCAGACCGCCAGAAAGATTCACCTCGTTCATCTCGATGGTCATGGCACGGTCAAGTACCTTGCGGCTGAAACTGAAAGTGGTTTCGTCCATATTGACTTTCATTTTCGAATGGTTTTTTGAAAATAGGGTCTGTTGTTATGGCATTGCCATCGGAATTACGACTTTCGATAACCGACAGATACTCTGCGAAATATTGTTCAACGGGGGCGAGATTCATTTCGTCCAAGCAGAGGAAATAAGGCACATCGGTGTCTTCCCACGCCTTGACGAGAAATTTCAGGAAATCGCCGGCCACAAACTCGGGTTTGCCGCTGATGCGCGACACATAGCCGAACAATTCGCTAGAATCGTGCCAATTGGGTTTCACCTGCACCATACAGAAGTTCTTCGGGCAGTTATTCCGGATGCCTTTCTCTTTGTCTTTCCAGTATTCATCATCTTCAGGAGTCCAGCAGGCTTTGGCCATTTCGCGCACAATGCGGCTCTTGCCAGTTCCGCTGATGCCCGCTAGGAGCATGAAGGGCTTGGTACGAAGGGCGGTGAGATAAGGAAGGTATTTGCCTGTGCTGGGGGCTCCGTAGAAGATTTGTTGGAGAGAAAAATCATCTGTAGACGCTCCCCCCGACTTTTGTAGGAATAATTCCTTTTCCAACAAAGCAATCAGTTGTTGAGCAGAATCTTTATCTATTTGGAAAGTTTGTGATGCACTATCTGGATTTTGACGTGATGAACTGCCATAAGTCTCTATCTGAAATAACCCTTCATTTGTATTCACAGAATATGTGGCTTTTACTACCTCTTGTTTTCTAAGAGACTTCTCTTTTTTCTCACAATCAGAAACTATTATTCTTGCCATGTTTTTATAGATTTATAATCGACTTTAGCGTATTAGCTCTTGAATTGTCTAAACAATTTGTTTGACTTTTGATATTTTATCTGATACTTCGTTTATATTTTTATCTACTGTGGCCATAAATCTATTGTATTGTCTTTTGAAACGACTAATAACACATTCTAACCCATCATTACGCTGTATGAACCGCCTATATTTATGAACAAGTCGATGAATGTAAAGTTTTCTTCACCTTATGTATGCAAAAGATTGTGGTGCAAAACTCAAATTATAATCACTCAAATTACGTGCTTGACGATAACGTCTAGCCTCTTTGATTTTAATTGCATACGCTTTATCTTTATTTGCAAAATAAGACAAATAATAATCGTGTGTTATACCTGAATAGCGAGATGTTTTCTTCCAAATAGTATCAACATCGTCATTCAAAATATCTTCGATGGAAAACTCACCAATAACTTTTTGCACAGGAGAAGAGGCATAAACAACCACCTTCTGCACATGATCGTTCTTAAAAATAGATTTTCGAAACTCGAATTTCTTGGTTCCGTCAAAAATCTTTTCCGCAAACTCCGGTTTAATGGATAATAAAACTGTCTTCACTTTTTGTCTCTTTTATTATTGTCAAAAATTGTTCTTTGGTAATTCTCTTAAATCCACGAGGAGCATCATTTATGCCGGCTAAAACTTTTAAATCTATCAACCCTTTCATGTTAATTCTATGAGGAAATGAATAAACATACAAGAATTTTACCACAAAAGGCTTGTCTTTACGATATTGCCACATTGCTCTTAAATCTTGTTCGGGAAACACGCTGCCCTTTCTGCAATAACGAACAAATTCTTCTTCATCGACAAAATCATAACGCAAAGTTTCAACAATCCCTATAGTGGTCACAACGCTTTTAAAATAGCCTCCTGTTCTATAAAACACCAACAAATCACCCTGGTTTGGATGGGGGGGCAAAGCCCAAGAAACATACACTTTGCCTATTCCATTCCGATGAGGGAAGTCTTCAACAAACTCTTCTGGGGACTCCGTATTAAGAATAGAATCAGGCAATAATTCAGTATGATATTGAGGGTAAATTGGAACAAGATAGATGTCATTGTTGTCCGAAACATATGGGTAAGTTGTCCTCAAATTGGCTAATTCAACTTTTGGTCCGAAATCCCTAACGTAAACTCTTTCTCCATTTTTCATTCCCCAAAAGACAAACCCCCATTGCTCCAATAAATCTATTAGACGTTGTTGCTCATCTCGTTTGTCAAAAATCGTTACATAGATTTCATCTACATGATTCTTGAGAGCATTGTCAAAGATGATCTTTAAAAACCGTTCCCCTAATCTAAAACCATTGTTTATCACCTTAAATGTGCCAATCTTTAGTCGTTTTTTCGGTGGCAAAACAGGGTCGATGTTCGAATAATCTTCATCTGGCCCTTCTGCTTTCAAATAGAGAAAAGAAAGCAACATCCCATTGTTAGAATTGATGGTAATGTATGCTTCTTCATCATATTTCTTAATAAACCATTTGTCAAATCCAGGATAATCTTCCTTTAGGCTATCAAAGAACTTATCGTTAAGATTAATTCTCCCAAATTTTAATTTCTGGACATTCAATACTTTGTAGTTTACTAAATCAGGATGTTCGGCAAATACTTTTTCGAGAAAAGCATCTATTGTGAAAACCTTGTCCGACAAATTTAATTCATTTGCTTTACGATGGATTTTCTTGTCCTCAGTTATCAATATATCAACCCTCCCAACGTACAATTCGTTCAACAACAATGTGTCAATCTTGTCATTTCCGGTTGTATCCATTCTGTCAGAAATCTCTTTTACTTCTTTTTGTATTGGTGAAGGAATCTCTATTACCTCATAGCTGTCCAACTTCACCATAAATGTATAAACGGTTTCTTTATTAGGATTTTTTTTGATTTCGTTGATTGTGGCAGAATGGATGCATTTTGTATATTTCCCCCTATCCAACCAACGATAAAGGGTACCTATAT
>CACXUB010000013.1 GCA_902770735.1 uncultured Bacteroidota bacterium | reverse complement strand
AACAAACGTTTACGGATGCCGAAGTTGTTCTCTTCGACTTTTTTCTGTGCGCGTTCGATGGACTTGGAGATCATGCTGTGCTGGATCACGTCGCCGTCCTGATGGCCCATGCTGTCCATGACTTTGGCGATACGGTCGGAGCCGAACAGGCGCATGAGGTCGTCTTCGAGGGAGACGAAGAACTGGGAGCTGCCGGGGTCGCCTTGACGGCCGGCACGACCGCGCAGCTGACGGTCCACGCGGCGGGAGTCGTGGCGTTCGGTGCCGATGATGGCCAAACCGCCCTTCTCCTTCACTTCCGGTGTGAGCTTGATATCGGTACCACGGCCGGCCATGTTGGTGGCGATGGTGACCGTGCCTTCGCGGCCGGCTTCTGCCACAATGTCAGCCTCTTTCTTGTGCAATTTGGCATTCAACACATTGTGCTGGATATGTCTGCGGGTCAGAATGTTGGAGAGCAATTCGGAAATTTCCACGGAAGTGGTACCCACCAGTACGGGTCTTCCGGCCTCGTGCAGTCGCAGGATTTCATCGACCACGGCGGCATATTTTTCTCGTTTGGTCTTGTAAACCAAGTCATTGGCGTCCTCACGGATGACGGGTTTGTTGGTCGGGATCACCACGACATCGAGTTTGTAGATGTTCCAGAACTCACCGGCTTCCGTCTCGGCGGTACCGGTCATGCCGGCCAGCTTCTTGTACATGCGGAAGTAGTTCTGCAGGGTGATGGTGGCGTAGGTCTGCGTGGCAGCTTCCACCTTCACGTTCTCCTTGGCCTCGATGGCCTGGTGCAGTCCGTCGGAGTAGCGGCGGCCCTCCATGATACGGCCGGTTTGCTCGTCCACAATCTTCACCTTGTTGTCGATGATCACATATTCCACGTCCTTGTCGAACATGGTGTAGGCTTTCAGCAGTTGGTGTACCGTGTGGATGCGGTCGGAGGCGATGGCGTAGTTGTTGTAGATTTCTTCTTTGCGGGCCAGTTTTTCGGCTGGAGTGAGGTTTTCCTTCTCCAGGTCGGCGATTTGGGCGCCCACATCGGGCATGATGAAGAGTTTGGCTTCGTCGGCGTCTTTGCTGATGACGTCAATACCTTTGTCCATGATGTCCACCGTGTTCAGCTTTTCCTCGATGACGAAGTAGAGTTCGTCGTCGATGATGTGCATATTACGGTTCTGGTCTTGCATATAGAAGGATTCCGTGCGTTGCAGCACCTGTTTCATGCCGGGTTCGCTTAGGAATTTGATGAGGGCTTTGTTTTTCGGCAGACCGCGGTGGGCGCGGAGCAGCAGCTGGGCGCTTTCGTCCGTGGGTTTCGGGTCGGGGTTCTCGGCCAGCATTTTTTTGGCCTGCGTGAGGATATGGGCCACGTAAACGCGCTGGGCCTCATACAGTTTCTGCACGATAGGCTTGTATTGGTCGAAGGCCTGTTGGTCGCCTTTGGGGGTCGGGCCGGAGATGATCAACGGGGTACGGGCATCGTCGATCAACACGGAGTCCACCTCGTCGACGATGGCGTAGTTGTGCGGGCGTTGCACGAGTTCGCCGATGTTGCGCGCCATATTGTCACGCAGGTAGTCGAAACCGAATTCGTTGTTGGTGCCGTAGGTGATGTCGGCGTTGTAGGCGCGGCGGCGGTCGTCGGAGTTGGGCTCATACTTGTCGATGCAGTCAACGGTGAGGCCGAGGAACTCGTAGAGCAGCCCCATCCATTCGGAGTCACGCTTGGCCAGGTAGTCGTTGACGGTGACCACGTGGACGCCTTTGCCCGGCAGAGCGTTGAGATAGACGGGCAAGGTGGCGACAAGCGTTTTACCTTCACCGGTGGCCATCTCGGCGATTTTACCTTGGTGGAGCACCATGCCGCCGATGAGTTGCACGTCATAGTGGCACATATCCCATTGGATCATGTTGCCGCCGGCCATCCATTTGTTCTGGTAGATGGCTTTGTCGCCGTCGATGGTGATGCATTCGCGCTTGGCGGCCAGGTCGCGGTCGTGCTGCGTGGCCGTCACGGTGATGGTCTCGTTGTCTTTGAAGCGGCGGGCGGTCTCCTTCATCACGGAGAATGCCTCCGGCAGGATTTCATTTAGGATGTCCTGCGTGGTGGCGTAGATTTTGTCCTCCAGCTTCTCGATTTCCTTGTATTTGTCCTCTTTCTCCTCAACGGGGATGTCGTAATTTTCTTCCAGGTATTTGCGCAGTTCCGCTACTTGAGTTTCCTCTTTCTCTGTTGCCTGTCTGATTTTATCGCGAAATTCTTCGGTTTTGTGTCGTAAGTCGTCAATGGAAAGATTTTTGATGGTCTCGTACGCAGCCAGCGTCTTCTTGAGCAGCGGCTGCAAATCTCTCATGTCTCTATCTGCTTTTGTACCAAACAGTTTCGTTAAAAAATTTGCCATATATGTCTATTTGTGATTTTCTAAAATAAAACGGCAAAGATACAAAAATCTTGCCATAATTTCAGAATATGACATAAGCTTTACTTTATTTCCCTCATGCTGAACGCGCCGAACAACCCGAAACCGCCTTCGATGTTCGAGTAGGTGTGCAACGGCTCCAACATCAGGAAGTTCAGCTGATTGTCTTCCGACAGGGTGGTTTCGTAGAGGTAGCTGTCTTTGTCGAGGAAGACAAGATAAAACACTTCATCCTCCTCATCCCCGCCTTTGCCTTTCCAGTCGTCATCGTCGTAAGGGTACTCGTCAATGTCAGCTTCGAACAGATAGCGCATCACCTCCCCGTCGTGGCCTTCGTCGGAAACGTATTCGATATCCCGGTTTCCATCGGTCAGCCAGACGCGGGAGAACCCCCAGAAATGGTCCACGGTCTCGGTTCCGTCAGGATAATGCGTATAGTACGACCACCATGCGAAGGCTTTCACCCCGTAGAAATTCTCCTCGCCGGGCACGTCGCGCCACTCCGCATAGACGTCCTTGTGCGGCCAGTTATAGACTTCGCCCCAGTGCGTGTCGCCATTGGTCGCCACCGTGTCGAAGCGGAACCCCACGTCACGGGTGACGGGCACGGTGCAGGTGGCGCTGACCTCCGCGAAACGCTCGTGCGAGGCGCGGATGTAGTAGGTGCGGCCCTCTTCCACCGGAAACTCCTCGCGGGTGATGAGATAGCGGTTGTGGACCGGGTCGAAATGCGCCGGCACCCAATGGCTGCCGTCGTCCGACAATTCCACCACGCCGTCGTTGAGAACCTGGATGGTGCCGCCGCCGCTGCCGCTGTAGAGCAGCTGCGTGTTCGACAACAGGATGTAGGTGGAGTCTAACTGCGGACACAAGCGCGCGTAGAGCACTAACTTCTGGTTCTCGCCCGACGGGTTCGGGATCACCACGTCATCCACGCACCCCGTGAACGCCACGGCCGCCAACATACACCATACGAATGTGCATTTTTGATATAATCGGTTGGTTTTCATTTTGACTTTTGATTTTTATTCCAGGGTTCGCTGCGCTCATTTTGTTGTGTCCCAGGGCTCGCTGCGCTCACCCTGGGTTGACACGTGTCGGGCTTGCAGCCCTTTTGGAATAATAGTTATTGTATAATGATTTTTTTTTCCTTAAAATTTAAAGTGGTAGGTGAATGTCGGGATAATCGGGAAAATACTGATTTGCTTGAGTTTATATTCTGAGGTGACGACACCGTCAACATCGTTATAGACTTGCTCCGTGTAGTAGAAGAACGGGTTGTGGTGGCTGTAAACGTTGTAGATGCTGACTTCGAAGATGCTCTGTCCGTTGTTTTTCTTGTGCGGCTTGATGAACTGCACCCCGATGTCGAGGTGATGGAACGGTTTCATGCGGAAGTCGTTCTTTTTGCCGTAATTTTCGACGTAGCCGAAGAAGGCTTCCTGCTGGAACTCTGGCGGGAAGTAATTTTCGAGGTAGTCGCTGAGGTCTTCGCTGACGTAGAGGGAGGTGGGCAGCGTGACGGCGTTGCCCGAGGCGAACACCCACGACAGCGAGAGGTTGATTTTCTTGGTCGGACTGTACATCAGCACGATGGAGACGTCGTGGCGGCGGTCGTAGCGGGCGAAGAAGGGCTCGCCGAAGTTCAGGTCATCAAACTGCTGCTTGGTCCACGAAAGCGTGTAGCCGACCCATCCGGTGAATTTGCCGACCTCCTTGCGCACGAGGAATTCCACGCCGTAGGACCAGCCCTGTCCCGAGGTTACGTTGTCGGTCCATCGGCGTTGGAAGTCACCGGACAGATCCTCGTCCAGAATGCCCTGAAACATGGTGGCGAAGTAGGACGCACCCTCTTTGTAGGCTAAGATGTGGTCCATCTTCTTGTAATAACCTTCAAGGGAGAACGACAGCCTCGGTTTTTTCAGGTCGTAGTGGAGGCCGAGGGCGACTTGCTGCGACCGTTGCGGCCGGATTTTGTCGGTGACAGGCACCCAAAGGTCGGTGGGGAGTCCTATCGTACTGGTACTCAGTAATATCATGCTTTGGCTCATCATGGCGTAGGAGGCTTTCAACGCCAGGTTGGGCAGGAAGTTGTAGCTCATGGAGAGGCGCGGTTCGGGCGAGAACCAGGTCTTGTGCGGCACGGAGAACCCCACTAACCGGATGCCTGGGTTGATGCGGAATTTGTTGCGGATATTGATCTCATCTTCCACATAGACAGCGTATTCCACGCCGGGCTCCTTTTCGGCTTCGCGCATGGAGAGCGTGTCAGCCTTCAAGGTCATCGCGTTGGGTCGTGCCTCGTGGTAGGTGACGGTCGCGCCCGCAAGCAGATGGTGCGTGGCGTTGGGATGATAGGCGACATCGTATCGCAGCGTGTAGTCGCGGATGCCGGAGTTGAAGTCCGTGCTGAAACTGCCGTTTTCGTGAGGCCCGTAGGAGTATTTCTCTTTCATGTAAGTGTTCATCGTGTAGTCGCTGAAGACGAACGACAGGTTGGAGAATATCTTGTTGGTAAACAGGTGGTTCCAGCGCGCTGTCGCTGTGGCGTTCTGCCAAAAGAGCCCCATCTTGTATTTGTCGGAAATACCGCCCAAGTCTCCGTAATCCATCTTCTCCGACATGTGGAATTTGTCGCGCCCGAAGTAGGAGCTGACGTAGAGTTTGTCCTTCTTGCTGAGGTCGAAGTTGAGTTTCGCGTTGAGGTCGAAGAAGTAGTACCCCGCCGACATGCCGTCGCCGACGAGTTTCATTACGGGGACCATGAAGAGGTCGAGGTAGGTGGTGCGTCCGGAGACCATGAAAGAGGCTTTGTTTTTGATGATGGGACCTTCCACCATCACGTTGGTGGAGATGATTCCGACACCGCCTTCCACATGGTAACCCTCCTTGTTGCCGTCCTTCATGGTGATGTCGATGACGGAAGAGAGTCGTCCGCCGTAACGTGCAGGGAATCCGCCTTTTATGAGTTCCACGGATTTGATGGCGTCGCCGTTGAAGATGGAGAAGAAGCCTAAAAGGTGGGAGGCGTTATAGACGGTGGCCTCGTCGAGGAGGATGATGTTCTGGTCGGGGCCGCCGCCGCGCACGTAGATGCCGGAGGTGCCTTCCGAGGCCGACTGCACACCCGGCAGCAGCAGCAGCGTCTTGAAGACGTCCTTCTCGCCAAAGAGCATCGGTACTTGTTGTATCTCCTTGGTGGTCAGCTTGATGGAGCTCATTTGGACTTGTTCGGTGTTCGTTTTCTCCGCTGTGATTCGCACCGCCTCTAAGGTGGTGATTTTCGACAGCCGTGCATCGTACTCGACATCTTCCGCCGAACGGACCCACAGTGTGTCATTGACATACCCGAAACAATTGAAAACCACGTACATGCTGTCGCGGTAGGGTAGGGTGAGGGTGTAGAAGCCGTAGGTGTTGGTGGTGGCTGCCTTCTGCGAAACCGGCTCATAGACCAATCCGCCGGGCAACGACTCCAAACTGCCTTGCTCGTAGAAGTGCCCGCTCACGGTGATGTTTTGGGCGAGAACCGACCCGCAAAACATCAAACAGCAGATCATACAGAATAATGTCTTTTTTTTCGGCATATTATATCTTTTAGGGATTAGGGAATAGGGATTAGGGATTAGGGATTAGGGAGTAGGGAGTAGTTGGTGAACAATATAATGATGCAAAAAATTCCAAAGGTTACAATTCCCCCAAAAACTACTAACTGCTAATTTCTAACTACTACCTGATCAGGACTCTTCCGAGAAATTATCAATCTCCTCCCGCAGATTCTCCATGATGAAGTTCTGGCGTTGCGGAGTGTTTTTGCCCATGTAGTACTCGATGACCGCGTCGATGTTGCTCTTCGCGTCGAGGACCACCGGCTCCAAGCGGATGTTTTTGCCGATGAAGCCCTTGAACTCCGGCGGGGAAATCTCACCCAGACCTTTGAATCGCGTGATTTCGGGCTTCTTCCCTAACGATTTGATAGCTTGCAATTTTTCCTCCTCGGAGTAGCAATAGACGGTCTTCTGCTTGTTGCGCACGCGGAAGAGCGGCGTTTGCAAGACATAGACATGTCCCGTGCGGACCACGTCGGGGAAGTATTTCAGGAAGAAGGCCATCAGCAGCAACCGGATGTGCATGCCATCGACATCAGCATCGGTGGCGATGATGATGTTGTTGTAGCGCAGCCCATCGACGCCATCCTCGATGTTGAGGGCGGCCTGCAGCAGACTCAGCTCCTCGTTGGAGTAAATCGCGCTCTTCGACTTGATGATGTTCGCCGGCTTGCCCTTCAAGCTGAAGACCGCCTGTGTGTTCGCGTCGCGCGACTGCGTGATGGAGCCGGATGCCGAGTCGCCCTCGGTGATGAAAATCATCGTCTCCAACCCGCGTTGGTCGTTGGTGTTGAAGTGGTACTTGCAATCGCGCAGCTTCTTGTTGTGCAGACTCACTTTCTTCTGGATTTCTTTGGTCTGCTTCTTTAGATTGGAGATGGCAATACGCTCTTTCTCAGCTTCTTGTATTTTTTTCAGAATCACATCGGCCACATCGGGATGCTTGTGCAGGTAGTTGTCCAACAAGCGGCCGATCATGTCGTTCACGTAGTTACGGATGGTCTGTCCGCCCGGTTCCATGTGCTCGGAACCCAGCTTGGTTTTGGTCTGGGAGTCGAAGATGGGGTCTTTGACCTTGATGGACATGTTGGCGACAACTGAATTGCGGACATCCGCGGGCTCGAAGTTCTTCTTGAAGAAGTCGCGGAAGGTCTTGACGATGGCCTCGCGCATGGCCTGCTGGTGGGTGCCGCCGTGCTCCGTGTATTGGCTGTTGACGAACGTGTAGTACTCCTCGCCGTATTTCCGGTTGGTGTGGACCATGGCGAACTCGAAGTTGTCGTCTTTCAGGTAGATGGGCTCATATAGGGCGTTGTCGCCCACTTTTTTGTTAAGCAAATCCAGGAGGCCGTTTTTGGAGTAGAAGCGCTTGCCGTTGAAGTTGATGGTCAGGCCGCGGTTCAGATAGACGTAGTTCCAGAGCAGATTCTCGATGTATTCGGTGTACCATTCGTAGTTCTCGAAGATGGTGTTGTCGGGGAGGAAGGAGGCCATTGTGCCGTTCTTCTCGTCGGTCGCCTCGATGGGATACTCCTTGGTCAGCAGACCGGCGGAGAACTCGGCTCTTTTCATCTGGCCGTCGCGCACGCTTTGCACGAGCAGGTGCGTGGAGAGCGCGTTCACTGCTTTCACACCCACGCCGTTCATGCCGATGGATGCGAAATCGCCCTTGAAGTTGCGGCCCGTGTTCATCTTGGAGTAGCAATCGACCACCTTGTTCAAGGGGATGCCGCGCCCGTAGTCGCGCACGGTCACGCGGTTTTCCTTGATGGTGATGTCGATGACTTTGCCGTAGCCGTTCATGAACTCGTCGATGGCGTTGTCCATCACCTCCTTCAGGAGCACGTAGATGCCGTCGTCGTGCGACGAGCCGTCGCCCTTCTTGCCGATGTACATGCCGGGTCTCGTCCGGATGTGCTCGTACCAATTCAGGGTTATAATGTTATCATCTTGATAATCTGCCATATCACTGTCTTACAATTGTCAAATCAGGTTTTTCGGTCTGTAGAGACGTGCCATGGCGCGTCTCTACGAGGTTACATAATGGTTTTGCCGCATTCTTGAAAATGCGGCGCAAAAGTACAAAAAATTCGGTTGCTCGCGGCGTGTAAATCACTGCTCACCGATAACCTGATACACCGTGTCCGATACGATGGTGGTGTCGCGGATCACGACGGTCCGGCGGACGGGCACCTTTTGGGTGATGATGACGGGGTCGGGATTCGTTGTTTCTTCCGTTTTCGCTAATGCGGCGGGTGGTGTCCCGACAACGCTGGCGGGTGACGTTTCGGTGTTGGTCCGTAGGAGCGAATAATTATTCGCCCCTACAACGGAATTTGTTCCTACAACGGAATTTGTTCCTACAACGGAATCTGTCGCCACAATGGGTTCCGTCAAGGTATTCGTGTCAGGAGACGCCACCGTGTCTGGAGACGTTGCGCGTACCGTCTCTACCATCGGGGACGGATCATTGGCCGGGTTCGGGGCGACGGGGTGGTGACGACCCGCCTGCCAACCGACGGCGCCGCCCGTGACGCCCGCGGCCGTGGCAAGGAGTAGGGTGGCCTTGTGCGCCGCGATGGCGGTGACGAATTTGCCCGGGGAGGTGGCCGCCGTTTGGACGATTCCTGCGGCGGGGTCCATTCGCAATCCCGACAATTTGGAACGGTACAACCGGTCCAACCGGCGGGAATCGGCGTTGGTTCGTTTCAGGATAAAAAGCAGGGGTATCATAAGCAATCCTTTCCTCTTGTTCTCTTTTTGTTTGTATTTGTCTGTGAGCATTTGGCCCAGACGCACGCGGGCCCGGTGGTGCAACTGCTTGGAGTAGGCCACCGAGATGTCGAGCAGTCCCGCGATGCGCCGGTGCGAGTATCCTTCGATGGCGTAGAGGTTGAAGACCGTCCGTTGCTGTTCCGGCAGCTGCTGGACGGTTTCCAACAGCTCCTTCTCTGTGAAGTCGGCGGTCCAAATCGGTTCGGTGTCTTCGTCTGGGCGTTCGGCGGCGGGTTCCGACTCCAAGGCGATGAAATCGGGCTTTTGTCGCAGGTAGTCGATGCAGTGGTTCACGGCGATGCGGGTCAGCCAGGCGTCGAAGCGGCCGAAGGCGCGGTAGGCCTTGAAGGTTTCCATTGCCTTCAGGAACACGTCCTGCGCCAGATCCTGCGCCACCGTCCAGTCGTTGACATAGCGGTAGCAGATCCCGACAATCCTGCCGTGACCCCTCCGGTACTGCTTCTCCCAAAATTTCGCCTTGTCCATTCGATACTGTTGCCGACTGCCTGCCCACCACTCACTGTTCACTGTTTACTCCTCACTGCTCACCATAATCATAACGTGAAAAAGTGAAAAGGTGACAGTCGGGGGGGGGCAAAAATAAAAATGTTGGTCCGTTCACTACAGCTGTATTTCAAACCTGAAGCCTAGTAATGGTATTGCTATGAAAACATATCCAAAATCGACAGTCCAGCTTGCCCCGAACCACAATTGTTTGTTGTTCCGGTATCGGTAGCTGCAACCAAGATAATTGGATATATAGCCACCCCATCCCCAATAACTCTTGAATTCTCCATCTTGTAACGGGTAGGAAGTCAATTCTATGGACGGACCACCTGCAATGCCTATGACAGGACTCCATTTGAACCTGTTGAACCAACGGTATCGGAAGTCCAAACCCAATTTGAAACCGACGTTTTCAAAAGACCTGAGGCCGTTTTTGGAACCGTTGGAGATACCTTTCATAGGCATAACGAATGTCAAATCTTCGTCGTAGCCATGCGTGTATGCAAATTGAAAATCCAGCGAAAGTATCAGCCAAGGGTTAAATTGGATTCCGTTCAGTACATGCAAACGAACCCCCATTTCGTAATATTTCTGATTGTCATACTCCATCGCAAAGGGCTGAAGGACATAATCCACCCCAAGAGCATAATAATAGCTGACTTTTGATTTCCGTTTTTCGGGTTGGTTTTTGTCCGTCTGCATCGGGACCAACGTGTCGTGCACTCGCAGCGTGTCGTGCACGAAGAGGGTGTCATAGACCGGCTCTTCCTCCACCACGTACAGGGTGTCGCGGTGCTGGGCAGAGAGGGGAGAGGCGAGGGCGAGGAGGACGACGATGATGAGGGACAGACACATACGTATTGCGCTGCGGGCACCTGTATCGCTGTCTCCGCAGTCCGAACCTGTCTCCAGCATCAAGCCCCACACTGCGCTGCGCTTGTGTGGGGTTATTAGCGCTTCGCGCGTCTTGCCCCTTCGGGGCTGCTTAAGGAAGTAGTTTCTAATATACATAGCCATATCGGTTTATCACTGTTCACTATAATCATAACGTGAAAAAGTGAAAAGGTGACAGTCGGGGGACAAAAATACGATTAATTCGCAATCACCACTCCACCTCCTTGGTCTCCCCCTCGGGACTGCGGAACACAAAGCGTTTTGTTGCTCCTTGTCGCACCAGCAACATATACGTACACATATCCGGGATGGGAGTGCCGTCAACGCTGATGAGGTAATCGCCGTTGCGGAGGCCCTTCTCGTAGGCTTTCGTCCCTTTGCGCACAATCGCCTTCACCGTCCCGAGGGTGTCGCCCTCTTCGGCAGGAACAAGATTGAGGCCTCTTCCCCTGTTCGCCACGGTGATTTCCGGGTTCCCGTCGTGGGGCAGGAAGTAAAAACTCTTCTTCGGCGCGTCGATAATCAGCGAGACGTGCTCCAACAAGGCCGAACCGACGGCCCTGTTGTGCGTGGCGGTCGAGACCCACACCTCTTTGAGGACGATGTCGCCGATTCCAATCTCAGGGAAACAGAGTTCTCCACCTATAACCGTATCGTAGGAGGCGCCGAAAAGACCGGCGTAGGTCATCACGGTCGTATCCACATTCACCGTCATCGAATCCAATTGCCGCTTGATGTCGGGATTGTCCTTCGCCCACAGGTCCAGCAAATCCTGCGGGAGACCGAACCAACCGCCGACAGCACCCATATCGAAAAGCATTCTCGGGTGGGCAAAGGGAATTTTTGTCCACAGGAAGGGTACGTTGCCATAAACTTTGTAGGGCACCTTGGCGTGTACTTTCTCCTCCTTGGCGAAAAAGCCCTTGCGGGAGGTCATGATCAGCAGACTGTCACGGGTGTCGAATTTGAACGAGATGCCCTTGGAGACGAGGTCGAAGCCGAAAGCGCCGTCGATGATGCCGCAGGTGTAATTTTCGAGCCCGTCATCCACCACCACCGGATAATTTTTGATGGTGAGATGTCCCATTTTAAGGGAGGGAATCATCATTATCGCCGTTTTTTTCGTTCTGTTTTGGGCGTCACGGGTGGTGATGCTGTCGCCCATCGGTTTCATCCACGCCTCTTCTTCTCCTATCCAGAACCCTGTCCCGGCACCTGTGTCGAACATCAGATTCTTGGTTTCCCCTTCGATTTCCACAGGCACAATGATGGCCCCGTCCCACATCTTTATCTTGATGGTATCGACAAAATCCTGTTCGGAGATGCCGAAATAGCGGTCGCTCAACCGCTGGGCCGGTGCCTGCCAAAATGCCGAAAACAGCAGCAAAACGGCCGTCGTGATGGTCTTTATCGGATTATTCATTCGCATCTTTTCGGTTTTTAGTCACTTTCCGTGACGATTTCAGACCGCAAAGATACACTTTTAGAGAAACTATCGCCACTCCGCGAAACACGAAAATCCGTACCACGTCTCAATATTGCCCTCCGGCAAGAAGAAATAGAGCGTCTTCAAATCTGCCGGCATCATGCCTTTCTTGACACTGAAATAGTTCTCGGGCGTCTGATTGGGGTCATATTCTATCCTTCCAAAACGGACGAGCATCTGCTCTGCCACGCGGTCGGTGCGCCACTCGCAGTAGGCGCGGGCCTGCGCTGGCGAGACTCCAAACACGGGGGAATACCTGTATGCAGGATGATTCGCATAGACTTCGGCAAGACTGTCGGGGAGCAGCTGCCGGAGTGCCTGCTTGTCGGGGAGCGCGGCACGGTACTCGGCCGACTCCTTCCCGTAAATTTGTTCCAACCAATAGAGGTACTCCATCCAATCGATGTTGGAGATCGGATCCTTGTCGCGATAAAGCTCCATTGTGATGGCTGTCAGGCCGGGGTGTACTTTCTTCTGGTAATTCTTGACGGTGAGGTGCTGTGCGGAGACACCGGTGGCGCAGAGCCATAACAACACGCAGAGGAGTTTGCATTTCATAATCTTACATTTTGGGTGGGTTCTTTATTATATAAACGTAAGATTTGGGGAGAATCTTGGGTGAAATGTGAGATTTTTTTTGGTGTGCGGGGGGGGGTGTAATATATTGAATATCAATAAAATAAGGGTTGACATTTGGTGTTGTAGAGACGCGCCATGGCACGTCTCTACAACACCCCGCCCCGTGCTCACGTGCGCGAAGTAGAGTCGGATCAAAACTGAAACGAGTACACAAAATAGAACGTGGAGTTGTAGTGTTTCTTGAGGATTCCGGTGGTGACTTCTTGTTCGGGGGTGCCAATCGGGATGAGGGAGTGGCTGAAACGGAGCGACAGGCCGTGGTGACGTTTGAAGACGTAGGAAAGGCCCGCAAGAAAAGAAAACTCAAACCGATTGAGGCCATAATAGTCGTCCCACACATCGCTCCAACTCGAAGTGCCAGCAGGAGTACTGATATGGTGTCGTTGTACAGTCCTCTGATACAACAGAAAGCCGATTGTGGGGCCGAAATCAAGCCACACTCCATCATTGTCAATCTTAATGCTATTAAAGCGAAATCGTAATAGAAGCGGAAATTCTATGTAGCCTAAAGACGTTGAATGCTTGTCTTTACGTGCCAATCCTTTAACACCGAAATTAGGTTTGGAGCGGGTGCCTTTAATGGTAAAGTTCATATCCGGCTGCAACAACATTCGTACATTGTAGTTGTCAACAAGTTTCACATTGCCGAATAATCCAGTTGTTATTCCTGTTTTCCAATATCCAGGAATATTATCCGCAGACATCGCTGAAAATGTATTGCCGAATACAACACCTCCGCCGAAATAGGACTTTTGGGAGAAGCCTTGCAGAAAGCACAGGCTCAACGCAAAAATCAGAATCAGTCGGTTTCTCATTGTTTTTTATTGGATTGTTAACGTGGGAAAAGGGAATGTAGCTTGGATATGGATGTGTGCGGTGTGACGGTAGATATGTTCTTCCGATTACCAAAGGGCAACACGTCCGAGACGGCCGAGGTCGAGTGTGGCGGTCTCTGCGCCGAGAGCTTTGAAAGCCCGCATGATGGTGCTGTAGGTGATGCTTCGCCCGCTCTCAATCTTGGATACTTCCGCCCGTTTCACCCCCATACGCTCTCCCAGCTGCTGCTGCGTGAATCCGATTTTCTTCCGGGTCTGTTTGATGGCCTCTCCAATGCGATATTCCTCCACTCCTGCTCGCACTTGCGCGTCAAAAGCGTCTCTTTCAGGAGTGCCGACCTCGCCAATGTATTTGACGAGCATTTCTTTGTGTGTCTTAATCTCCATTTTCTTCTCGTGTTTTATAATAGTTGTCTCTAATACTTTCTGCATGTTCAATCTCTTGCTTTGGCGTTTTTCGGGTCTTTTTGTCAAATCCGTGCGTTGCCACTACAATCGAAGACCGTGTTTTGTCCCAAAACGAAAGCAATCTGTACTCGTTGCTCTCATATTCGGCCCGGAACTCCCATATCCTTGATTCGCCCAATTTCTTGAAAATCCGGGAATCTACGACTCCCATACTCACCAAGGAGATATTGTAGAATAGTTTTTTCCTTGCCTTATCCGGCATAGCATCTATATATGACTGAGCTTCTTCGAGATATTCAACATCAATGTTCATCGCCTTGTTTTTTCAAAACGCAAAAATACAAAAAATGTTACAATATTGGAAACAAAAAAAAGAGTAGGTTAGCGACAAAAAGTTATCTTCACATATCGCTCGTATCTTCACGTATTATTTCATTATTATCTACTATTCTTAACTGCTTCACCTTTGCGCTCCCCACTTCCGTATTCACATGCACGACATACATCCTTGCTGGGTGGTGGCAGGCGGAGACCAAACCGTGAAGCGAAATATAGAACGTTTCCCTCAGGATTTTATGTTCAGACTAACCGAAAATGAATGGGAAAAGGTAAACTGTAACTTGCTGTCTGACAGTATGCCATCACAGATTGTGATAGCATCAACCGATCGACGCAACAAGTCTGCCCCACCATACGCCTTCACGGAACACGGGGCGGTGATGCTTGCTTCCGTGCTTCGGAGTCCGAGTGCCGTACAAATGAGCGTGATGGTGACGAGAGCGTTCATCGCCATGCGGCAGGCACTCTCGTCAATGCTGTCTTACGACCTGAAAATCGAGCAGCTCTCCCACAAGGTTGACCAGCTGAACGCGCACGTCGAGGAAATTCTGCACGGTCAAAACAACATCAACCAATTGCAGTCGCAATTCAACAACGAGGTTGCCCTGCAAATCGAGGTGATTAACGACGCATTGGATCAGCTGCGCGAGAAAAAGACGGAACCGGACAACCCGATAGGATTTAAAGTGCAACGGCAAGAATGATTGTATATTATTGCAAAAACAATCCGTTGGTTGCATCTTATCACAAAAACGATATGTGTTGTTTTTGTACAGTTTGATTGCGTAACTTTGGCCGTAAAAATTTGAAACATAAAAAATTCCCAATTTTCAGAATTTTTATTATCTTTGCAAACTGTAAATACAATGAATGTATCATTCGAAGATGTTGAATTAGAAAAACTTATAATTACTCACCAAAGCAAAAAGTACAAGAAATACACCCGAGACAAGAAATTCTTGTGGGCATTAGACCGCGTGTTTAACGATTTACAAGGTGTTGCCAAATGCAGCGATTTGAAACAGTTGAGTTATCTGCATTACGAGCAACTCAAAAGAATAGGTTTGAGTTCGGTGAGAGTGATGAATGGCAGGGTGGAACGACTTTTGTTTAAGGAATTGGAGAATGGAATAAGAATTACAATCATAGAATTAGATGAAACACACTATGGACAACGATAACAGAATCACGGGTTTCCGAGCGGTGCATCCGGGAGAAACCCTTGCCGAGGAACTGAAAGAACGCGGTATCAAGCAGAAGGAACTGGCCAAGGCCATAGGCATTCAACCAAGCCATCTGAACGAACTGATCAAGGGCAAGCGCAGTTTCACTACCGCTGTTGCGATGGCGTTGGAAAAGGAGTTGGGCATACCCTACGATTTCTGGATGCGACTGCAGTACGGCTACGAGCACGACTGTCTTGTCATTGCCCAGCGTGAGGTGGAAGAGCAGCAGCGCACCCGACGCGAGCCACCCCTTGTGAACAAGGTGGCGTCAATTCTTTAATAAATGCTGTTAACATTATGAGGTTTTACGACAGGCTTGTCCAGTGGATATTTCTAATTTGCACCACCTTTCTCATTCTTTTTGCCTCGTGTAATTATGTTACTCCTGTTGGAGAAGTAGAGGATATGTTAGGAGTAAAACTCAGAGGAAAAATCAAATACATCGAAAAACAAGAACAATGGATGTTCGGCGGCGACGGATACAAGATTGAAACATTTTATGTAAAGGATTCTTTCAATGTTGCTGGTATTATGAGCAATAAAGGGCACCATTACGATAGCGAATATGTTGAACACCATTATGCAAATAGTGAGTTATATCCTTTTATTAAACAAACTACTGGCTTATATATGGTTGACAGCCTTAATAATGTTCACAAGCAACTATTCTACGATGAGAATGGTGGTAAATTGATTTATTATCTTGTGATCTTCTAGTCCTCTATAATGCAAACCGATAGCTTCTCTTCGTACAGTTTTGTAAAAACAGCGCATGCAGGCATCTGACAACGTTTCCTTGATCATCTTCGGTAACAATGTTTTGGTTGAGCATCGACTTGTGTTTCAACAGTTGATAGTCGACTATTTTCAAGCCTTCCATCAACTTATTTGTTTGTTTTAACATTTCTTTCTCCGACACGACTCTTAATTTGGCCTTATTCCTCAACAAGCTTTGTAATCCTTTCAACAAATTGACGAGCTGGCTCTTGAAAAGACTTCGCATCCTCGTTGGTGATGTCGTACGCGCAGTTATAATCTGCTTTTTGACGGAGTTGAAACAATCGCGCGAGGAAACTACCGGTTTCCATTGGAACAATGCCTGTCTTTACAAAATGCTGACTGAACTGTGAAATCATTCCTGAATGAGTGCGGACAATAATCTCTTTCTTCAAGAAGAGTGCCTGGACAATATGAAAACAGGCATAGTAATAACGATTGACAGCCAAATCGGTGTGTCCTAACGACATCATCTCTTCGGCCTGATCCATCATGTGGTGCGATTTTTCAACCTGCCGATTGATCAATAATTGTTTTTCATCCTGATTCATGACAATAAGTTTACGGCATCTTGTTGGACGTTTTCATAAAAAGGAGTAGCCTTGTATGATTGCCATTCTTTTTGAGTGTATAATATTGGGTTAATTTCCTCTCCCAAGTCACATCCCAACAACACAAAAGGATAACTTACCGCATCGTAATCCGATTGGGACAAAGTGTCTTTGTTAAGAATGAGAAGAACATCCCAATCCGATTGAGGATGGGCTGTTCCTCTTGCCTGCGAACCAAATAATAAAGCCTCTCCTCCTGAAGGAATGACCTTTGTCGCAAGTTGTTTTAATGCAGTCAAAATGTTTTCCATTATTTCTCCTTTTGCAACCGCAAAACTACAAAATTTTCTAACATAAAAAAACGAAGCGAAATCACAAGGCTCCGCTTCGTTTTTTTTGGGGGTTCCGTAGAGACGCGCCATGGCACGTCTCTACAACATACCGTTACAATCTCTCAATTTTCACCCTAATCTTCACATCCTCCAGATCCATCTCCACACCGTCGGAAACCGTGGCGGCGATGGTCAGGGAGGTGCAGAGGGTCTCGTTGCAGATGTGCTGCTCGAAGGCCTTCAACGCGGGGGTGATGACTTCGTTGTCCTCCACCGTGATGGCGATCTTATCCAGCACCTCAAAGTTGTTCTCCTTGCGGTAGGTCTGCACCAGCTTCACGAACTCGCGGGCGTAACCCTCGTTCTTCAGCTCCTCGGTGACCTCGATGTCCAAGGCCACGGTGAGTGCGCCGAAGTTGGCCACCACCCAGCCGGGAATGTCCTGTGCCTGGATCTCCACGTCGTCGGTGGTGATCTCCACGGGCTGACCCTCGATCTCAAACCGTATCACGCCCTCCTTCTCCAACTGCGCGATCTCCTGCTGCGAGAAGCCGGTGATGCGGGCGGCCACGAGCTTCATAATCTTGCCGTATTTCGGTCCCAACTTCTTGAAATCGGGTTTGATACGCTTCACGAAGACACCGTCCTCGTTGCTGACGAACACCAACTCCTTGACGTTGACCTCGTGCAGAATCAGATCCTGCACCAACGAGATCTGCTGTTTGAAATGCTCGTCCATCACGGGAATCATGATCTTGGAGAGCGGCTGACGCACCTTCAGGTTGGTCTTCTTACGCAACGCCAACACCATGGAGCTGAATTGCTGTGCAAGCTGCATACGTTCTTCCAACTCCTTGTCAATCAGCTCCTCGTGTACCTCGGGATAGTCGGCCAAATGCACGGACTCGAACGCTTCCTTGCCGGTAACGCGGTTGAGGTCCTGATAGAGCTTGTCCATGAAGAAAGGCGCGATGGGCGAGGCGATCTTGGCGATGGTCGCCAAGCAGGTGTAGAGCGTCTGGTAGGCGGAAATCTTGTCCTCGCTGTATTCGCCTTTCCAGAAGCGGCGGCGACAGAGACGCACGTACCAGTTGCTGAGGTAAGCGTCCGTAAAGTCTTGAATCTCACGGCCTACCTTGGTCGGCTCGTAGTCGATGTAGTTCTCCTGACAGTGCTTCACCAACGTGTTCAGCTCGGAGAGAATCCAACGGTCGATTTCGGGACGTTTGGCGAACGGAATCTCCGCCTCTTTGTACGTGAATCCGTCAATGTTGGCGTACAGCGCGAAGAAGTTGTAGGTGTTGAACAGCGTGCCGAAGAATTTGCGCTGCACCTCGCCGATGCCGGCCTCGTCGAACTTGAGGTTGTCCCACGGGGAGGCGTTGGTGATCATGTACCAGCGGGTCGCGTCGGGACCGTATTTGTGGATGATCTCGAAAGGATCAACGGCATTGCCCAACCGCTTGGACATCTTGTTGCCGTTTTTGTCGAGCACCAAGCCATTGGAAATCACAGACTTGAAAGCCACGCTATCGAACAGCATCGTGGCGATGGCGTGCAACGTGAAGAACCAGCCGCGCGTCTGATCGACACCCTCCGCGATGAAGTCGGCGGGGAAGTTGGTCTTGAAGAACTCCTTGTTCTCGAACGGGTAGTGCAGCTGGCTGTAGGGCATTGAGCCGGAGTCGAACCAGACATCGATGAGGTCGCTCTCGCGGTACATCTTCTGGCCCGACGGGGAGACCAGCACGATGGTATCGACGTAGGGTTTGTGCAGGTCGATGTTGTTGTCGTAGTTCTCCTGCGACATATCGTTGACCTTGAAGTTCTTATACGGATTCTCGGTCATAAAGCCGGCGGCGATGGACTTGTCGATTTCGGCCATCAGCTGCTCGATGGAGCCGATGCAGATCTGCTCTTTCTTGTCCTCGGTGGTCCAGATGGGCAGCGGCACGCCCCAGAAGCGGGAGCGGGAGAGGTTCCAATCAACGAGGTTCTCGAGCCAGTTGCCGAAACGGCCGGAGCCGGTGGCGGCGGGCTTCCACTTGATGGTCTTGTTCAGCTCCATCATACGCTCTTTGTAGGCGGTCGTCTTGATGAACCAAGAGTCGAGCGGATAGTAGAGCACGGGCTTGTCGGTACGCCAGCAGTGCGGGTAGTTGTGGGTGTGCTTTTCGCTCTTGAAAAGCTTGCCCTGCTCCTTCAGCATCACCACGATATCCACGTCCAAGGATTTGTCCTTCTCGGTTTTGGTCGGGTCGTAGGCGTTTTTCACGAACTGGCCGGCGTAAGGACGGTAGGCCTCCACGTCCATGCAGTTTTGGACAAATTCGGGGTCGAGGTCCTCGATGCGGTAGAACTTGCCGGTGCGATCGACCATAGGCTGGCGGATGCCGTCCTTGTCGATCATCACGAGCGGCGGGATGCCGGCGGCGGCGGCCACGCGCTTATCGTCGGCGCCGAAGGTAGGGGCGATGTGGACGATACCGGTACCATCTTCTGTGGTGACATAGTCGCCGGGGATGATGCGGAAGGCACCTTCGCCGGGGTTCACCCACGGGATGAGCTGCTCGTAGGAGATGCCCACGAGGTCTTTGCCCTTGAACTCCTTCACGATTTCCGGGACTTCCTTGAACATCGTGGAAACCAACGCTTTGGCCATCAGAATATAGCAAGGCTGTTCCGTGTAAGGATGCACGGTCTTCAGCAACACATAATCGATATTCGGACCCACGCACAAAGCCGTATTGCTCGGCAATGTCCACGGCGTTGTGGTCCATGCAATAGCATAGACGGGAATATTCGCGTCCGCGCCAACTGCTAACTGCTCACTGCTAACTGCTAACTTAAACAGCGCCACGCAGGTCAGGTCCTTCACATCGCGGTAGCAGCCGGGCAGGTTGAGCTCGTGGGAGCTGAGGCCGGTGCCGGCGGCGGGGGAGTAGGGCTGGATGGAGTAGCCTTTATAGAGCAGACCTTTCTTGTAAAGTTCTGACAGTAAATACCATACGGTTTCGATGTACTTGTTGTCGAAAGTGATGTAGGGGTGTTCGAGATCGACCCAGTAGCCCATCTCGCGGGTGAGGTCGTCCCATTTGTCTTTGAATTTCATCACTTCGCGGCGGCAGGCCTTGTTGTAGTCCTCCACGGAGATCTTCTTGCCGATGTCCTCCTTGGTGATACCGAGGGTTTTCTCCACGCCGAGTTCCACGGGCAGACCGTGCGTGTCCCAGCCGCCCTTACGTCCGACGTACTTGCCGGTGAGGGTCTGGTAGCGGCAGACGATGTCCTTGATGGTGCGGGCCATCACGTGGTGGATGCCGGGCATGCCGTTTGCGGACGGCGGTCCCTCAAAGAAAACGAAACGTTTGTGTCCCTCGCGGGTCGATAGACTCTTGGCGAAGATGTCATTGTCTTCCCAATATTTTCTCATTTCCTCCCCAAGGGCAGGGAGATTAAGACCTTTGTATTCAGTATATTTCATCGAAGTATAGATTTTTCCAAAAAACTTGCAAAGATACAATTTTTTTGGGGATTGGGAAGTCGGGAATTGTAGAGACGCAAAAAATCGCACTTTTTTTGCAACGATTCGGGCTTTTTTTCGTTAGGAGATTAAACAATTAAGAATTATGAATTATGAATTAAGAATGATGGAAGACGATAATACGATAAAATCCACCGACTCCCTGCTAACTACTAACCGCTATCTACCGAGCTTTTGTCCCTGCCGGAACCACCAACTGCTAACTGCTAACTACTAACTGCTAACTTATTAAAACCCTAACAATATGAAAAACCGCCTCCCCCTTTTCGTGGCCGCCCTCGCCACCCTTTTCATCACCCTCGCCGCCTCCGCCCAAGGCGAGTGGAAGTGGGCGCACTACTGGACGGGAGGCGACGGCTCCTACGGCGACTATTACAATAAAATCATCAACACCGCCTTTGACGATGAGGGCAACATCTACGTCTATGGCACCATGGGCGGAAGCCCGAAATATGATGAGAACACCCTGCAATTCACGACCAGCGCACAAGTGCTCAACAGCAACAAGAAATCCATACTTCTGGCCAAATTCGACACCTTGGGGAATATGTTATGGTATAAAGTAGTGAAAAATAGCGGCTCTTATTGTACACCTCTTTGGATGGAGGTGCGAAATAACCGGGTGTTTATTTCGGGTAATGTTGAGATGGAATATGTTGATTACAATTGGGGCAATGTTTGGCTCTACTATTTGGACACGCTGATTCGTGGGGCTCAAGTACATGCAATTCCCGTTGAAAACAGAAGGCCTCCGTACCAAACTGGTCGATGGACTTTTTTTGCCATCTTGGACACCGATGGAGATGTCTCGGATCAACATTTTATTGAAGCCTATTCGCGAGAACGCTACCTTCAAGGGAATGAAGAAGTTAGAGTGGTATCACCACTGTGCCAATCAGGAGAAGAAACAAATCTTGTCCACTGGGACAGCAATGGCAATTATTATGTGTATAGTCCCATACAGTACTCGGGAGTGGAAACCGATTCCCTGACCATAATAGTTGACGGAGATTCAAACAAGATCTACAACCTGTTCCTTCCCGGGAACGTTAGCCCCAATAGTTACAATAACGCTTGTATCAACAATGCCATATTGTATAAATTTTCACCTTCAGGAGACCTGATCTTTCATAAACCATTGGTTGACCATACCGATGGGATTGCTTCGTCATATCAATTTACGGGAGATAGTATCAACAGATACTTTTATTGCAGATATAGCGGCTTATCCTTTGACGAGGAGGACAACATGTATATTACTGGGCGTATGGAATTGGCCGAGAACACTGTGAGTGGAGGAGGGCTATTACACCAGTATCCAGTCCATTACTGGTGGGATAGTATTCATCACCTCACAGCAAACGACATTTCCTCCGCATACGCTTGCAATTTTATCGTTAAATATAACACTGACGGTGATGTGGTATGGAGCAACCAAGTATATACGAGAGTACAAAATCCTGAAAACTTCGTCACTGTTGGATTTAATAGAAGTCAGGTCAATTCGAATGCTGTCTATGTTTGTGGGGAAGCGAAAAACACGCCCAATACAGATTCTAATATTTATTTTGAGCAAGATGAAGAAAACACTATCGGTAGAAGTTCGATAGAACAAGAACGCCGTGCATTTTATGCAATGTTTGACAAAACAACAGGTACTTATATAAAGAATGACTTTATTCCAAATGAGACAGAGTCTTCCCTTGCCAATGCGGGCAGTGCTTCTCCTGCTATAGTAAACAACCAACTTGTTATGCTTGCGACAACTGGCAAGACGAGCAAACAAATAGGATTAGCCAGATGGTGCATAGATGGTTCTTTTATAGATTTTGCTCCTGCGGTATCGTACCCAGTTTCTTATTGCGGAACCGGCCCCACCATTATTAACAATTCTGGGAATGTTGTTTGTACTATACAAATGATTGGAGATATGGCTTTCACCAATAACGTTGTTGTCAACGGAAGTCCGGCAACATCCAACGCCGTTCTCGCCCTCTATAGCAACCCCGAGTTCGCCCAGCCCTTCGTCCCCGACGACTCCGTGGGCATCGACGAGTATTACCAGAACCGCGAGCGCGAGATTTACCTCTATCCCAACCCCACGGACGGGCATACCACCGTGTGCGGCTACATGTACGGCTACCGCAGCATCGAGCTGCTCGACCTCCAGGGCCGCAAACTGGCCACCCTCCTGGATTCGCCCCACGGCACGGACGTGCCCGAAATCGACCTCTCGCCCTATCCCTCCGGCACATACCTCGTGAAGATCAATTTCGAGCGAGGGGTGAGCGTGGTGAGGAAAATAGTTAGGAGTTAGCAGTTGGGTGTCGGCGGGACGGATATTCAGGCGAAAAGTTCACCTTCGCCACGCCGGTGGTGTCCACATATTCGCCCGTGTCAATGAAAAATCGTATCTTTGCCGCTCAAAATCCAACCCCAATGAAAAAAACTACTACCCCGAAAAAACGGAGAAAAACAATATTGTGGTCCCTCGGCATTTGCATAGTCGCGATGGCCATTGTCGTGGGCGTATGCAACCGGAAGGTGAATAAGTGCGCCGAAGGGCGGATGTACCAGAACGTCACCGAGATCCCATACCGTCGCGTGGGGCTTGTACTGGGCACCACTCCCGTGAACGCCAAGGGCAACCCTAATCTCTACTACCGTTATCGCATGGAGGCTGCCGCACAACTCTACCACGCGGGCAAGGTCTCCTACCTCATTGTCAGTGGTGACAACCACATACGGGAATACAACGAGCCCGAGTGCATGCGGCAGTCGCTTATCGCGTTGGGCGTGCCCGATTCCGTCATCTATTCGGACTTCGCGGGCTTCCGCACGTTTGACTCGATGGTGCGTTGCAAGGAGGTCTTCGGGCAGGACTCCGTCACGGTGATCTCCCAGCGCTGGCACAACCAACGGGCCGTCTATATCGCGCAGCACAAAGGTCTGGACGCCATCGCCTTCAACGCCAACGATGTCGATATGAAATGGTGGTACGTGAAAAGTCGCACCCGCGAGATGCTCGCCAAGGTCAAGGTTGTGCTGGATGTGGCGTTCGGCAAACAACCGAAATTTCTCGGTGAGCCCATTACCGTTGGGGTGTAGAGACGCGCCATGGCACGTTTCTACCGGGTTACACGACTATCTCCTCGCAGAATTCCACCCCGTTTTTGTATTTTCCGCACACGCGGACGGTGTGGCGTGCTGCATCTTTGAAGAAGACTATTTTGGTTTTGTTGCCGGACAATTCAAGGAGGGCTCCGCCGTCCACCTGCCAGTGGACTTCGGCGACATTCGCCCCGTCAATGATAAAATATTGTGCCATAGGATTTTCCTGCCGTATATTAATAGGCTTTTCGATGATTTCCGTGTAGAAGAACCTTGCCACGGAGTCTTGGATGGTGTAGAAATAGGGGACTATGTTGCGGTGCTCATCGACGTGGAGGCTGTGTTGGTCCGCGCCCTCCTCGGTGAACAGCTTGTTGC
Organism: uncultured Bacteroidota bacterium; assembly: GCA_902770735.1. Lineage (GTDB taxonomy): Bacteria > Bacteroidota > Bacteroidia > Bacteroidales > WCHB1-69 > F23-D06. The sequence goes on along the minus strand of CACXUB010000013.1, from coordinate 4,118 downwards.
GTATGTTGTGCCGGTTCAAATACTTGTGGATGCAGGCGGAACCGTACATGGGTGAGATGATCATGTTCCATACTGGTCTGGTGAAAGGTTCGGTCCAATCCCCTATTTTCTCCGTTATGGGAGTCAAAATCGACCGTGCTTTGTCCAGGAATTTGTTGCTCGATGGATCATCGACAAGGGAGACGGCGCGGTTAAGTTGACGGTTCACCTCTTCCGTCACGGATGAGTTGAGCATGTCTTTGAACGGGATTCCGTAGTCGTAGGGGACGATGCCGTCGGCGTCGCCGTGGAACGAGATGACCGGGATGTTATGGTTGGCGAGGATGGCGGTGTCGTGCACGGCCCCCCACATGTTCGCCACCGCTTTCACGTGGAACGTCTCGGTGCATATTGGAGCTAACTTATTGATTTTTCCCTCTTTTGTGACGGATTCCGGTCGGTTTGCGTCTTTCATGAATGCCACGTTCAGCGCGGTGATGGCGCCGGCGCTGGTGCCCCACGTGAACACCCAGTCGGGGTTGATGCGGTAGGTGGCGGCATGATGCATCAGATAGCGCAGTGCGGCGTTGGCATCTTGGGTGGCGCGGTAACCGGCGCAGTCGATGGCGTTTTTGTAGGGCAGAAAGCCCATGCGGTAGTTTAGCGACACGGCCACATAGCCCAAGGAAGCGTAGTGGCGGCACCATTTCACATAGGTTTCGTCCTGTTTGTCGCCATTATAGAACGCCCCGCCGTGAATCATCAGCACCAGCGGGCGCATGTTTGCGGGGTCGTCAACGGGTTCGTAAATGTCCATGCACAGCGGCTGTTCCTCCATTTTGATCAGCTGGGGGATTCGTTCCGTGTAGATTTCTGCAAAAGGCTTGTCTTCGTCGGGGTAGCTGGTCCAGAAGCCGTTGGCGCGGGCGTATTCCACGTCCGGGGTCATCTTCACACTGTAGAGAGAGTCGAGGAGCTGACGGCAATAGCGTACCGTGTCGATTTCGCACCGTTCCAACATGAACTTTCGGGGCAGTTCCGCGCTCCAGCAACGGCAGACCAACCGGTTCTGTCCGAAACGCCAACGCACTATGGCGGGGTGTTGAAGACTCGTGCCCTCCAACGTGCCTCCCTTCCCGTTAGTCGCGATTTCGAAGACCAACGGCTTGGGCTCAGCATTGAGCGAATCGGTTTGAAAAGCATTGATTATCAAACTTTTGTTGCATATACCATCGATTCTGACTACGATGGTCTTGTCGTTGATTCGGGTCATATAGCAGGCTCCACTGTCGAGGGAAAGGGTGTCCCTGTGGCAGAAAGAGGCCGCCATCGACAGCAGAATGGTGACGATGAAAACAAAGAAGAATCTTTTTCCCATAACCGCTCGGAATTGGTTTTTGACGGCAAAAATAGTCATTATTTTCAGATTCGCTGCAGAAGTATTCGGACTCTCGTAACCTTGACATATAAAGGGATTTACAATCTTTTTCTTCATAATATTCAGATTATAAAAGTTCAATATTCATCACGTAATTTCCGTAACGGAAAAACTGAAACGCAAAAGTACAAAAAAACATATTGGAAAGATAATTCTTCAAGTTTCACATACTCTTTTTGGTCACAACCGTTGGCGTGTTCTCGTGACTTTTCGGAGGAGTTTCCGCTCACTCACTGCGTTCTCGGCGGAATGGTGCGCACTGCCAGACGAAAGAGGGGGAAAAGAAGGGCGGCGGAAGAAAAAGTGCCGTGTTCCTAAAACCCAGCTCACTGCTCACTAATCCCTAAAAATCCTATTTTTGCCGCCTCAAAATCACTCAAAAATGCGAAAGATAATCACCCCCATAATCCTCCTCGCCATGGTTACCGCAACCGCGCAACGCGATTATACCCAGTATGTTAACCCGATGATCGGGACCAACGGCATGGGGCACACCTTTCCCGGCGCGTGCTACCCCTTCGGGGGCGTGCAGGTGAGTCCCGACACGGACACCATCCCCCACAACATCAACGGCCGCTACCAGCCGGGCGTCTATGACTACTGCGCTGGCTACCAGTATCGCGACAAGACCATCGTGGGCTTCAGCCACACCCACTTCAGCGGCACCGGCCACTCCGATATGGGCGACATCCTGCTGATGCCCTTCACCGGCGAGGTGCAGCTTAACCCCGGCACTTCCGACAACCCCGACGGCGGCTACCGTTCACGTTTCAGCCACGCCACCGAGAAGGCCTCGCCCGGCTACTACGAGGTGCGCCTCAGCGACGACGACATCCTCGTGCAGCTCACCGCTACCCCGCACTGCGGCATACACAAATACACGTACCCCAAAGGCGAGACCCAGAAGCTCATCGTCGATCTCAACCACTGTCTCTACAACTACGACGGCAAGGTGCTATGGGCCTCCCTGCGCATGGAAGACCCATGGACACTGACGGGCTACCGCATCACCAACGGCTGGGCACGAGAAAACTACGTCTATTTTTCCATTCAATTCAGCAAAAAAGTGAAGAACTATGGCTATCAGGATTTCGGGAAACAGGATTACAACGGTTTCTGGCGCCGCTTCGACCTGAACCACAATTTTCCCGAAATGGCGGGACGCAAGGTGGTGACTTGGATTGAATTCGAGCAAGATGACAATCCCGTTGTTGAGGTGCAAGTGGGATTATCCGCTGTCAGTATGGATGGAGCTAAACTAAACCTATTTGCCGAAACTGAGTTTGAAAAGGAACGTTTTGGTTTCCAAATATTTTCTTTCGACGAAATCTACCACCAGACAAAAAAAGCCTGGAACGACAAATTAGGCATCTACGAAGCACAAGGCACCCCCGACCAACTTGCGATGTTCTACACTTCGCTCTACCATACAATGATTAATCCCTCTATCTATCAGGATGTTGACGGACAATATCGCGGGGTGGACCACAATATCCACCAGAACTTGGAAGGATACACCAATTACACGATTTTCTCCTTGTGGGACACCTACCGTGCCGAACATCCGCTGCTGAACATTATTGAGCCAAAGGCCGCCTGCGATATGGTTTCCTCTATGATTGACCATGCTGAGCAGAGTGTGCACCATGTCCTTCCGATATGGAGCCACGCCGGAAATGAGAACTGGTGTATGATCGGCTACCACGGTGTGTCGGCGGTGGCGGACAACTATCTTTGCCATCATCCGAACTTTCACGGGGAAAACGTGAAAGTGTACGAAGCTCTCACCAATGTGATGGGATATCTGATCAACAGTGCGAATCTGGACTATTATGACCATACGGACACCTACAAAAAGTTAGGCTATGTACCTTATAACCAGTCAGCTGTCGGCACTTCCATTACTTTGGAAAACGCATACGAAGATTGGGTGATTTACAATCTGATTGACAAAGGCAAAATTGCATCCTTATATGAAGAGATGAAGGAGTCCTACCGTCAGCGCGCGCTGAACTTCAAGAACGTCTTCAATCCGGAGACGGGCTTCGCGCAGGCACGCTACGAGGACGGCACGTGGAAGACGCCCGCTGACCTGCTCTCCACCTCCAACGAGGGCTTCATCGAGGGCAACAGCTGGAACTATTCGTTCTATGTGCCGCACGATGTCAACGGCTTGATTAAGATCATGGGCGGCGACAAGGTTTTCGTGAACCGCTTGGACGAGCTCTTCACGATGTACGTGCCCGACAAGTTCTTCGCTGAAACCGAGGATGTTACCCGCGAGGGAATGTTGGGCGGCTACGTGCACGGCAACGAGCCCAGTCACCACATCCCGTACCTCTACATGTGGACCTCCCAGCCGTGGAAGACGCAGCTGCGCGTGCGCGAGGTGATGAACAAGATGTACCGCAACCACCTCGACGGCTTATGCGGCAACGACGACTGCGGCCAGATGTCGGCGTGGTACATCTTCAGCGCGATGGGCTTCTATCCCGTCTGTCCCGCCAGCGGCCAGTACGTCTTCGGCGCGCCCTACCTGCCCGAGAATGTCCTCCATCTGCAAAACGGCAACACCCTGACCATCAAGGCCCCCAACGTCAGCGACCAGAACTGCTACATCCAGTCGGTGACGCTCAACGGCAAACCGCTGCACACCGCCTACATCACCTACGAGCAGATTATGGCTGGCGGCGAGCTCGTC
>CACXUB010000012.1 GCA_902770735.1 uncultured Bacteroidota bacterium | reverse complement strand
CTTTATATGGCAAATGAGGAACTTGGGTGTGTACAAACGAGCTTGGGGGTTGGGGTGCCTGAACATCCGCAGTCATGCATGAACGTTTACCCCAACCCGACCACGCAGTATGTGGTGTTGGATCTGAGCACGGGGGAGGAAATGAACGGTGTTGTGACCATTACGGATATGTTGGGAAGGGTTTGTCATCATCAGCAGGCAGAAGGGACAAGCTGCCGCATTCCCGTGACGGACTTGCCGGTAGGAATGTACTTCCTGACCTACACGGATGGAAGAAGCAAGGTCACGAAGAAGTTTTTGAAGGAATAAGGGTATGGAAAAGAAAGGTTTACTGTTCGGTTTTCTTATGGCTCTTTGCCTATGTGATGTAATCGACCTATCCCATCTTACGGCACAGAACGTTTTCGACAACTACATCACCCTTTCCAACGGGCAGTTCAAGGATGGCGGAAGGGTTTTCGAACCGCTATGCATCAACTATTCGATTGATTATGATTACTGTATTGATAGTAAGTGTTACGCGTGAGGGATACGGAGGGGAATACGTGGAACCGAAAGGTGGTGGTGGGGTGACGAGAATGGAACTTTGTATCTTTGCCGAATCGAATTTAACACATTAAAATATCAGAACAATGAAAAAGAAGACAACAAAAAAAAAGAAAAGATGCGGCCGTTTCTTTTGCATGCTTTGCATGGCGGCACTCGCGGTTTTCGCCCTGTTCGCCGCTTGCGAGAGGCCGGAGCCGGAGCCCGAACCGCCCGTGATTAACCCCGACCAATCCATTAACAAGTTAGTGGGCACGTGGGTGCTGTGCGGACAATCTTCCGCGGATGAGGAGCCTCCATGTGCGTGCGCGGATGGCCTAGCCTCTTTAGATACTCTTATCTTCACGACAGACAATGTTCTGACAATTAGGCATGGTTCAGAATCCATGACATTTTTGTATGATTACTCTCCTTCCTTTCTCTTATTTTATGAACCAGACCAACAATTAACCCCACACAGAGTAGTTTACAGTTTCCGAATGGAGGATACGGAATTGAAGATCACAGGGGATTTGTTTAACATTCCTGGTACTAGTTCAAAAACAACATCTTGTTTTGTGAAAATTGACACCCCGACAGATGAGCCTGCGGTGGTTCCAGAAGTGCCAATTGGTAATCGTTATTTGGGAACATGGGTTTCTTGTTGTTGGACAACTAATCTGAACGAAGACCCCGATTATAATTGTGAGCCAGAAGGAGACACCTTGGTTTTCACAGAAAATACAATGATTCAAAAAACAACGTGGTGCGGAGCGGTGGAAAGCCAGTATGAATACACGAACTCCTACTCATATCTTGTTTATTTTCGTGAGAATCTCGGTTATCACATGCCGCATTTCATAAACAAAACAAAATTCATCAATGATACTGTTTTTATTATTTATGCGTGGGAATATCCAGCGTATAATCCTACAGGGGGACAGTATTACAATGTAAGTTTCAAAAAAATTCAATAGTTATGATTATTAAACACAGCATTTATTTCGTAGTAGTATTCTGCTGTTGTGTATTTTCTGTTCAAGCACAAAAGCTGTACTACTATCACAAAGGTGATTCAATTTCGCTTTCTGTCAACAGCCAGCATTATTTGGTGTATGCGGATGCGAATAAGATTTCAATGGAAGAGTTGAATAAGGAGTTCAAAATTACAGAATCAATAGAAACAGGCCAAAATGGGATTTTAGAAGTTCAAGTAAACTTGCCGAATGTAAATTATGACAGCGTGGTTAATGTTTTAAAAACAAAAGAATACATTATTGATATAGAGCCAGTTATAGGTGACAGTGTTTTGTACAACACATCTCGGCTATTTTATGTAAAACTGCATACACCTCAGGATTACTCATTATTAAGTTCTATGGCATCAAGTACAGGCGCAGAAATTAGAGGCGAAGTGTCTTTCTGTGAGAACTGGTACGAGTTATGTGTTAACAAGAATTCTATTGGAAACAGTATCGAAATAGCAAATCAGTTTTGGGAAAGTCAGTATTTTTCGGACATTGATCCAGGATTTATCCTTCATTTCGAACCAACATCAAGTACAATATGTGTTTCCGATTCTCATTTTGACGAACAATGGGGAATGCAAGCCATCAAAGCCTGTTCTGCTTGGAAAATAACTAAAGGTGACACAAATGTGAGAATAGCGGTGATTGACAGAGGAATAGATGTAAACCATAAAGAATTCGATAGTACTAATATTGCTTTTTCTTATGATGCAGAAACAAACTCTTCGCCTGCAAAAGTATATAACGATCATGATAAACTTTATCCAGGTCCTCCAGAAACATTTGTCTATCACGGTATTCATGTTGGTGGGATTATTTTTGCCAACCATAATCGTTATTCTGTAGCGGGAGTTGCTCCGAATTCAAGCCTAATAAATATAAGCACGTGTTTTAAAAATAATGACAGCATGTCGGTGAAATTGGCCATGTCTTTCGATCAAGCTGTTGCGTATAATGCAAGAGTAATAAACAACTCTTGGGGAGACAACTCTTATGGCGGAGATACTAATATGTATTCAGCATTATTGGAAAATGCTATAGACAATGCCATAGAAAATCAAACAATAGTGGTTTTTTCTGTTGGTAATGCAGGTTACTGTGAATTTATTACATATCCTGCATACTATAGAGAAGAAATATTAGCGGTTGGTGCCATACAAAAAAATAAAAAGCAGTCAGGATACTCCAATTGTGATATAGGTCTAGACATAATGGCTCCAGGTGATAGTATTTTATCGACACATAATGATAACGGGTATCGTTATATGACTGGAACATCTATGGCTGCGCCGCACGTTTCTGGTGTTGCGGGCCTGATGTTTTCCATAAATTCTGAGTTGACAGGACAGGACGTTCGGGACATTATAGAGCAAACAGCTCAAAAAGTACATTCGGATATATACCATTATTCTGATACAATTGGAAAGCCTAACGGTTCTTGGTATATAAATATGGGTTACGGCCTCCTCGATGCGCACCGCGCCGTGCTGAAAGCGGCTTACCACAAGGTCTATGGCGACACTGCGCTCACGCTCTGCGACACGAACCGACACGTTTACACCGTCCGTGCCCCGCACAACGCCAATATCGACAGCGTTTCGTTCTTCTGGACTTGCTCCGACAACCTACAGATGGTCGCCGGCCAGAACACCGACAGCGTATGGGTGAAATTCGCCAACAGCGGTATAAGTCAACTCCAGTGCCACATCATCCATGACGGAGATACAGTCACATCATCCATCGAGATTTCAATTGTGGCGGATTATCCTGTGTATGACAACATCATCCTTAACGATAACATCACCTTTCCCGACACGTTCGTTCTCAGCCGGAATGTCGTGATTGACAGCCTTTCCGCATTAAGCTGGCAGGACAAGACCGTGTTTTGCACGCCCGACTGTCGGATTGTTGTTCGTCCAAGCGGTTGTATGACAATCAACCACACCACGCTGACTGGTGCCTGTCCTAACGAGATGTGGCAGGGCATCGAGGTCGTTGGCGACCGTACCAAACGGCAGCTGGCCCAATTCCAGGGCAAGGTAGAACTGCGCAACGGGGCAAAAATCGAGAACGCGATATGCGGTATCCGTACGGGACTGGGTGTGAATTTAGTGGATGTCGCCACCACCGGCGGCATCATCCTCGCCGACAGCGCGTACTTCACCAACAACCGCCGCGCCGTGGAGATCAACTCCTATGCATACACCACACCTTCGGGCGGCATCGCGAACTATGTGTCTTCTTTCAAGAACTGCACCTTCACCGTAGATGACAACAACCTGCTTGCAGCTAACGACACGGTCTTCTCGGAGCATGTCAAACTGTGGGAGGTGAAAGGGGTCTCCTTTGAGGGGTGCACCTTTTTGAACCAGACCAGCGGCTTGTCCGGCAAGGGCCGCGGCATTTATGCCCACGACGCGGGAATCGTACTGGATGTCAAATGCAACGGCGACGGCGCGATGGCGGTTGGATTGTGCGGCTGTCTGCCCGAATGGTCGGACTTCTGCGTCTTCAACGGCTTCAACACGGCAGTGGAGGTGAACACGTCGGGGAATCCGTACGCGGTAACAGTCAACAGAGCCCGGTTCAGAAACAACGGCACGGGGGTGCGCATCAACGGCAACCAGTTCGTCACGGTGACCCGGAACACCTTCAACTTGCTCACCGCCCCCGGTAACGGCAGCTATATCTGCGGGCTTAAGTTGGACAACAGCACGGGGTACAAAGTGGAGGGCAACCGTTTCATCGGCATGGATTCGTATGTTCCCGGAATAAGCCGTGGAATTTGGGTGAACAACTCGAATTCCGGAGCCAACCGGCTTTACCGCAACAGCTTCAAAGGCTTGCACCACGGCATTTACGCCACGGGGGACAACGGCGGGCAAACAAAATACGGTCTCCAGCTGATCTGCAACACTTTCAATGGGGTGGACAGAGGCATCTATGTGGAGAGTGGCGCAAACATCAGCATGAACCAAGGTAGCCCAGCGGAGAGCGCAAGCAACAGATTCAACAACGGCACAGGGTTCGACATTGTGAACAGCGGAAACACGGGCATCAATTATTACTACTATGGTGCTGCCAGCTCCTCAAATCCCCATTATCCGGACCCGGTCTCTGGGCTGGTTTCGCTGACAAGCAGCTGGGACACCAACACTTGCGCCTCCACGCTGTGTAACAACACCAATCCTGTGCCTGTCACTCTGGCGGGTTTCACCTCCCAGGTGTCCGCCTATACCGCTGCCTTGTCCGGGACAGACGACGATGGCCTTGTAGGGGCGAATAATTATTCGCCCCTACAACAGGGAAACACAGCAAACCTGGCGGAAGCGGGACAATCCCTCTCCGACACCTATTACTCCGCCGTGCGCACCCTGATGTCCGACACCGTATTGAACCTCAATGAATTAGAACTGTGGCACACCGCCGCGCAGCCCATCGCCGACCCGTATCCGCTGACGGAGACGCGGTTCATGGAAGGCTACGCGGAGCCGTTCATTGCGGACGCGGACGATGCGGAAATGGCCAACTACGCGGAGTTCCATGCGCTGAAACTGGCACTGCGGGACAACGGTGCGGACAATGTCGGCACCGTAGAGGCGAATAATTATTCGCCCCTACAACCCGACGGGCACGTCAACTGGTACACCTTGACGCCCACACAGATCGCGCAGCTGCAGACGATCGCGGAGCGCAACACCGGCCGCGCCTCGGTGATGGCCAAGGGCGTGCTGTGCTTCTTTTTCGGGATATGCTACGAGGACGATTTAACGGCAGGCGTGTTCGAAGCGGGCGTGGATGACAGCGACACCACGGGCGCACCTACGAAACGTGCTGCCACGAGTGCTGGCACCAACGCCGCGTTGTCCGTCTATCCCAACCCCGCCGGCGACCTCCTCCACATCGAGTTGCGCGGCGCGAGCATCGCGGAGATTGCTTTGTACGACCTTCAGGGACGGGTCGTAGGGGCGAATAATTATTCGCCCCTACAGGGAACCGCGACGGCCACCCTGAACGTGCGCAACGTGCCCGCGGGCGTGTATGTTTTGCGCGTGAGAGATATGGACGGGAAGGAATATCAACAGAAAATCGTGAGGAATTAACGGTTTAGGGGTTGTAGAGACGCAAAATTTCACCTCTCTACCATCGGATTCGTGTGCGTCAGTTCCACCTCGATTTGAGGATATTTGGCGCGCAGGTGCTTGGCGGTCCGCTCGGCGAAATAGACCGAGCGGTGCTGGCCGCCCGTGCAACCGAAATTGACCGTCAGATGCGTGAACTTCCGTTCCAAATAGTTGTCTACCGACATATCCACTATTGCAAACACGTGGTTCTCAAATGTTTCCACTTCTTTGTACTGTTTCAGATAACGGATAACGCATTCGTCTCTGCCAGTGAAAGTGGCATATTTTTTTTCCCGGCCCGGGTTGGGCAGGGCGCGACAATCGAAGACGAAACCGCCGCCGTTGCCGGAATTGTCCGCCGGAATCCCTTTCTTATATGAGAAACTTTGAATTGTAACAGTAAGATTTTCAGTATTTTGCGGTATTGTTTCCACGTAGCTGTCCACCACGGTCTGCAGGACCTGGCGCAGTTCGGTCAGATGTTCCGGCAAAGCATGGTGCTCCAGCAGGTAGCGCATATTGCGGATGGCGTAAGGCACGCTCTGCAGGAAGTGCGTCTTCCGCTCGAAATAGCCCCGGTAGCCGTATGCGCCCATCGCCTGCATGATGCGGATGAGGGCGAACGCGTTGAAATAGGCTTTGAATTGCTGCCTGTCCACCGGAATGAGTTGCGAGAGGTTGTCCAAGTAGCATTCCAGCAGCTCTTCGCGGATTTCGGGGGAGAGGTCGGCCTTGGCATCGTAGAGCAGCGAAGCAATGTCGTACTGCAACGCCCCTTTTCTACCACCTTGATAGTCAATGAAATACACATCGTCTTGAAGTACCATGATGTTCCTCGACTGGAAATCGCGGTAAAGGAAATAGTCGTCGTCGGCAGCGAGCAGGTAATCCATAAAAGCTTGATAATCATCTTCCAACAGTTGCTCGTTGAACGGGATATACACCATTTTCAGATAGTAGTATTTGAAGTAGTTGAGATCCCATTGCATGGACTGCCGGTCAAAGGCGGCGCGGGGGTAGGCCACCGACATGTCCAGACCCTTTTTCGCGGTCAGCTGGAACTTCGGCAAGGCGGCCACGACCTTCCGATAGTCGTCCATAACTTCTTGGAATCCACCGTTTTCCTTCCTGATCTCACACAGTTTGTCGTACAGTGTTTGCGTACCCAAATCGTTGAGCAGGTAGTGCTTTTGGTCTTCGTGGACGGCGAGCAATTTCGGCACGTTCAGTCCTTGTGCGTCGAAAAAGCGGGTGTATTCGAAGAAGGCGCGGTTCTCCGTGACATCCTCGTTGTAAGCCCCTATCAGGGTACTGTTGTCCTCAAAGGTGAAACGGTAGTAGCGCCGGTGCGAGCCGGACTGCGCCAGCGGCACGCAGGAGGTGGGCGTCTTTTGGGCGTATGTCGCCGCCATTTGGGTAAGTGTATTCATAGGCTTTTGGTGTTTGTTTAGCCCCACACTGCGCTTCGCTTGTATGGGGTTATTAGCGCTTCGCGCGTCTTGCCCCTTCGGGGCTGCTTAAGGAAGTTGTTTATATATATGATTCTTCGATCGATACTAATAATTAATAACTTTTCTCTTTTCCCTTGACCCTTGACCCTTGACCCTGTTCACTGCTCACTAATCACTACTCACTTAGTTATCATTCAGTTTGATGAAGCAGAAGAGCATCATGGTGAAGGCCCAGAGGGAGGAGCCTCCGTAGCTGATGAAGGGCAGTGGGATGCCGATGATGGGCAGCAGTCCGATGGTCATGCCGATGTTGATGAAAAAGTGGACGATGAAGATGCCGGCGATGCCGTAGCCATAGTATCGGACAAACGGATTCCGCTGTTTTTCAGATAGTTTCAAAATCCGGAAGATCAGTGCGCCGTAGAGACCGAAGACCACCAAGGTGCCGAAGAAGCCCCATTCCTCGCCGATGGCGCAGAAGATGAAGTCGGTGCTCTGTTCCGGCACGAATTTGAGTTTGGTCTGGGTGCCTTTGAGATAGCCTTTTCCGAACATGCCGCCCGATCCGATGGCGATTTTGGATTGGTTGAGGTTGAAATCGGCGCCAAGCGGGTCGGAGGTTTTGCCCAGGATGGTGTCGATACGGCCTTTCTGGTGGGGCTCCAGTCCGTGTTCGTACATGAAATTGACGGAAAAGACGAACACGATGCTGGCCACATAGACGATGATATTGCGCCGGATTTTCTTCTTTTGCGTGCGGTTGTAGATCATGAAGCCGATGAAAGCGGCTGTGATAAGGGCGATGGAGTAGGTCTCGTTCCATTTCAGGGTGATGATGGCGAGTGCGGCCGCGATGATGCCGAACACCAGGAATTCCGCGCTCAACCCTTCACGGTAGAAGAGGATGATGAAGGAGAAAAAGACGAGTGCGGAGCCCGCGTCGTGTTGCAGCAGCGCCACGATGACCGGCACGGCGATAAGACCGATCTGCACGAGCCACACGTTCCGGCGCTGGGTGTCGGTCTTGCCCTCGTGCATGAATTTGGCCAACGCCAGCGCGGTGGCCACTTTCATGAATTCCGTGGGCTGTATGCTGAACGCGCCGATGCGGATCCACGACTTGGCGCCGTTGATTTCCGCGCCGACAAAGATGACCAGTATCATCAATAGAAGGCAAAACAGATAGAAGAAGTAGGCATAATGCTGTATGATGCCGGTGTCGATCAGCAGGATGACCACGGCCAGGACGATGGCGGCGCCGATCCAGAGCATCTGGCGGCTGTAGGGTTGGCCGAAGTCGAAGATCGGGGTGGAGCCGTCGGGGATGTAACAGGTGGAGTATATGGTGATCCAGCCGATGGCGACCAGGGCGAGGTAGTAGCATATCAGCCTGACATCGAAGCCTTTGGATATTTTATTGCGGGAGTCTAACTTGGGCATGGCTTATCTGACATTGAGTTCTTTCATACGGTGTTCGAGGTCGGTGCGTTCCACTTTGCGGTTGAGGTAGAATTCGGCCATCAGGCTGGCGATGGGGCAGGCCACGGTGGCGCCGAAGCCGCCGTTCTCCACCAGACAGAAAATGACAATCTGCGGGTCGTTGGCAGGGGCGATGAGGGCGAAGACGGAGTGGTCGCGTCCGTGCGGGTTCTGCGCGGTGCCCGTCTTGCCGGCCACCTCGATGCCGGGGATTTGTGCCCCGCGTCCGGTACCGCCGGTCACCACCATCTTCATGCCCTGAAGCACCGTCTCAAAGTGCCTGGGCTCGATTTTGGAGTATATCTTGTTGCTGAACTGTGTGTTAAGGCTGTCCTTGTGGCCGATGGCGCGCACCACGTGCGGACGGATGTAATAGCCTTTGTTGGCAATCACCGCCAGCATGTTGGCCATCTGCAGCGGGGTCACCGCCGCCTCGCCTTGTCCGATGCCCATGGAAACCACCGTGTTGCCGTTCCAGCTGTTGTTGTACTTTTTGTCGAAGTATTCAGCCGTCGGGATGCGGCCTTTCAGCTCGTAGGGCAAATCGGTGTCGAACACCTGCAGGAAGCCCATGGAGCTCATGAGGTCGAGCCAGGCGGTGTAAGCTTCGTCGATGTTCTTGTATTTGGTGCGGTTGGAGAGGATGTTGTAGTAGGCGCGGCAGAAGAAGGTGTTGCAGGAGCGCTGGATGGCGCTGTAGATGTTCAGTCCGCCGCAGTTGTGGCAGTGCACGACGTGACTGCCGATGTGATATCCGCCGCCGGAGCAGGAATAGACGGACGAGGGGGTGATGATGTGTTCCTGCAGGGCGATGAGGCCGTTGGCTAACTTGAAGGTGGAACCGGGAGGGTAGGCGGCCTGCAATGCTCTGTTGAACAAGGGTTTCTCGGGGTCCATCACCAATTTGCCGTAGTTTTTCGGGCGGGCGGTGCCGACCAACAGGTTGGGGTCGTAGTTCGGACTGGACACCAAGCAGAGGATTTCCCCTGTCTTGGGTTCGATGGCCACGATGGCGCCGCGTTTGCCGGACATCAGTTCCTCGCCGTAACGCTGCAGCTGCATGTCGAGGGTGCTCCAGATGGAGATGCCCGGCACGGCCACGATGTCCTCCTCCCCGTTGTTGTAAGGTCCCACCTCGCGGTTGTGCACGTCCACCAACACTTTCTGCTTTCCCTTCACACCGCGCAACACCGGCTCGTATGCCTTTTCAATGCCGCTCTTCCCGATGTAATCGCCCATCTTGTAGTAGGGGTCGTTTTCCACATCCTGTTCGTCCACCTCGCTGACATAACCCAGAATGTGCGCCGCGATGGGTTGCGGATAGGAGCGGAGCGTACGACTTTGCACGAAAAATCCGGGAAATTCCGACATTTTTTCTTGCAGATAGCCGTAGTCCTCCTTGGAAATCTGCTGTTTGAAAAGCGACGGCACTGTTTTGGAATATTTCGTGGCTTTCTCGATTTTCTTCCGGACTTCTTCGATGTTCAGGTCCAGCACACGGCAGAGTTCCAGCGTGTCGAAGTTGCGTAACTCGTTGGGAACCACCATCAAGTCGTAGGCGGCGTCGTTATAGACCAACAGGGAGTCGTTGCGGTCGTAGATGAAGCCGCGCGCCGGGTGGATGGTCTTCTCACGGATGGCGTTTTCGTTGGCTTTGCGACGGTACGATTTGTCAAGCACCTGCAGGTGGAACAGTCGGATCGTGTATCCCAACAGGAGAATGCCGAGGGCGGCCAGTATGATGTAATAGCGTTTGCTGTTTTCCATCCTTATTTCTGGCGGTTTTGCAGTTGGTGAATCAGGGCTAACAGGCCGGATTTGTTCTCTTCCTGGGTGTTGATGCGCCGGATGTCCTCCAAACACAGGTCTGTGTAGAGCGAAATCGCCTCTTCGGTGATTTTTTTGACGTCCACGGCATCGAAGATGGCTTTTACGCGGTTGAATTTTTCCTTTTCATCCATATCTGAGGTGGAAAAAAGGCGTTTTAGTTCCATTTTCTGGGATTCGTCGGCCAGTTCCAGGGCTTTCAGATAGACGAACGTTTTCTTGTTGTCCTTGATGTCGCCTCCCACCGCTTTGCCGAAAACGCTTTCGTCGGCATAAACGTCCAAAAGGTCGTCTGCCAGCTGGAAGGCATAACCCAGGTGGATGCCCAGGTCGTAGAGGGCCTGCAGGCTCTGCTCGTCGGCATCGGCATAACGACCGCCGGACTTGAGGCAGCCGGCGAACATGACGGCGGTTTTCAAGCGGATCATCTTCAGGTATTCGTCGATGGGAACCTCCTCCGAAGTTTCAAAATCCAAGTCAAACTGCTGGCCCTCACACACTTCCAATGCCGTTTGGGCAAAAATGTCCAGAAGGGCCAGGGAGGTTTTCGGGTCGCACTGCAGTTTGAGGAGCTGCTGCATGGCCATCACCGCGAGGGCATCGCCCGACAAGATGGCAATATTGCTGTTCCATTTCTTGTAAACGGTCGGTTGACCGCGCCGCACGTCCGCCTTGTCCATGATGTCGTCGTGGATCAGGGTGAAGTTGTGCAGCATTTCAAAGGCGGTGGCCACCAGTTCCGTCTGCTCTGGGTCGCCGCCGAACATGGCGGAGGCCATGCGCACTAATTGCGGACGCAAGCGCTTGCCTGGTTGTAAGAGAATGTAAGATATTGGTTTATAGAGATTTTCAGGTTTTCTATCTTGAAGAATTTCCTGAAATTGTTGTTCGATTGTATTCATGACTCTGCAAATTTTTAAAAACTTGCAAAGATACGATTTTTTGGGTTATACGGTCAGGATTTCGTCTATAATGCGGTCGTGCGGTTCGCAGGGGACTTCCGGCACGAATTGGAAGTCGAAGCAGAGCCCGATGGTGTGGACTTGCGGATGGAGGGCGAGAAAGCGATCGTAATAGCCTCGGCCGCGGCCCAAGCGGTGTCCCTCCGCATCGAAAGCCATGCCGGGGACCACAATCAGGTCGAAGTCGCCGGTGTAGGGGTGGTTCTGCGGTTCGGGAATATGGAAGTCGCCCTCTGCAAATGCCGTGTCGTCAGCCAGTTCCACGGGAATGATGTCATCGCCGACAACGGTGGGCAGCACGATGGTCTTGCGGTGCCGCCAGGATTCGATGAACGCAAGCGTTTCCACCTCGTCGGGGAGGGAGGCGTAGAGCATCACCTTCTCGGCGGCGAGGAACCGGGGATGTTCCGCCAGCTTTTGCATCACCGCCGCCGCCTGTTTTCGCAGTTCTTCCGGTGTGTGCTGCTTTTTGGCGGCGCGGATACTTTGCCGCAAGTCTTTTTTATTCATCTTGCAAAACGGTTTCAATGCGTGTAAGTACTTCTTTATAAGCTATTTCGATGTCGCCGAGGTCACGACTGAACAGGTCGCTGTCCAGCTTTTCGTGCGTGTCGGAATCCCAGAATCGTGCGGTGTCGGGCGAGATTTCGTCGATGAGCATCACCTCGCCTTCGTTGTCGAAACCGAATTCCATTTTGAAGTCAATCAGGTCGATATGGATTTTTTTTAGCAGATCTTTCAACAAAGTGTTGATTTTCTGCATGTTGTCTTGGATTTTAAGCAAAGTGGGCTCATCTGTTATTCCGAGAGCTTCCACGTGATAGTGGTTGATGAGCGGGTCACGCAGGACATCGTTTTTCAGGCAGATTTCGTAGATGGTTTTTTTCGGGAGGGTGCCTTCTTCGATGTCGAGACGGCGGGAGAGGGTGCCGGCGATCACGTTGCGCACGATGAACTCCAGGGGCAGGGCGGTGGCGCGGCGGCACAGCTGTTCGCTCTCGTTCAATTGTTCTACAAAGTGCGTGTGAATACCTTTTTTTTGCAGAAACCGGAAAATCATGGAGGAAATCTTGTTGTTCAACGCACCTTTGTTCGGAATGGTGGATTTTTTCACGCCGTAATAGGCCGTTTCGTCATCTTTGTAGCTCATGATGACGAAGTTCTGACTTTCGGTGGCGAAAATCTGCTTGGATTTTCCGTTGTAAAGCAGCGATGTCTTATTCATTTTCCTTCTTCAGTAGAAAGACTTCAAAGATGGCGTATAGGAAGTAAATGACGAGAAACGCGATGGCAAAACGGATTGCATCTTTTTGATTCAGAAATATATAGAGGAAAAGGAAGAGGATGCAGGAAAGGAATTTCACGGTGCGGGACAACATGTACGAAGACACGAATTTTTTGCCGTCTTTACCCTCTTTGTCGCGGAGAACGACAAACATGGTGAACAGGGTTATCAGGAAGAAGAAGAGCACGATGAAGGGCAGGGCGGGGGTGGCCCACTGCGGGCACAGCCATTGGAAAAGCAGCGCTAGTCCGGCCATGATGACGGAAAACACGATAATTCGAAACGAGAATTTCCTAATCGGGATTTTTTTGCCCATTCTTTTTGTTTTTTTGTTCTTTTAATGAGGATCTTATGATGAGGTATAGTGACAGCGCGATGCCGGCCAAGGAACAGATAATTGTGAATAAAGGACTGGTATTCAGAAGTTTGTCTAATTTAATACCTCCAAAAACACCCAACGCGATAACCGCTCCCATCTCAAACGCGAGGTTGGTGTAAACGGCGTATTGGTGTATGGGAGAGTCCTTTTTCTTGTTGGTCGGTTCGGGCATGCACTATTTCCGTTCGGGTTGCTGCGGGGCTTGTTGCGGGGCTGCGGTGCGGTTGTTGCGCATTTTGCAGTTGCCGGAGAACTCAGCACCGGGCTCGATGGCGATTTTGCCGGTCTCGATGTTGCCGATCAGGTTGGCGGTGGCCTTCAGCGCGAGCAGCTCCGTCACCACTAAGGACTCGGCTTTCACGGTGCCTTCAATCTCGATGTTGACGCATTTGATGTTGCCTTCCACCGAGCCGCTTCTGCCGACGATGATTTTGGCTTTGGATTCGATGTTCCCGCGCAGGATGCCGTCGATGCGGCAGTCGGACACGGTGACCATGTTGCCCTGCAGTTGGGTGCCTTGTGCGATGACGTTTACAGCCGCACCGCTGATTTCACGAGTATCAACTTCTCTCATAGACTTCTGTATTTATTGTTTTTTAAGATAATTTTCGTTGAAAAAGTCGGGATAATTTCCCCGTTCGTTTCGTTTGTTGTAAAAAGAGGTATAATTGGTTGTGCTCATGGCGAACACTTCGATATTCCCGTTGGCGATGTCTTCCTTGAAACCGGCGTCCTTCATGAGAATGTAGTAGTAGTCCATGGCGTCGGAGCTGTTGTCGAACTTGGAAAGCGTCACCATCTGGCGCTTGTTGTCAATCATGAAACTACTGATAGTCAGTTTTTTGAGACTGAAATTCGTGTTGTTGAAGTTGGTGAGGTTCTGCTTGACGGTTTGCAGGGGGAGTGCATCGGATTTCACCAAGAGGACGATGTAGTGTTGTTCCTCGGCATTGAAGGTGAATATGCTTTGTTTGCTTTGGGTGGGTTGGATCACCTGCTCCAGCGCCTCGTTTTTCAGCGTGTCGTTCTCTTCAATGCCCATGCTTTTCTGGATTTGCTCTTTCGTGAAGTTCGACAGGAAGTAGCGGGCCAGTTCCGCCACCGGCTGTTGTGAGTAGTTTTGGACGATGTTTGTCATCCCGACGATGAGGGTGTCCTGATTATAGATTTGACCGGCGGCGATGGCGCGGAGGTAGGCGTATTGGGACTTGAGGGTTTCTTCGGTGCAGTTCGGGATGGCGGCGTCAGCGGTGGTCACGACATTCTGCCAGCGCTTGTTCGTGAAATCCTCATACATTTGCGCGTACTGTTTTTCCAAGGTTTTCTCCCTTTCTGCCAGCTTGTTATAGTAGTCGGGATCTTGGATCAGCTTGGCGTAGTCGGTTTCGGGGTGTTGGGTTAGCAAGAGGTTCTTGTAAGAGTCGGCCTTGGGGTCGCCGGCTTTTTGGTAGATGGTGTAGAGCATGTAGATGGAGGGAAGGGCGTATTCGCTTTTCGGGTAGCGTTGCAGCAGCAACTCGAAGGAGGAGCAGGCGCGCTTTCTGTCGTGCAACATGTCTTGATACATAAAGCCCGTCTCGTATAAGTCTTTGGCAATGATGGCGTTAGCGGTGTCTTTGGCACCCGGCGTCATCGGCAAGTCCTGCAGGTAGTATGCCTCTTTCTTGGGGTCGGTTTCCCGTCTGGGAATCGGGTTGCCGTCCTCGTCGTACTCCACCGTGTCGCGGGCCAGCGACGGGTCGTTCAGCAGGGCCATGTCGTCGAAGGAGATTTGGGTCTTGTTGCTGATGAACCAGTTGTCTTCCAGCTTACGGTTGCCGAAGCGGCGGAAGAAGTCCTGTTGTCCGGCGGTGACCAGCGACTGGTTGTAAAAATACCATTTGCCGTTGGAGTTGCTTTGGTTGTTGATATTGGTGTAGGAGGCGGCGTTCTGCATGGCAAGCATCCGTTCGGCCTCTTCGGCGGCGGCCTTGCGTTCGGCCTCCGTGTAGTCGGCAATCATCTTCCTGACCCATGCGTTTCGCTGTGCCTCGGGCAGGTTCGCAATGCGCAAAAGGCTGTCCTGCAGGTCGATTTCATCCAATTTTTCCACAAGATCCTTCAGCACGTTGGATTTTTTCTGCAGCTCTTCGTAGTTGGGATAGTTTTTGGGGATGGACAGCATGGCGGTGTCGTAGTAGTGTTGTGCCTCGCGGTACTCGTTCTCCTCGAAGTAGAGGTCGGCGAGTGTGATGCTGGAGTAGGTTTTCTGGTAGTTGTTTTCGGTGGAGGCGGCCACGGACTTGGCCAGGTAGTCCATGCGCAGATCGGTGTCCTCGTCGATGCGGGCGATTTCAGAGAAGGCGTAGTAGATCTGGTCGCGGTAGTTCTCGTTCTTCTTGTCGTCCAGCATCTTGTTGAGCTGTTTGGTGATGGCGTTGCGGTTGGATTCCGTGCCGTCGTAGTTGGCGGCGAGGTGCATTTGGGCGCAGAAGGTCATCTCGTAGTTGTTGGATTTCTTGATGACGGTCTTGAAGTTCTTCTGGGCTTCCGCCTGCTGTCCGAGGTTTTCGTACAGTTCGCCGAGAATCAGCTGCAGGCGGGTGCGGAACTCCCGTTTCGGATGGTTGGCGAGGGCGTTGCCGATGTAGTCGATGGCTTCCTGCACGTCGCCGTCGGGTGCGGTGAGGTGGTATTCCGCCTTGGCCGCGTTGAAGAGGACGGCGAAGTTCTTCTTGTTCTTCTTGTCGTTCATGTAGCGGATAGTCTCCAGCAGCTCATCCGCGCTGGCGAAGTAGCCCTGCCGCATTTGCGCGCGGGCCAGCAACACCTCGGCCTCGTTCCGGATGTTCGACTTCGGATAGGTGTGGGCGATGTAATTCAGCACCCGCTGCGCCTGCACGTAGTCCTGCTTGTAGAAGTAGGACTTGGCCATCAGGAAGTAGGCGTCGTCGATGGTCTTGACGTACTCCTTGCCCTTGAACATCATGGAGTGCTTGTGGATGGCTTTCGACGACTTTTCGATGGTGCGGTCCAGGTAGGAGAGGCTCGAACCCAAATCGGATTTGTCGGGATAGTTGTAAATCGGCAGCGTGACCGTGTAGTTGTCCTTCGACAGCTTGGCCAGCTCCTTCTCGGCGTCCTTCATTGCCTGGTTGCCGTTCCAATAGACGTTGTACTTGCAAGTCACGTTGTGGTAGGCACGGTTCGGGAATGTGTTCTTGGAGGTGGAGCAAGCCGTCAGCACAGCTATGATCAGCAGGCTGAAGGCGGTTTTGACGAATATGTTTGTTCTCTTTTTCAAAAGATCTTTTTTTTGGTGAAATGGGTGTAACGCAGAAAGGGCGTTTTTATTTTTCCCTGTTGGAGAAATATTCGTCCAAGAGGCGTTGCACATATTTTCCGAAGACGTCGAACTCGATGTTGACGACGGAACCGGGCTTCAGGTTGTGGAAGTTGGTGACCTTGTAGGTGTAGGGGATGATGGCGACGGAGAAGTGCCCTTTCTCGGAGTCCACCACGGTGAGGCTGACGCCGTTGACGGAGATGGAGCCTTTGGGCACGGTGAAATTGTTCTTGTCGGGGTCGTAGGTGAAATAGAAGCGCCAGCTGCCGTTTTCATCGACCACTTTCTCGCAGACGGCGGTCTGATCGACATGTCCTTGCACGATGTGACCGTCGAAGCGGCCGTCCATGCGCATGCTGCGTTCCAAGTTCACCTCGTCGCCCACTTTCCAGGTGCCGAGGTTGGTTTTCAGCATCGTTTCCTCCATGGCGGTGACTACATACTGCTTTTTCTCCTTGTCCAGCTTCACCACGGTGAGGCAGCAGCCGTCGTGCGCCATGCTCTGGTCGATGCTCAGCTCTTCGGCAAAGTCCACCTCCAAAGTGAAATCGAAGTTGGTCCTATCTTGTTCAATCTTAACGATTTTGCCCGTTTTCTCTATAATTCCAGTAAACATTCTTATCCAAAATTAAAACCTGCAAAAATACAAAAAATTTGGCATTTGGCCACCTGTTTTTTTCGGACAGCCAAATGCCAATAGCCAACAGCCAACAGCTAACAGCCAATAGCCAACAACTAACGCCCCTCGTACATCTTTTTGTAATACTCCTCGTATTCGCCGGAGGTCACGTGGTTGAACCACTCTTCGTTGGCGAGGTACCAATCGACGGTTTTTTCGAAGCCTTCGTCGAACTTCACTTTTGGTTCCCAGCCCAACTCCTCGCGGATTTTGGAGGCGTTGATGGCATAGCGGAAGTCGTGGCCGGCGCGGTCGGTGACGTAGGTGATGAGTTTCAGCGACTCGCCCTCGGCGCGGCCGAGTCTGCGGTCCATGATCTCAATCAGCTTCTTGATGAGGTCGATGTTGCGCCACTCGTTGTTGCCGCCGATGTTATAAGTGCTGCCGGGCGCGGCCTTGTGGAAGATGAGGTCGATGGCCTCCGCATGGTCCTCCACGTAGAGCCAGTCGCGCACGTTGAGTCCCTGACCATAGACAGGGAGCGGCTTGTTGTGCTTTATGTTGTTGATAAACAGTGGAATAAGCTTTTCCGGAAATTGGTTCGGACCGTAGTTGTTGGAGCAGTTGGAGATGACGGTCGGCAGCTTGTACGTGTCGTGGTAGGCGCGCACGAAATGGTCCGCGCTGGCCTTCGCGGCGGAGTAGGGACTGTGCGGGTTGTAAGCCGTGGTCTCGCTGAAGGAACCGGTGTCGCCGAGGGCGCCATACACCTCGTCCGTGGAGATCTGGTAGAATTTCTTGCCCTCTTCGCAGCCTTTCCAGATTTCGCGGGCGGCGTTGAGCAGGTGCACCGTGCCGAGGACGTTGGTGTGGATGAACGTCATCGGGTCCTCGATGGAGCGGTCCACGTGTGACTCCGCGGCAAGGTGGATTACCCCGTCGAAACGATGCTCCCGGAAGAGCTCCATCACGAAGTCCAAGTTCTCGATGTCGCCTTTCACGAATGTGTAGTTGGGTTTGTCCATCACATCCGTCAGGTTCTCCAAATTGCCCGCATACGTGAGCTTGTCTAAGTTAAATATGTGATAATCAGGGTATTTGTTTACAAAAAGCCTGACTACGTGTGATCCGATGAAGCCGGCGCCGCCGGTGATGAGAATGTTTTTCATACGATTTTTTTTTGATGCGCAAAGATACTTTTTTTTCTGAAAAGATTGGCTGTTGGCTGTTAGCTATTGGCTTTTGGCTTTTGGCAGGCGAGAAACTAATACTTTCAGTTTTGATTTTTCCGGCTGATGCCGGCGACGAGGCAGCCGTATAGACCCGCTGTCTCCGTACGTAACCGTCGGTCGCCTAATTTGACCTCAGTGTAGCCAGATTCCCGTGCGAGGGCGATTTCCTCTTCGCTGAAATCCCCTTCCGGACCGATGAGCAGGATCATTTCCGGAAATTGTCGTGGCATGTCCACTAACTGCCGCTGGTTGTTCTCGTCACACCACGCGATAAATTTATCTGCTTGTGTGTCAATGTTTTGTTGGATAAAATCCGTGAATTTCATCGTCTTGAGTGGCGGCAGCCACGTGGTTTGCGACTGTTTCAGCGCGGCAATGGCCAACCGTTGCAGACGTTCGAGGTTGAGGTGTGTGCGCTCGGAGTGGTCGCACTGCAGGAAGGTGAGCGAACAGATGCCGATTTCGATGGCCTTTTCCAGCAGCCACTCCATGCGGTCGGCGTTTTTGGTGGGCGCGATGGCGAGATGTAATCCGTTGTGGGTGAGAAGGTTGTCGGTAAACTGTTGTAAAATTTGCAACAGGCATTTTTTCGGGTGCGCCTCGGCGATGACGGCATCCGCCAGATGGCCGCAGCCGTCCGTGACGCGCACCACATCGCCCTCGCGGTGGCGCATCACACGCACGCAATGCTCTGATTCTTCGTTGCTTAAGGTGACGAAGGGTTGGGTTATGTCGGGGGAGTAGAAGTAATGCATGATAATGGTTGCTATTGTTTCTTTTTCATTAAATGAGTGTTGGTTGCTGGAAAAGATGGTCTAAGGTAACCACGTGCTGGAAAATCCCGCTGTGCGCATTTTGTTGAAGCCCAAAAGTGGTGATCAGTACATGTTGCAAGGCTTTTTTTGTTTTGGTCTCTTTGCGAAACAAGGTTTCCCTGTTGCGAAGATGCTCTGCATAACTTGCCTCCACCGTGAAGTCATCTTTAGAGTATTTCATCTCACAAACGCTGATCACATTGTCGTTTCGATCTATCAGCAAGTCAATCTGCCCTCCTTTCCAGTGTGTCCCGTCGCTATCGGTGAATGGTTTACAAAGCCACGTATATGCGTTGCTCAAAATCCCAAGAATGCTCATGCTGCTTTTGATTTGATTCAGATGCAGCAGACACACTTGTTCGAAAGCATACCCCGACCATGCGTTTTTCGCCCCGGTACCTTGCATATTACTCCAGAAAAGCTCGTCTTGCCCGCTCCCTTTGGTAACAAATCGCAAGTGAAAAAGTGAAAAAAGGTCTGTGAGCTGATACAAGGTGTTCTTTTCCTTCTTTCCAAATTCAGTGTGTTTTCGGATGAAGTCGCATTTGCAAAGATTTTCCAAGGCGAGGGTCAACACCCCGCCATCTCCTATGCCTATTTCTGACATAATCTCCTTTCTGGTAAGTCCTTTGAGTTTCAAGGACAAAGCCTCCACGATGTTTTGGTAGAGTTTGGATTCTTTGAAAAGAGAGCGGAACAGAAAGGTATATTCATTCCTCAAAGGAGCGTCTTTCCCGAAAAAGAGCCGGTCGATGTTGCGGCTCAACGGCAGATTGGTTTCCATCATATCAAGATAATAGGGGATGCCGCCCATAATCATATACGTTTCCAAAATCTGCATTCTTCCCCAATTTAATCCTTTGATTTTCAGAAAGTATTGTTCGGTTTCATCCAACGTGAAAGGGGACAAATGGATGGGACGGCAAACGCGTCCGTAAAGGCCGCCCTTGTCGCCGACAAATTTGTCAAGCATCCAGGTGGTAGCCGATCCGCATACAAACAGTTTGAGGTTGGGTTGTGTGGATCCCCATGTGTTCCAAAAGTTGGAGAAAGCGGCCAGAAAATTGCTCCGTGGAGTGTCCATCCAAGGCAACTCATCCAAAAACACGACCAGCTTTTCCTTGTTCAGTGTTTTCAAATAGTCTTTTAATGCGTCAAAAGCGGTGAACCAGTCTTTCAAAGGGGGCACTTTTTCGGTTGTAAGACGTGAAAGCTCTTTCCGGAACAGAGAAAGATGCACCGCACGGGAGGTTTCGTACATCCCCGTGAAATAAAAGTCGAACTGATTCTGGAAAAATGATTTTACCAAGTATGTTTTGCCAACCCGTCGTCGTCCATAAATAGCGACAAGCTCGGCTTTTGGCGAATCTAAGTATTGCTGTATCAATGATTTCTCGTATTCTCGTCCAATAAAAAGAGGAGCTGTAACAGTATCCATAACGATGTTTTTTCTGTGTGCAAAAATACAAAAATATTCGGATACCATATCCGAAACCTATCAAAAAATAGTAGTTTCGGATAAGTTATCCGCTATAGTTCATCCGTAACGATGTAAAAATATAGGGTTTCGGATGTACTATTGATGAGGAAAACCGTTAGGCCTGCGGGCTCACCCCTCCTTCTCCGACAGTTCCATCCAGCGTTCGGTCTTTTCGTCCAAAAGCTGGTTGATTTCGTTGTAGCGTTTGCCCCACTCGGCGAAGTCTTCGGGCGTGCCTTTGCCCATCGCCATCTTCTCTTCGAGGATCTTCTTCTCGATTTCCATATTGGCGATGTCATTCTCCAAGGATTCTAACTCGCGTTTTTCCTTGTAAGTCAGTTTGTTGGGTTGTGGTGTGCGTTGCGGTTTCACAGGCTCGGGACGGGCGGCCTTTTCAATCCGTTTCTGGATGCGCCGTTCCTTGTCGCGTTGCTGCCGGTAGTCCTCGTAGTTGCCCCAGCAGTCGCGGATGATGCCGTCGCCCTCGAACACGAAGAGGTGGTCCACTAACTTGTTCATCAACCAGCGGTCGTGGGAGACAATGAGCAGGCAGCCCTCGAAGTTGCCGAGGAAGTCCTCCAACAGGTTCAGCGTGTCGATGTCGAAGTCGTTGGTGGGCTCGTCGAGGATGAGGAAGTTTGGGTTTTTGAGCAGCGTGATGAGCAGGTGGAGCTTCCGCTTCTCGCCGCCGCTGAGGTCGTCGTAGTAGGTGTATTGCAGGCTGTAAGGAAATCCAAAGTGGTTCAGGAAATTACTGGCACTCATATAGTTGCCGTTGTCCATCCGGATGACTTCAGCGTGCTCTTTTACCAACTCCAGCACGATTTTGTTGCCGGCGTATTCCATCCCGTTCTGCGAGAAGTAGCCGAACTTGATGGTCTGCCCAGGGGTGATTTTTCCGCCGTCGGGAATCACCTCGCCCATGATCATCTTCAAGAAGGTGCTCTTGCCGGAGCCGTTCTTGCCCACGATGCCGCACTTTTCCCCTTTCTTGAAGATGTAGGAGAAGTCCTTGACGATGGTCTGGTCGGGATAAGCGAAATCCAGATGGCTGATTTCCAATATTTTGTGTCCAATTCGCTCGGCCTGCACTTTGAAGCCCTCGGGGGCGGCTTCGCTGCGCACGCTCACCGCTTCCTGCAGCTTTTCGAAGTTGTTGATGCGGGCGCGTGCCTTGGAGGTGCGGGCCTGCGGGGAGGTGTGTACCCACGCGAGCTCGCGACGGTAAAGCTGCCGCAGTTTCTCCTGTTCGGCGGCGGCATTGGCTAATCGCTCGGCCTTTTTCTCCAAGAAATAGTCGTATTTGCCCCGGTAATGGTACAGATTGCCGTTGGAAAGCTCGAAAATGTCGTTGCAGACGCGGTCGAGGAAGGAGCGGTCGTGGGTGACCATCAGCAGGGTGATGTTGGCGGTGGAGAGGTAGTTCTCCAACCATTCGGTCATCTCGATGTCGAGGTGGTTGGTGGGCTCGTCGAGGATGAGCAGGTCGGTGTCGGCGATGAGGGTTTTGGCCAAAGCGGCCTTCTTCCGCTGCCCGCCGGAGAGCTCGCCCACGTTCTTCAGCACGTCATTGATGCCGAATTTGGAGAGAATCTCCTTCACCTTTGATTCGTAGTCCCACGCTTGCAGCCGGTCGAGGTCGGAGATGGCTTTCTCCATGCGTTCCTGTGGCACGGTTTGCCCGTTCTCCATCAGCGTCACGCAGGTTTCGTACTCTTTAATCGCCTCGAAAACAGGTGTTTGCGTGTCGAAAAGGGTGTCCAATACAGAGCTGTCGTCGTTGAAGTCATCGCGTTGCGGCAAATACGAAACCACAATATCATTGCGGATGATGACCTGTCCCTCGTCGGGGGTGTCGAATCCGGCAATGATATTGAGGAGCGTGCTTTTCCCCGTGCCGTTGCGGGCGATGAGGGCGCTTTTCTGCCCCTTCTCCAGACCAAACGTGATCTGGTGGAAGAGTTCCTTTTCGCCCACGGACTTGGAGACTTTATCGACGGTGAGATAGTTCATGCTGGCTTTTGGCTTTTGGCTCTTGGCTTTTAGCCAATGGCCAATAGCTAATGGCCAATAGCTAATAGCCAAAAACTATTTCGCGGCGATGACTTCGATTTCGACCATCACGCCTTTGGGGAGGTCGCGCACGGCAAAGGCGGCGCGGGCGGGCGGGTTGGAGGGGAAGCGGGTCGCATAGACCTCGTTCATCGCGCCGAAGTTGGCGATGTCGCTGAGCAGACAGGTGGTCTTCACCACGTTGTCGAAGGTGTAGCCGGCCTCATCGAGGATGGCGGCGATGTTCTTCATCACCTGCTCGGTCTGGGCGGTAATACCCTCAGGCACAGTGCCGTCGGCGGGATTCACGGGAATCTGACCGGAAATGAACAACATTCCGTTGGCTTCAATAGCTTGGCTGTACGGCCCGATGGCGGCCGGTGCATTGTTGGTATGGATTACTTTCTTCATAATGGGTTGTTTTTTTGAAAGCGCAAAAGTACACAATTTTTACACGTACATATTCACAATCATTTCATACAGTTCTTGCTTACCGCTAATTTGTTGTGGCTCGGGAAGTTGCAGGGCGATGTTGCGCATGTCTTCCAATGTGAGCTTGCCCTCTTCGAATGCCTTGCCGTTGCCTTCGTCGAAGGAGGCGTAGCGCTGGGCACGCATCTTCGCGAGGTCGGAGTGTTCGAGGATGGCGGCGGCGGTGAGCAACGCACGGGCGAAGGCGTCCATGCCGCTGATGTGGGCGTAGAAGAGGTCCTCCAAATCGGTGGAGTTGCGGCGCGTCTTGGCGTCGAAGTTGGTGCCGCCGGTGGTGAATCCGCCGCCCTGCAGGATGACCAACCACGCCATCGTCAGCTCGTAGATGTCGATGGGGAACTGGTCGGTGTCCCAGCCGTTCTGGTAGTCGCCACGGTTGATGTCGATGCTGCACAGCATGCCCGCGTCGGCGGCGCACTGCAGCTCGTGTTCGAAGGTATGGCCAGCCAAGGTCGCGTGGTTCACCTCGATGTTGAGGGCGAAATCCTTGTCCAAACCGTAGTAGCGCAGGAATCCGATGACTGTCTCGGCATCCACGTCGTATTGATGTTTTGTCGGTTCCATCGGCTTCGGCTCAATGAGGAAGGTGCCTTTGAAGCCGTTCTTGCGACCGTAGTCGCGGGCCATCGTCAGCATCATGGCGAGATGCTCTTTCTCACGTTTCATGTCGGTGTTGAGCAGCGACATGTAGCCCTCGCGACCGCCCCAGAAGACGTAGTTCTGGCCGCCCAAGGCGATGCATGCGTCGATGGCGTTCTTGATTTGCGTGGCCGCGAACGTCGTGACGTGGAAGTCGGGGTTGGTGGCCGCGCCGTTCATGTAGCGCTTGTGCCCGAAGACGTTGGCCGTGGACCAGAGAAGTTGCTTGCCCGTAGCCTGTTGCAGCCCTTTGGCGTGCTCCACCATCGTGGCCAACCGTTTCTCGAACTCCGCCAACGTGTCGCCCGGCTCCACCACGTCCACATCGTGGAAGCAGTAGTAGGGGATGGAGCATTTGGTCATGAACTCGAAGGCGGCGTCCATCTTGTATTTGGCGCGGGAAATGGGGTCGGCGGCGGCGTTCCACGGGAAGGTCTTCGTCGGACCTCCGAACTGGTCCTCTCCTCCGGCGCAGAGCGTGTGCCAGTAGGCCATGGCGAATTTGAGATGCTCCTTCATGGTCTTGCCCATCACCACGCGGTTCTCGTCATAATAGTGGAAGGCTAACGGGTTCTTGGACTCCTTGCCTTCGAATTTGATTTTTCCCACATTCGGGAAGAAAGCGGTTTCACCCTGATAAAATTCCATAACGGTTTATTTATAAATATGGTAACAAACTTCTTGAAGCTCGAAAAAGAGCACGCAAAGGTAGCATATTTTTGGCAATTTCAGCGACAAAAGTTTGTGATAGACTTTTTTTCCGAAAAAATCCTATTTTTGCCGATATTTAATTGAACAAGTTATGCGTTTTGCTCCAAATATCCAAAAGCATCCGTTTGCCTTTTATGTCGGGCTTTTCTTCGTGTTGATATTCTCATACACGCTTTTTGCCGTCATTTCCAGCTTTTTGCCGGACCGGATGGTGAAACATCGGGTGAAAATGGCGTCCAAATCTTTGGCGGCGTACGGCAACTATCCTCGCTCGGTTTTTGATTTGGAGACCTGCCAGCAGGACTATTTCACGGAGTCGCTGATCTTAAACCAGGTGTATTGCATTGACCGGACGAAGCCGTTGGAATCTGCCATGATGGTTCGCTGGAAGTTTGTCACGTTGAACCTGCCAGGAGGTTTGTGGCAAATGACTCACGAGGGAGAGGTTTCTAAAGATTGTTCGTATCCTCGATATTGGCATGGAACCACTTTTTTGACGCGTTTTCTGTTGTTGTTTTTCAGTTATGCCCAGATTCAGTGGTTGTTTTTTGCTGTATCCCTCTTGTTGATGCTTGCTTTCGGAAGAGTGTATCTGCCACGAGCAGGAGTGATGAAAACGGTGGCTTTTCTGATGAGTTGGGCGCTCGTTTATGGCTTTATGTGGATGTTTTCCCTGCAGTTCACGCCGGTTTTCATCATCACATTGGTGTCATCGATTCTTGTTGTGCGTTATCATCGCGACGTTCGCCGTCTCGGAATCCTCTTTTTCGTCACCGGTTCCCTGACCTGCTATTTCGACCTGCTGACGGTTCCGATGCTCTCTTTCGGTTGGCCGTTGCTGGTGTGGCTGTCGTTGTGTGAGGATAAGGGTCCGGACATTCGCTCTTTCTGGACTGTCGTGAAGTTGGCGTTGCTGTGGGTAGCCGGTTTTGCTTTCACGTGGGTGATGAAGTGGGCGTTGGCCTCTGCGGTGTTAGGATACAATGTGTTCGCCGATGCCGGAAGGGCCATGGATAAGCGTACGGGTGTTTCGGAGGATTTCGGACGTTGGGATGCGATTGTGAAGAATGCGGGGATGCTTCCCTGGCTGATGATTTTGCTCACGGTGTTGGGTTTTGTCGCATGCGTGTTCCGGCGTTTCCGTCTGCCCGACTGGAAACAAGCGGGATTATATCTGCTCGTCGCTTTTGCGCCCTACATTTGGTATTTGGTGCTCTCCAACCACAGTTATGCTCATTTTTGGTTCACCTACCGGTTGCAGGCGGTCTCCATCACGGCTATTCTTCTCCTGGTTTGCAGTTTTCGGAAGCGAAAACCTCAAATCAGCGGCAGATAGACGGTCTCCAGCACTTTCTCTTCGTTTTCCCAGGTGAGCTCTTTGGCGGCAACTTTGCAGTTTTCGCGATACCGGGACAGTGTTTCGGGAACGGAAATCTTTTTCACGGCTTCGGCGGCGGCTTCGGCGGTGATGTCCTTCACCACCTCGCCGATTTGGTACTGCCGCACGAGTTGAACTCGGTCCGGCAGGTTGGAGATCACTAACGGCAATCCCGCCTTGATGTATTCGAAAATCTTGTTCGGCAGGCTGAAATGGGCGTTCGCGCTGACATCCTTGTCCAAAGAGATGCCGATGTCCGCCAATGCCGTGTAGTTGAAGAGGTTCTCTGGAGTCTGTCGCGGCACAAATGTGACACGCTCCTCTACATCTAACTCTTTGGCCATCTGCTTCAACTGCGGGATAATAGACCCTTTCCCGACAATAAATAGGTGATGTTCAGGTAGATACTGCATCGCCTCCACGATTTCTTCGCCACCGCGTTCTGCGATGAGGTAGTTGCCCTGCAGGATAATAATCGTTTTGTCTTCGGGCATTCCCAGGGATTTTCGCGTGGCCGTCAGCTGGAATGACTTTTCGGTAGGGATGTTCCGCACTAAGTAAGGCCGCACGCCATACTCTTTCTCGTATTGGTCCACAATGGAGGGGCTGACGGTGATGACAGTCTTCAATTTCGGGAAACAGAACCGTTCGATGGCGCTCCAGACTTTCAGGGCGGCTGGGTTGTTGACGACCGAAGCGTCGCCGCAGAAATACTCGTGGCTGTCATAGACCAGTTTCTTTCTGCGCATTTTGCTGATTAGGAAATTGGGAAGAAGAGTGTCTAAATCATTGGCTATCAATATGTCACACTTCTTGAAAAGAAGGTAGAAGAACAGTCGGAGGTTATATTCCGCATAGAAAATCCAGCCGCGTCGGAAGAGCAGGCGCATGCGTTTGGTCTTGTATGGGCGTTTTTCCAGCGTTGGCGAATCCCCATAACGACGGCCCACGAGTGTGACATCCACCCCCTTCCGGGTCAGGAAGAGGGCGACTTTGTCCACGCGCGGGTCGGTGTAGAGGTCGTTGGTGACCGAGAGGATGGCGCGTTTCATTATTCGGCCGCTTCGAGTCTTCCGTGACAGTTTTTGTATTTCTTGCCGCTGCCGCAGGGGCACGGGTCGTTCCGTCCGACTTTTTTCTCGACGCGGATCGGTTCGTTGGCGGGTCTTCCCGGAGCCATCTGGCGTCCGCGGCCCATCTCCTGTCTGCCGGTTTGCAGCTTCTTGGCATCCGATTCGGGCAGTTTGGCTTCTTTCAGTTCGGTCTCTTCCGCAATCGGTAACTTACCGATACTCAGGAAGGTTACGATTTCCTCGCTGATACGCACCAACAGTTGGTCGAACAGGTTGAAGGATTCGAGTTTGTAGATCAACAGCGGGTCTTTTTGCTCGTAGGAGGCATTCTGCACGCTTTCCTTGAGGTCGTCCATGGCGCGGAGATGTTCCTTCCAAGCGTTGTCGATGACGGCAAGGGTGATGCCTTTTTCGAAGGAGAGACCCACTTCGCGGCCCTGTGTCTCGTAACATTTTTTCAGAGGGGCGACGATGTTGATGGTCTTCTTGCCGTCGGTGAACGGGATGGCAATGTTTTGGAAACGGTCGCCATGTTCAAGGTAAACCCGTTCGATGACCGGATAAGCTTGTTCGCTGATTTTCTGTAATTTAGCCTTATAGTGGTCATACACAATCGGGAACAGTTTATCGACCAGCACCCGTTGCCGTTCCTGCAGGAAATATCCTTCCTCGAACGGCGATTCGCAGCCGAAGGTCGTGATCATGCCCATTTTGAAGCCTTCAAAGTCTTTGGCTTCCAAAAAGCATATAATGGACTCAGGCACACTTTTCTTACATGATATTTCAAATTTATAGCTTGGTCGAATCTCATCCAGAGATAAGGACAAATTATAGTCATATCTCACTTCAATATGCTCCCTGATTTCATCCTTGCTTGCGCCGATTCTTGCAAGATAGATTGCATCTGATGTTGCAAGTGCACCTATTACCCCATCAGGATGGTTGTGGGTAACGATAGCCGATGTTTTAGCCAACTCCTGAGCTTCCTCCAGAGAATCTGCTACCCATGCACAGGGAGAAACCCTCATTGCGGACCCGTTTGCCCAGCTGCCGTAAGGCTCGGGAGATTCCTGATCCAGCCAGCGATAAAACATGCCCCCATAACCCGCATTAGGATACCTGTTTCCAAAATATTTAAGATTTTTAATCAGAACATCCTTAGAAGTCTTGTCTTCACATAACCATTTTGCAATAGCCAATGTCATTACTGTATCATCCGTAAATTGAGAATAATAGCTAAACAAATCAAATTCCTTTGTTTTGATTGGCCTGTGCTCATATACGGACCCAATTACATCCCCACTAATTGCACCAATAATTCCTTTCATAAATATAGATTTGA
>CACXUB010000011.1 GCA_902770735.1 uncultured Bacteroidota bacterium | reverse complement strand
AAGGGCCTGCTGCGGCAGGACGCCGTGGTGCGCGTCGGCCGCGACTGCTGGTTCAAAGAGAACCTGAGGGTGTCCAGCGGCATTGACGACGCGGTCGCCTATATGGGAAAAGCCGCCAACAAGAACAAATTCGGCCTCCTTTACAGCTGGCAGTCGGCGGTTTCGTCCTCCTCTTCCGCACCTTATGTGCAGGGCATCTGCCCTGACGGCTGGGCCATCCCGACGGTGGAGGATCTGCAGAACCTTTACGCCAACGCCAGCAAAGACATCGACCGGCTGAAGGATTCGGACCCGTCCTCCTGGAATGCGGGCAAATGCGGCAAATCGCCCTCCACGGGCTTTGACCTCCTCGGAGCCGGCTATTACGAGAGCGAGCAGAACCGTTTCGAAGAGCTGCGAAGCAACACCATACTGTGGACTTCCGAGGCGGGCGCAACTGGCGGCACGGCCATCTGCTGCGAGTTCAACGACTACAGTAAAGAACCCATGTTCAAGGAGATCTCCACCCACGACAAAGTCAGCGTGCGGTGTATTAAAAAGTACTGAAAGCATTGTGGACAAACAAAAAAAACGGCTTCGAGAGGAGCCGTTTTTTTGTTGTCAATGTCCAGGTCCAGTGTCAGAGCGTTTTGCCCACCATGTTCTCCCAACGGAGGAACGCCTGGGACTGTATGTCGTAAAAAACGTTGTAAAAAGTTCTGGCCCAGTAGTTTCTGGTTCCGAAACCGGCGGGTGATTTGAGGAATTTTTCGCAGAGGACCACCTCCTGCGTCTCCGTTTTGGTGATCACCACCCAGATGGACGCGGTCTTCACTTTCGTGTCGAACGATTCCACCCAGAACGACAGCGCGAAGGGCAACGATTTCGGCAACGCCAGCGAGGAGGCTAACTCGCACATCTGCTCATCGGTGAGCACATCGTTTACGCGGATGTTTTTTGTAAGTATGTCGTTGATTTTCAATGATTTGTTAAGCTTCGTCACAACGGAGAGGTCGTATTGCATCATCGGCTTGCGGAAGCTCATGCGGATGTCGTATTTTTTCTGGTCGTTCAGAATGAGCATGTTCCATTCGTGAAGGTAGTGCTGCAGGATTTCTTGGGATATGTTGAACCCTTCGCGGGTGAACTTCGCCTTCGAGAAGTTGATGCCTACCCACAAGATATCCCGCACCTGCAGGAAATCTACGAATAGTTGCTCGTTCATGTACATGTTGCTAGTGGTTAGTGGTTAGTGATTAGTGATTAGTGATTAGGGAATAGGGAATAGGGAATAGGGATTAGTGAATAGGGATTAGGGATTAGCATTCGCGAAAGTCGAAGTTATAGTCTAAGTTCTAAGTCTAAGTTCTAAGTTTAAGTCATTAGTCTAAGTTTTAAGGTGTCAATGTCTCGCAAGCGAACAGCTAACAGCCAACAGCCGAATCCCATTCGGTTTGGAGGCGGCAGTAGGTGGTGAGGCCGTCGGCGGAGAGGATGGCGGTTTTGAAGGCGGTTTCGGAGAGGGGTTCGGAGCAGACGATGTAGCGGTCGCCGAGTTTCGCCTGGGCGATGAAGTTGACCGACACGTCGGTGAGGCGGTGCGTCTGCCGGAACTCTTCGCTGACGGCGTCAAGGGCCCAGCGGATGTAGTTCGCGTTGTTGACGTGGTGGTTCATGTCGATGTCGGAATGGACCACCTCCTTGGCTTCGGGCAGCGTGTCGGGCAGGGCGAGCGGGCCTATTTTGGCCGGTCTGCGGTCGAGGGCGGCGCGTTCCTGCGGCAGGAACATGCCGTCGAACATGCTCATGCGCTGCGGCCGCCCGGCTGTCGTGTCGAGGATGGCCCAGATGGAACTGCCCGCGATGAGCAGGTTGCCGTTGGCGTCGGTCATCTCGTAGTCACGGGGGGACGTGGCCGCATCGGATTTCCGCACCCACGAACGCAACACCACCGGCTCCGTCCATTCCGGCAACCGGCAGATTTTCAGCTGCATCTTCGTAAGCACCCAGAAATAGCCGCGCTCCAGCAACTCATGCCACCCGGCGCCTAACAACGTCGCATGGCTGTTGCTCACCTCCTGCAGCAGACTGAACAGCGCGTTAATCGTCAACTGCGACCGGTCGTCCACAAAGTAAGAGGGGATCTGGAATCTTTTTTCGAATATGGGGATGATTTCTGGCATTTTAGGGAATAGGGATTAGGGAATAGGGATTAGCGTTTGTGAAAGTCAAAGTTATAGTCTAAGTTTTAAGTCTAAGTTTAAGTTTAAGTCTAAGTCTTAGTTCTAAGTCTAAGTTCTAAGTATAGGTCCAACTCTTACTTCAACCCTACCACATTCCGTCGAATTTCGTCCAAAGCTCGTCGCCGAGTTTCCAGGCGCGTTCTACGGCTTCGTTGCCGCAGATGTCGGTGAAGTTGGTCAGCACCTGGATGGCTTCGTCGTATTTGTCCTGGTTGATCAGCTCCATGGCCTGTTTCTCGATGACGTAGTGTTCGGTGATGAACTCTTTCTGTTTCGGGGCCCACGCCTTGTCAACCACGGGGTGCATATCGCCCCAGCGTTGGGCGGCGAGGGTGCCGACGCGGTTGAAGGCCCACCAGGCCGACTCGCGGCTGAATCCGGTGATGCGGCCGTCGGTCTTGTAGGTGGAGGGCAGGTCGGTGACGTTCGCGTAGATGGGCACGTAGATGGAGGAGGCGACATTGTCGAGGGCGAACCAGCAGAGGGCGCCCACCTCGTCGGGCAGCCAGTTGCGGCACTGGATGATGGTGGCGTACACGGTGAAGTGCACCGCTATGCTGCGTTCGCCGCGTTCGTTCCAGCCACCGTTGATACGGTGCAGCTTCAGCTCGTCGAGCTTCATGAACGGGTTGGCCATAGGGGAGATCACGGTCTTGCCCTTGTCGTCGGTGACCGTCAGGGTTTTGCGCATGTCGTAGGGGGTGCCTTCGTAGTAGTCTTTGAAGATGCTCATCATTTTCTCCAGGGTGATGAGCGAGTCGGGTTTGACGGAGAAGGGGAAGTTTTCGGCGTTGGGGTCGAGGTGGAGGGAGGGGGCCACGAGGTCGAAGACGCGCCATTCGCGGCGGCGGCAGGCCATCATTGTGCGGGTCTGCGGCGCGTAGGCGTAGGCGAAGCGGAACGTCTCCTTGCCGTCCCACCAGCCGTTCTCCCGTGCCAGCGAATAGACGTTGTCGGAGGCCATGAAGTAGTCCTTGTCCTTGAGGTTGATTTCGCGGATGGTGGAGGCGTTGGCGTTCACCGCCACATGGTCGTCGGGCACGCGCTGTGCCGCCCAGACCGCGCCTAGCTTGCCCTTGCCGGGGCCGAGGATTTCCAAGTGCCACACCTCGTCCTTGTCGGCGATGGTCAGGCACTCGCCCGCGTCGATCCAGCCGTATTTCTTGAGCAGCACGCCGGCAGTCTCGATGGCTTCACGCGCCGTGCAGCAGCGTTGCAGCAACAGCATGCAGAGCCGTTGGCAGTCGATGAGACCGCTGTCGGATTTCAGCTCCGGCCGCCCGCCGAACGTCGATTCCCCGATGGCCACCTGCGCCTCGTTCACACACGGGTAGGCCGTGTTCAGGAACTGGTAGGTGTGGTCCACCTGCGGGATCTCCCCGACGGGGATGTTGTCGTAACGCAACATCTGACCGGGCAGCTGCTGTTTCGCCCATTGTCGCTTGTAGAGCGTCTGCTTCTCGCCCGGATCGTAGTCCTGCGCCGGCGTCACGTAGATGTTGGTGCGCGAACGGTGGCTGTCGTCCGTGTGCGACGTCATCACCGACCCGTCCGCAGAAGCCTTCTTGCCCACCGTGATGGAGGTGCACTCCATGCCGGCAGACTCGAAATCAGCCACGCTCTGGGCTTTTAAACCGAGCCCGACAAAAATGGCGAATGCAATCAGAAATAAACGCTTCATAGTGCTATAAAGGTTTCAAGTTTAAGTCTAAGTCTAAGTTTAAGTTTAAGTTATAGTTATAGTTATAGTCCAAGTCATAGGGACTCGCAAAACGATGCTGCAAAAGTACAAAATAATTCTACATTCCACTTACATTCTTCATTATTAGTATCGCGTTCGACACGCCGCGTTCGCCTTCGTGGTCGAAGCGGCCGTTGTCGGAAGGACAGTTGAGAACGCCTTGATGGTCGTTGACGTTCAGGAAGAGGGTGGTGGAGCCGCCGCCGTCGAGGTTGAGGGCATCACGGCAGCCGAGCCAACGGAAAATCTGTTGTAACTCCGTGAGTGACAATCCTTCAGCTTGTTTAAACCGTCCGTCAGCCACCAATAGCAGCACGGTGCCGTCGTCGCGGATGCCAACGGCAGTGCGGTTGTGACGGTTGGTGACGAAGGTGCGGTCGTCGCGCATGTACTGCAGCGTATCGTGCCAGATGAGCAACGGACCGGCCGTCATGATATCGGGGTAGGGGAGCGCCTCCTCCCAATGCCGCGACGAGTCGGTCTTCAG
The DNA here is from genome assembly GCA_902770735.1 of uncultured Bacteroidota bacterium. Classification (GTDB taxonomy): domain Bacteria; phylum Bacteroidota; class Bacteroidia; order Bacteroidales; family WCHB1-69; genus F23-D06. The sequence goes on along the minus strand of CACXUB010000011.1, from coordinate 24,070 downwards.
GATGAAGACGCTGTCGCCAAGGAGACAGAGCGTGCCGTATTGGTAGTATTTGCGGTTCACGGTGTCCTTGCCGGGGGTGTTCTCCCCGAGTTCCACGCTGTCGATACGCAGGTAGCAGACGGGGAAGTGTTGGTCCATGTCGAAGAACGAACCGTTGACCGCAGCCACCGCGCCGTGTTTCTGCGCCATCTCGGAGGTCTTCGTGCGGCGCGGCTCGTGCGCGAACGCCAACGTATAGTGCGCCGTATCAGGGATTTCCAATACGAAAATCTGCTGGTTCGAGGCGAACAGCTGCTGTCCCTCGAATCGGCACTGCTTCAGCACCATCCCGTCGAGCGTGTCGGTCTGCCAGGGACCGTTCGCAAACGCCAAGGAGTCGCGCTGCGCGTGGAGGCAGAGGGCGAGAGTAGAAGCAAATAAGGCTACAACAAGACGTCTATACATCATACAATGCCGCAATTACACTTTCAATATCCTCATCCGTCGTGTCCCACGAGGTGACAAGGCGGATCTCGTTCTCGGCCTCATTCCAGTAGTAAAAGTAGGTGGTCTGCGCAAGGCGGTCGGCGACAGGGCGCGGAAGCTTGAGCAGCAGGATGTTGCAGTCGGTGCGCTGGGTGAAAACGTCGCCGAGGACAGCGGAGATGCGATGGCGGAGCTTTTGTGCCTGCGCGTTGGCGTGGGCGGCGTTCTTCTTCCAAAGCTCATCTTCGAAATAGGCGATGAACTGGGCGCTGAGGTAGCGCATCTTGGAGCTGAGCTGGGCGCACTGCTTGCGGTGGTACTTGAGCTCGGGTACCAGTTCGGGGTTCAGCATCACGACCGATTCGCCCATCAGCATTCCGTTCTTGGTGCCGCCGAAGATGACGACATCGACGCCGCAGTCGGTGGTCATCTCCTTGAATGTCTTGCCGAGCTTCACCGCTGCGTTGGCAATGCGGGCACCGTCAAGATGCAGGTACATGCCGTGCGGGTGGATGAGGTCGGCGATGGCGCGGATCTCCTCGCAGGTATAGACTGTGCCCAGTTCCGAACACTGCGAGATATAGACGGACTTGGGTTGCGAGTGGTGCTCGAAGCCCCAATTGGTGAGGTGCGGGCGGATGAGTTCCGGCGTCAGCTTGCCGTCGGGGGTGGGGATGGACACCAGCGAGGCGCCGGTCATGAAGGCGGGCGCGCCGCACTCATCGACGGCGATGTGGGCGGTTTCGGCGCAGAGGATGCTGTTGAACGACCGCACGCAGGCGCGCTGGGCCACCACGTTGGCACCCGTACCGTTAAAGACAGGGAAAACCTCCGCCGTCTCTCCGAACTGTTTCTTGAAAAGATCCCGCACACGGGCGGTGCAGGTGTCGTCGCCGTAGGCAATCTCATGGTCAACGTTGCAGGTTGCAATGGCCTCTAATATAGCGGGATGCACTCCCGAATGGTTGTCACTTCCGAATGATCTCATCGTGGTTGGAATTTATGGCGGCAAAGGTAAAAATTTTTTTTCACCCCGATGTAGTGTTTGGCTTGGTTTTTGCGTTATTACTATTGTGAGACCACAGGATCCTTTTGAGGCCATGCTCCACCGCCATCGGGGATTGCTCTTCTCGCTCTGCCGACATTACAGCCGCCGGGGTCTGGAGGTCGGTGACCTGTTGCAGGAGGTCACCGTGATGCTGTGGCGCGACCGCGAACGGCTGCTTTCCCTTTCCGCAGTGCCCCAAACGGCGTTGATCTGGAAAATCGGACGGAACAAAATCATTGATTGCCTGCGGAGGGAGAAGGAAACGGAGGCGTTGCCGGAAGGATACGAGGTCGTCGACGAAGACCGCACGATGATTCGCGAACTGCATGAGCGGATCGCCCTGCTGGACGAGCCTGACCGCTCCATAGTGCGCTTGCAATTAGAAGGTTACGATTATAAGGAGATCGGCGAGCGCGTGGGGATGACGGAGAAGAATGTGAGTGTGAGATTGGTGAGAATCAAGGAGAAATTACGAAAATCAATGGATATATGACAGAGAACGAATTTGACGAATTATGGCAACGGGCCGAAGCGGAAGGCTACGGTCAACGGTTGGCGGCGGAGTACCCCGCATGGCAACGGAAACAGAAACGCATTGCCACGGTGGTGACATCGTTGGTGCTTTTGGTGGCGGTGGCCGTTTCGCTGCACACCTTGCTGCAGCGCCAGCCTCAGCCCCAGAACTACGAAAAAGTGTATTGTAACCGTGTCGGCACCGACGATGCGCAATGGGCCTCTTTGGCCGCTGAAATGCTGATGGAATAATGAAAAGACTGATTATCATACTGATGATGCTGCTCCCGATAGCGGCAATGTCGCAAAGCGACCTCTACAAGAACTACGCCTCGCGGAAGAATCTCACTGTGGCGCAGGTGAACGGTTTTAAGCTCAGTGAAACTCAACGTGTTGATGTGGTGCTCGTGGTCGCCGACGACGAGGCAGCCTGGCAACAGCTGGCCAAAGAATTGAATATCAAGGAAGAAGACGGTACGGTGAGTTGGTTGGGTAGCATCGGAAACCCGGCGCAACGCGTGAAGTGGACGGGCGCCCCTGTTTTGCGTGTGGTGGCTTCCCATGCGCGGCGCACGGTGGCCTTCTACCGCGTCAAAACCGAAGCGCAGTACGACGCACTCCTCGATTATCAATTGAATAATATGAAACAAGAAAAATAATTTTGAATATGAATAAAATATTGAGATTCACCGCTTTAGCAGCGGTATTGACATTGATCTTTGCGGCCTGCGAGAGACAACCCACACCCGGAGGCGATGAAGGCAACAACGACCCCAAAGAGCGCGTCATCGTTTATTCGGTGGGGCAAACCGAAAACCGCCAGACGTTGAAAACGGAAGGCGAGTGGGACGCCCTCTTGGATGTCCTTTGCACCCAGGCGCAGAACGGCCAGACGGTGACGTTCTACAATATGAGCCAGACCACGTACCTCCAGACCAAGGGGTTGCGCGGCAGCAAGGCTCCCATAACGTTCAGCACCACGGATCGTGACGCGATGAAAGCCTGGATGAGGGAACGGGAGAAAGAGGGCCTTACGGTGGTGGTTTCCTACGACAACGGCACGTGGAGCGGGATGGCTTACGCTTCTGCTCCGTCCGAGAACACGTCGGTGAGCATCATCGGCACATGGCATTTCGTCTGTTCGGTGGTAAGCCACGTCAACCAGAACGGACAACTGACGGGCAGCGACCTATACGTTCCTGAGGATGGCGGCGGATCGATGTATTTCACGTTCAGTGATGACGGAACCGTGACGCTGGTGTTCAACGGAATGGACGGCACCACCGCCACGGACAATTCCACGTGGACTCTCAGCGCCGACGGGGAACTTTGCAGCGAGCTTCTGCCGAGCGGTGGCTGCTGGAATGTGAACTGGATTACCGACAACACCATGATCTTGTCCCGCGCTGCCCTCGGAACGGAAGAGGGAGACTGCCTCTATCAACTGCAATTTGAACGGGAGTAAAAATATTTTTTTCGACGTTGTAGTTTTTCGTTCTTCCGGTGCGTTCTTACAGCAGAAACATTCAAATCAATTAAATAATCAAAAGAAAAAATCAAAAAGTATGAAGAAAAACATTTTTGCAATCGCTCTCATCGCCATCACGTTTTGCATGGCATCTTGTCAGAAGGACCCCATCACCCCTAACGAGAACAACGGGGCTACCCCCAGAGTGGCTGTCACTTCCGACCTTATCGGCACTGACTGGACGGCTAACCTCTCCCTCGGCGATCTGATTTATGCCATGACTGGCACGACCCTCAGCGACTATGGATGCCAGTTCCCCGAAGGTTTCGACTCCACGATGGTCTTCCACATCAATTTCGACAACGAGTACGCCCATATCACGTTCAGCGACAACATCAGCATTGTCAATGTGGTGGAAATCGCCGGTGGCTACACCAACGAGGAAATCGAGAACATGGACCTTGCTTATGTCTATGACGGCGCCACCCACACGGGCACGTTGACGGCTGTCGGCAACGATGAGAACGGCAATCCCATCAACTATCAGATCGTCTTCACCTACAACGACAACGACGACACCATCACCATCAACATGGAGTTCGCCAATGCTGAGGACGAAGATACAACCATCAGCTTTCCGCTGGTTTTCCACCGCGACGCTGTGACGGCATAGTCCTTTCACTGTCAAAGGATTTTCCCGTCTTATATTGAATTTGGTGAATTGTCAAGGGCTGGTGCATTCATAGCACCGGCCCTTGGTGTTTTAAATAATCGTGTAAAAAAAGAGACGCATGTCCTTGCGTCTCTTTGGAGTGTAGTATATCGTATAACCGGATTAGAAGGTGTGTTCCAACGTGAACGTCAGACGATCCGGATGGGTGGAGATGAAATTCAGGAATTGCTCTTTCGAGCTGAACTGACCGACAGGTGCATCGTTGAGATCGCGGTCCTTCACCACACCATTCTCAATGTAGTGGATGTTCGGGACAGCGCCGAAAATGATGGTACCCGTTTCGGGGATTTCAGACTCGTTATAGACGATAGTTCCCTCGATTTTGGCGGTGAACGGAGCCTTGACTTCGAAAGCGGGGAGATTCCAAGGCGCGGAGACGTTGTTCACTTCTACAGTTTTACCCGTTGCGTCAACATATTTGAGGTTGTAATGGAAGTAAGGGGAAATTGGCAACGTCTGACCATTTTGCTTGAAGGAGTCCTTCATCTGGTACTGGATGGTGATTTTTTTGTTGCCGCCAGTACCGCTTCCGCCATTGTCGTCGCCATTCTCATGGTTACATGAGATAGCCATCAGACCGCCGAGGCATATCGCCATCAGGGTAAACAAGTGTCTTTTCATTGTCATCTGTATTTGAAAAGGCCGATGGTGAAATTAATCCTCTTTCAGGGTGCGGGTTAAGACAATCTCGTCTTTGTTGGTGTCGCGGTTGTTGAGCATTAAGTTAATCTTGGTGCCGCCCATGAGGACGCCAGGATGACTTGCTCTGGCAACTTCAACGGCATCGATGGCTTTGTTGAAAGCATTTTCAGCTCTCTTGCTGACCTCTTTTTTCTCGCCTTTGAACACATAGATGCCTGTGGTTTCCGTGTAGCTGTCAGCGCTCGCTTTCATGTTGTCAATGACAATTTGCTCAAACCACATGCGGTAGTTGTTGACTATTCCTTCCTCGGTGTTCGGATCGAGCTTGACGGAATATATCCAGTCGCCGTCCTCTACACGTCCGCAGGAGGAGAAAATACCAGTCATGGCCACGATGCAGCAAATCACTGCGATAGATAAAAACTTTTTCATTTTGTAAATTTTTTTTGTGAAAATTTTTTTTTTGGTGTAACATTTTTGAAAAAAACATACTTAGGGATAGAATATGTACAGACGGGGAGAGATGCCGACGCGATGGTGATTATCCTGTCGCCGTAAAAAATTATAACACAATATTGTTATATGCCAAAAAAGTCATATTTTTGCAGCGACTATAAAAACAAAATTGAAATGATATGAAATGGAATGAATTACGAAGAATTGCAGAGAGTCACGGGTGGTTTCTTTTGCGGACAGGAGGCAATCATGACATTTATGCTCATCCACAGAAGGAGGGCATTCTGAAAATCGAAAGGCATGGATCGAAGGAAGTGAAAACTGGCCTCTATCACAAGTTGAAACGCCAGATAGGGTTCTGATAATTAGGGAATAAAAAATAAAGATATGAAAAAAAGAATAGCATTGATTGAGATGGGCAAAGACGGTACGTTCACTATCTTCACCCCAGACACCAAATCCACCGTTTTCGGAGACGGCAACACTGTGGCCGAAGCCAAAGCTGATTTTGAAAACTCGGTGAAAGAATTTATTGAAGTGTTCGAAGAGATAGGAAGAGAAGACCCTGATGACTTGAAAAACACCACGTTCGTATATAAATACGACATGCCCTCTTTCCTGAACTACTACGATTACCTCAACATGACCAAACTGGCCAACATGTCGGGCATCAACCCATCACTGATGCGCCAGTATAAAAGAGGACAGTATATCTCGGAAAAACAGGTGTCGAAGATACAGACCACCATTCACAAAATCGGGAAAGAGTTGTTGGCGGTGCGGCTGATATAACTATCGTCTTTTGCCTATTGCCTTATCACTCAGAACTGGAAGTAGATGAACGGCTGCAAATCAGCCGTGACGAACTGGTAGAGGACGAAGACGGCCGCGACCACGATGAGGCCCATGAGCCAGAGCGGGAGCATGGCGAAGTTGATGCGGTACCAGCGTTTCCAACGGTCGGGGAGCCAGTGGATGACCATGCCGAGAACGAACATGATGAAGACGAACTTGTAGTTGGCCAGGATGTCGGGGATAGCCGCGACGTTCCACTGCCCGCCGATGCTGTTGACCATCGCCTTGGCGGTCTCCCACGCCGTCTCGTTTGCGGTGGCCGGATCGAGGTTGGAGCCGGAACGGAAGAACAACCGCGTGAACGAGATGAAGACGAACGTCTGGAGGATGCCCCACGTCTTGTCCAACCACTCCACCGTCTTGTCGGGCTTGATGAGTGTGAAGATGGTTTTGATGAGCGTGCCCGCGAACCAAATACCGCTCCACACCACGCCGATCATCAGCGCGGGATGCGGCCACAAGTGGTTGGTGATCAGGAAAGTGACGAATATCACCGTGGCGATGGTGCTGCGCACGAGCATATTGCCGTGACGCCAGATTTTGTACGACAGGATGCCGATGCCGTTCAAACCGCCCCAAATCATAAAGTTCCACGAGGCACCGTGCCACAAACCGCCTAACAACATGGTATTCATCATGTTGAGGTTAGTGCTGATTTTCAGTCGCGCCTTCTTGCTCACTAATGAAGCTACAAGCAATGCTAGCGCGATGCCGCCGATGATGCAGGTGATCACCACGCTCTTGGTGAGCAGGATGATGACGGCCGCGATGAGCGAGATGCAGAGGTAGGTGCCGAAGGTGGCGTTGCGGTTGCCGCCCAACGGGATGTAGAGGTAGTCTTTCAGCCAGTTGGAGAGCGAAATGTGCCACCGCTTCCAGAAATTGCCTGGGTTGGTGGCCTTGTACGGCGAGTTGAAGTTCGTGGGCAGACGGAATCCCATCAGCAGGGCCACGCCGATGGCAATGTCGGTGTAGCCCGAGAAATCGGCATAGACTTGCAGCGAATAGACGAACAGCGCCGACAGGTTCTCGAAGGCGGTGAAGAGCGTCGGGTTGTTGAAAACCCGATCGACGAAGTTGACCGCTAAGTAGTCGCTCATAATCAGCTTCTTGGCCAAGCCGTTGAGAATCCAAAAGACGGCGATGCCGAAGGTGCGGCGCGAGAGCGAGAACTTTTTGTAGAGCTGCGGCACGAACTGGTCGGCGCGCACGATGGGACCGGCGACCAACTGCGGGAAAAACGAGACGTAGAACCCGAAGTCGAGGATGTTGGAAACGTGCGCGATCTTCCGCTTATAGACATCTACCAAATAGCTGATATTCTGGAAAGTGTAGAACGAGATACCCACGGGCAGCAGGATTTTGGAGGCATCGAAATAGTTCGTGCCGGTCCAGTTGTTGGTCCACTGCGCCAACCAGTTGATGACCTCGTGTTCGCTGCCCACAATGGTGTTGTAGGCGTCGGTGCAGAAGTAGGCGTACTTGAAGTAAAAGAGTATCAGCAAGTTGATGACCACACCCGAAATCATGAACGTCTTGCGCCAACCATCGCGCTGAGATTTGTCCATGAAAACGCCGAGGAAGTAGTCTAAGAAGGTGTCAAACAGCAGGATAAGGACGAAGAGGCCGGAAGTTTTGTAGTAGAACAGCAGACTTACGAAGAAGAGGAACGTGTTTCGCAGCAGCCGTTTGCGGTGCAGCAGCGCGAAAACGGCGAACACGATGGCGAAAAAGGCCCAGAAGTTGAATTGGGTGAACAACAGCGGGTGTTTCTCGTCAAAGGAGAACAGGTTGATCAGAAATTGTAACACATTTTCCCAGGTCATTTTCGCTTCGCGTTAAGGGGTTGAATGAAAGCATGGTAGAAGAGGTCGCCGATGAGGTTGTATCCGTTGACGGTGAAGTGGACGCGGTCTTTTTGTGCCAGTCCTTTCTTGTACCATTTGTCCATGGAGCCGAGACCGCCCATCACTTCGAACTGGTCCCAACAGGCGCCGCCCGTGAGATTTGCCAATCGGTGCATGACGTCGCTCACCTCCGGTCCGGTCTGGTTGACGTAATAGTGGCCCTTCTTGCCTTTTTTCCACGTGTCGTTGTTCGACAGGAAGATGAATGCGCAGTCGGGGCTTGCCTCTCGGATGCGGGCAATCAGCTGCAGGTAGTTGTTCTTGAAGACGGCGGAGTCGAAATCGGCGGCGAAAGCGTCGTTCACGCCGATGCCGAAGATGACGAGGTCGGGCGGGAAGGCTTTGAGGTCGCGGACAAAGTTGCGGCAGCGCAGGTACGAGGGCACCGCCGCGCCGTTGACACCGATGGAGGTGAATGTCACGCCGGGTTTGCCGTTCTTGAGCCACAGTCCGTTCACGAAGAAGGTGTCCGCCGCGCCGCACGGGAAGTAAAACGTGAACTCCTGCAAGGGTCGGCCGGGGTAAAAGTAGTAGCGTTCGTTCTCCAAGTCGGATTCGTCAGGGAACCGCCAGATGGTGTCGTATTTCAGCACGGGGTCGATGAAATGTCCGTTGGAGCGGCCGAACAGCACCAGCGTGTCGGTGGCGAAGTCGTACTCGGGCTCGTTCATCGTGAACTTGATGGACTGCACCGACTGGGTGCAATAGACCGAAATGCCCGACATGCCCAGCGGCGAAGGGTATTGCTGATAGACGTTCCGGATCAGCGAGAAGTAATCCGATCGTGTGATTTTATAGTCGCGGGGATTGTTGCAGGCGTTGGCTGCCGAGTAGGGGAAGATGAATCCTCGGTCGGCCGGTTCGCCGCCGTATTCCGCGAGGACGTGCTTGCGGATGCGGTGCGACATGGTGCCCGCCTGCACGTGCGAGCCGCCGATATGGATGATGTGGACGTTGCCCTTCCGGGTGCGGATCACGCGGTCGAGCTTGTCGTAGAAACGGACCAGGTTCATGCTGTCTTTTCCCCAGTAGAGCGTGTCTTCGTTGAAGTGGATGAAAGAAAATGTAGAGTCGTATTCGGAGAACATCTCGGGAAGTGCCCAGACGGCGGAGGTGTCGGACTCCATGACCAGTGCCACGCTGTCGGCGGTGACATCTGTCTGCGAAAACGCAGTCATAATGCTGATAATCAGTATGCTGGATATTAGTTTTGCGCGGCGTCCCATAAGTTGTCAAATTGTTGTGAACCCACTTTGCGGCGGGTGCAGTAAAGTTCGTAGAGGGTGGCGAAGTTTTCGGACAGTGTCTTTCCCACATAGTTGGCTCCGGTGGGGGTGAAGTGTACGTAATCGGGGCCTGCCCAGCCTTTCTTCACCCAGGCCACCATCGAGTTGCGACCGCCCATCACTTCGTACAAGTCCCAGTAAGCCACGTTGTTGCGCAGACACATGTTGCGCAGGCTGTCGATCATCGCGGGCAGGAGCTTGTATGTTTGCAGCGATCCGCCGTAGGAGTGGCTCATGTCGGACGGTCCGATGAACATCAGGGTGGCGTTGGGGCAGGCGCTCTTGATGCGGCGGATTTGGTTCTGCATAGAGGCGCAGTATTTGTTGATGGCGGCGGTGCTGTAGATGGCGGGCACGGAGTTGCCGCCGAATTGCAGGATAATCATCCCGACATTGGAGTTCTGATAGCATTTCCGCAGGATGGAGTCGGTGACGAGGGTGAACTGGTCGCCGGAGGAACTGCGAAGCGGGATGTTGTCAACACTCACGCCCGGGCCGTTGTCGATCATGATGCCGTAGATGTCGGCGGTGCCTTGCATGTTGAGGCGCAGGGAGGTGGTGGAGGAGTCGGTCTGCCAGCGCATCGCGTGGATGCCGCCGCCCGCGCTCGTGCAGGTGGAGTCGTAGCCGTGCTTGCGGTCGGAAAGGGTGGCGCGGAACTTGCCGTCGTGGTCGTTGTATAGGAGTGTGACGCGGGAGAACCGTTTCACACGGCTGTCGGAACGTTTGCTGGAACTCGCGTTGGCGGTGAAGGAGCCGCTGCCCGTCAGCCGGTAGCATTTGAGCATGAGACCGTAGTTGCCGCGCGCCCTCGAACCTTCGCCGTAGGACGAGTAGAGGGTGAACGCGCCGCTGGCCGACTGGCTCACCGCGTAGGAGGCCACGGTCTGTATGGCAGGCACCAGTCCCGGACCGCCGCCGCCGAACTTCGACTGGAAGTAGGCGCGGAGATTGCCGGAGATGCGGTCCATCTCGATCTGCGAGTCGCCGTAGTGCAGCACGCGCAGCACCTCGTCCTTCGAACGGGCGGCGGCCGCTTTCGCGAAAAACTTGTCGAAAAAGGTGACATCGTTGTTGGGCAAGTAGAAATGGCCGGCCTGCGCCAGGGTCTCCTTGATCTGGATGAGGGTGTCCAGCTGCTCTTCGATGAGGGCCTGTTGCTTGAGGGAGTCTTCCCTGACGATTTCGGCGATGATGGCCTCGCGTTTCTTGCGGTTGAAGAGGGTGGGGGCGGGGATGCGCGGGTCGTTCAGCAGACTGTCGCCAGGCAGGTCGGGAAGGTCAGCGTCAGGGTCGGACAGCACTTTTTCGATGGACGGGAAGTTGATGCTGTGTCCCGCAAGCGTTATCCCGTCTTCAGGATAGAAAAAACTGATAATCCCTAAACAAGTGATTATCAAGATGATAAATACTGCTATCTGCCAAGGTCTCATTCTTTTTTCTACCCTATTTTTTTGAGGGCGCAAAGGTACGATTTTTTTGACTTGAAAAGTATGCCCAATGACCTTGGCAAAAGGGGCGGAGAGAATATATTATTCGGAGGGTGTGTCCGTGTTTTTAAAAGTTGTATTTTTGCTCCGATGAAAAAGATATACAAGGCACATATCCTTTATACAAAGGAACAAAGCCGTTTTGAAGTGATGGAGAACGGTTATGTCGCTGTGGACACCGACGGGCGTGTGACAGGTGTGGCGGCGGATTTGGCGTCTTTAGGGGTCAATGTCTCCGAACCTTGCCGGAAGTCAAATGGCGAGGATGTAGAGATTGTCGATTTCGGCGACCGTCTGTTGATCCCGGCTATGAACGACCTGCATGTGCATGCCTCACAGTACCGCAATCAGGGCATCGCCATGGACTTGGAGTTGTTGCCATGGCTCCAAAAATACACTTTTCCTGAGGAGATGAAATACGCCGACACGGGGTATGCCGAGCGGATGTACCGCCGTTTTGTGCGCGACCTGTGGCGTTTCGGCACCATGCGGGCCTGCGTGTTCGCCACCAGCCACACGGAAAGCACGCGTCTGCTGATGCATCTTTTCCAAGAGGCTGGCATGGGAGCGCTGGTGGGTAAGGTGGCCATGAACCGCAATTGCCCCGAGGGACTTTCGGAATCGGTGGAGGAGATGCTGCAAGGTTATGAGGAACTGATTGCGGAATTCAACAATCCTGAAGCATTGGTCCGCCCGATTGTCACGCCTCGCTTCGTGCCGTCTTGCACGCCGGAGATGCTCCGCGCCTGTGGCGAACTGGCCGCCAAGTATCGATTGCCTGTGCAGTCGCATCTCTCCGAGAACAAGGACGAGTTGGCCTTGGTACAAACCCTCGAAAGCATCTGGTATGGTGCGGCTTACAACCGCTACGGCCTTTTTGGGCAAACGCCCACCGTGATGGCTCATTGCGTATATACCAGAGGCAAAGAACTGCGTCTGATGAAGCGGAACGACGTGATGGTGGCCCACTGTCCCACGTCGAATCTCAACGTGGCGTCGGGCATGGCCCCCATCCGGCAATTCCTCGACGAGGGACTGCGCGTGGGACTCGGAAGCGACATCAGCGGCGGTCACGACCTGAACATTTTCAGGGTGATGGTCTATGCCATACAGGTGAGCAAGATGCATTTTCTGAGGAATCACGCGCGACCGTTCCTCACCCTGCCGGAGGTGTTCTGGATGGCCACGAAATCGGCGGGCAGCTTCTTCGGCAAAGTGGGGAGCTTCGAGCCCGGCTACGAGTTCGACGCACTCGTCATCGATGACAGCGACCTGAACCACGACCACTATTCCCTGCTGGAACGTTTGGAACGATACATTTACCTTGGCGACGACCGACAGATTGTGCACCGTTTCTGTCGTGGAAACGAGATAATAATGTGAATACAACAATGAAAGGCATCTTGCAGTATGTTTGTAGGTGAACTGATCTCCCTGTTTGTCGCCCTTTCGTGGACTGCCACGGCACTTTTTGCCGAGGTGGGTTCGAAGCGAATGGGCTCGTTGCCGTTCAACACGATCCGGATGACGATGTCACTGCTGTTTCTCATCCTCACGCTTTGGCTGATTATGGGCGTGCCGTACCCGCGCTACGCCGACGGCGGCACGTGGGGATGGTTACTGCTCTCGGGCGTGGTCGGCTACGTCATCGGCGACTACTGCCTGATGCAGGGTTACATCCACATTGGCTCGCGGTTCGGGCAGCTCTTCATGACCCTTTCGGCACCTACGGCGGCGCTCACGGGACGAATCCTGCTCGGTGAGCAGATGCGCCCGATTGCCATCCTCGGCATGGTGGTCACCCTGAGCGGCATCGCCCTGTCGATTCTCTCGAAAAACGACGATTCGGAGCATCACGGACTACGTTTCAAACTGCCTGCGAAGGGCATCTTCTACGCGGCGATGGCCGGTATCTGTCAAGGTTTCGGGTTGGTGCTCAGCAAGATGGGACTCCAGCACTACGATGCGGCACTCACGGCTCTCAACATCTCCCAAGACGCGGTCTTTGAGGGGGCGTTGCTGCCGTTGCCGGTCAGCATTTGCGTGCCCTTCGCCGCCACCACCATCCGCGCCTACATCGGGCTGGCGGGCTTCTTCCTCTCGTTGATGCTGTTCAGCAAGGACGGATTGGCGAAGCTGCGCAGCGCCGTCCGCGACCGCAAGGCGATGTGGTGCGTGTTCGCCTCCACCATCTTCGGACCGTTCATCGGGGTCAGCGCGTCGCTGTTGGCCACGATGTACACCTCCGCGGGCATCGCGCAGACCATCTTCGCCCTCACGCCCATCCTCATCATCGCCCCGGCGGCCATCCTGTTCCACCAAAAGGTGACCGTCCGCGAGGTCATCGGCGCCGTCATCAGCGTGGTGGGGGTGTGTTTATTCTTTGTATAGATTTTCCTGAATAATTTTCAAATATTGACCTCATGGACTTTCACGTTTACGGCGTTCCCGAAAAACCGACCCTTCTCCTGCTTCCCGGCTTGGGTGTCTCGCATGAGATTTTCTTTCCGTTAATTGAATTGCTGAAGGAGGATTTCCACATTGTCACGGCGGATATTGACGGATTCCTGCTCGGCAAGCCCTCCCGTTTCACCTCCGTCGATGATCAGGCGGCGCAGGCCATCCGCTATGTGCAAGAGAACCTCAACGGGCGGCTGGACGTCGCCTACGGGCTCTCGCTGGGCGGCAAAATCCTTTCGAGGATGTTGGAGCGCGACGAAATCGTCATCGACCACGCCATTATGGATGCCGCGCCGCTGCTGCCGTTGCCCAAGTGGACGGTGGGACCGCTGCGCTACTACCAAGCCCTCAACGTGTGGACCTGCTACCACTGGACCGGATTCTGGCGCTGGCTGTTCCACTCGCACTACTTCGACGTGCTGTTGGATGAGGTCAAGAAGGTTTATCCATCGGGGAAAACCCGCGCTGTGCTTGACGGCTACAAATCGGTATATACCAACAAGTTGGAATCTATCCACGGGGCTGATATCCATTACTGGCATGGCACCAAGGAGTCCTTCGTGGCGAAGCCGCAAGCCAAGCACCTGCTCACGCTATGTCCGGACGCGCACGTGGAGGTTTTCCCGAAGATGAACCACGGCCAGCTGTTGGTAGACCACCCGGAGGAGGTGGCGCGGAGGGTGATTTCTGTTGTGAGTATCGTTTCGGAAAATGCGGAATGATGCGGAAATTTTTATTTTTGCACCGTTTTTGAAAATTAGGACAAAGGGCAATAGTGCTTATTCCAAAAGGACTGCAAGCCCGACACGTGTCAACCCAGGGTGAGCGAACCGAACCCTGAGATATAACAACAAAAAACGTAATGAAATGAAAAACACAAAACTGATGCTGCTCCTTGCAGTCGTGACGCTGACCGCCGTCTCCTGCGGTTCCAAGAAAGAAACCCCGAAAGAGGAAGCCCCCAAGATGCTCGTCCTCTACTACTCCCAGACCGGCAACACCAAGGCCGTGGCGGAGGCAATCGCCAACAAGCTCGGTGCCGACATCGAGGAAATCACGATGGTGGATCCCTACGATCCTGATTTCCAGGCAACCATCGACCGTTGCAAGAAAGATCAAGAGCAGGGCGTCCTCCCTGAGATTCTGCCCGTCAAAGCGGACATCGCCAACTATGATGTCATCTTCCTCGGCTTCCCCGTGTGGTTCGGGACGTACGCGCCGCCTGTGACGACCTTCCTCAACAGCGCCGACTTCAGCGGAAAGAAAATTGTACCGTTCTGCACCTTCGGCAGCGGCGGACTGGAATCCAGCGTGAAGGATTTGGCGGTGGCTGAGCCTGGTGCGGAGATCCTGCCCGGCTACGGAGTCCGCGCCGCCCGTCTGGAGGCGATGCCCAAGGAGGTGGACAATTTCTTGATAGCCAACGGATTCCTTGAAGGCGAATATGTCCAGTTAGCGGACTTTCCCGTGCAGCACGAGGCAAGCGCTGACGAGGCCGCCATCTTCGACGCGGCTGTCGATGGTTACCCGATGATCCACGCCAAGGCCAAGACGGTAGCCTCCCGCGACCTTCCCGACGGCACCGAATACCTCTTCACCGCTGTCAACCTTCCCCGTGAGGACAAGCCGGACATGCCCACCGACGAGATTCAGGTCTATGTGACGGTGGAGAAAGACAAAGCGCCGGTGTTCACGAAGGTGATACGATAGTTTTTTCCGTCAAACTCGCTGGCTTGCGCAGAAAGGGTCTGCGATGTTCCGCGAAGTCTGCGGGAAAAAATTACAGCAAACTGCAACCTTTTGACACTTTTGTGTCATTATTGTAAAGTTGTTTAAATGAACTCAATATGAAAAACATTCCCCTTGTGCTGGTCATTCTTTCGTTGCTGTTCTCGGGCATAGCGCAGGAGCGCGAAAACCGTGACTATCGTGCTGAACTTGATTTGCTGAGTGGCTTTCCCCTCTTCGCGTTCGCACCTGACGGAACCTGTTGGCTAACATCGGGGCGGGGCAAAGTCTATTACACCGATGACATCCACTCCGACTGGCATTGCGCCTCACCGCTCTTTCTCGTTGACGATAACACTTGGATAAACGTACATCAGTTCTCTTTTATAGACACGAACACCGCCATGGCCGTCACATACGACGAGTGGGGGAAATGGAGTCGTTACTATCGCACCGAAGACCATGGCAAAAGTTGGTTTCAGCAAACCGTAAGCGGGGATGTGGTTCTCCGACAAGTTTTCACAGATGCGCAAGGTCATATTTGGTTGACTGGATCCGGCAAAGAAGCTGTTCTCTACTATTCCGAAGACCATGGCGTAACCTTCACACCACTGGAACGGCCGGTTATTTCATCAGATTGGGTAAATGTCACGGCATTTGACATGCGCGACGGACTGTACGGCTTAGCTGGAGTCAACATCAAGCACGACACCTTTCCGCTCATGCTGACGGAAGACAATTGGCGCACTTCAAAGCGGATTCCCACACCGTTAGGAGAAGGTAAAGAAATCAACAAAGTACTGATATGGAATGATTTATGGGTGATTCGGCAGGGAAGAGAGGTCTATTACTCCTCTTCTCAAGATCTTCAGTGGCAGCGTTTTCCAGTCAAAGTCACGGATTTTTATCCCGACAGGGAACGCGGACATCTGATTGCCATCACCGACAATCTCAATGTGGTTGATTTCAGTTCCCCCACGGATTACCGGCCGTTCACCCGCGAACCGCTGCCCGCAAAGCCTGCAGAGGTCGTTGTCTATCACGGAACGCTGTATGTGTGGGCGGTCGGATGTGTTCTATGCAAGGTGGACGAGAACGGGGTGGTCGTTGCTCCACGTGGCTATACCACGGAGGAGGGCATCGAAAAACCTTATATGGTATGGGACGGCGGCCAGCAGCTTTGGGGCGTTGACTTCCGCAACACGCTCTGCTTCGCCGACAAATCGGATGGCAGATGGTATCGCAAGCAGCATCTCCCAATGGATGTCAAAACGTTCGAACTGTTAAGTGACAGTGTGGCACTGTTTTGGGACGGACAGCGGCATTACACATACTCCCTTGCCGACGGTCTGTTGCGTCCGTACACCCTTTCCGCGCCTTTGGAGGGTTTTCTGAAAGCACCGATAATCGAGGTCGTTCTCTGCGGTGGGCTAACAAAATACCGTAGCGACACCGTCCGATACACTGTCACACCCGACGGCGATCTGCAGGCGAATCTTGCCACGTTGGTCTTAAACCAGTATGATCCCTGTTTCCCGAATGCCAACGCCAAATACAAACGGGAAAGAATACGGTTCCGGCATACCGCCAGTCGTCACGAATTGGACAGCATTCTTCGCGACATCAACCGCGACTACGCCCGCATTCCCAATATCGCCGATTTTCAAATCACCGAAATAGACCGCCGGAAATACTGCAAGCTATTGGGCAAACTGGACAAAAAAGACATGATGTATGATCGAATCATCATGAATCCCCAAAAAAGAACGAATGCTTTCGATTATGATTATGTGGAGAATTTCTACCAATCAGTGCCAGATCGAATCGACACGCTGAGTGCCAACACAGTACGGAAAATCCTGTACAAAGATGAAAATTGGAGGACGACTGGCGGAGTCTATTGGTTCGAGATGCAGATTGTCAACAGCAGTCAAGACACGCTTCGTTTCACCCATTACAATAAGGATGACGAATATGCCTGGTTCATCCCGTGGTTGGTGGAATACAACGGCATCCCGTTCCGATGCTACAGCATTGCGCTTTCACGATGGGTCTCGGCCTGCCTTCCGGAGAAGTTTTACGTCAAAGGGAGTTTCGACAACGCCCGTATCCTGCTGCAGATAGCGGACTATCTCTGGCAACAGGAGGATTAGGGCATGCGAAGTCTGCGGGGAAAAAAACAGTGGTTTCAGGTGTAAAACCGCCCTGTCGGAAAAAAGTTGCATTATACAATCCGATAAATTGGAAAAAAGTTGTAT
Source organism: uncultured Bacteroidota bacterium (assembly GCA_902770735.1). Classification (GTDB taxonomy): domain Bacteria; phylum Bacteroidota; class Bacteroidia; order Bacteroidales; family WCHB1-69; genus F23-D06. The sequence goes on along the minus strand of CACXUB010000011.1, from coordinate 6,761 downwards.
TTTTGCAGTCTGAATCTTGGAAAAAAGTTGCATTATGCTGCGTAGAAAAATTGATAAAGTATTTGACAATTGGGCAATTAACGACAAAAAGAAAGCACTTTTTGTGGAGGGTGCCAGACAGGTGGGAAAAACCACTTCCATTAGGGAACTTGCCCGCCGGCATTACAAGCATTTCATTGAAATCAATTTCATCAAAACCCCGTCCGTGAAAAAGGCTTTTGACGGTGATCTGGATGCCAACACCATAATCCTTAACCTTTCGGCGATGGGATTAGGCCCTTTTGTTCCGGGTGAGGCCTTGATTTTTTTCGATGAGATTCAAGAGTGCCCCAACGCTCGGGCTGCTATCAAATTTCTCGTGGAGGATGGTGCATTCGACTATGTGGAATCTGGGTCCCTACTTGGGATTCACTATAAAGGGGAGGATGATTCCGAGGATGAGGTTGGGGAAATCCCTTCCATACCCGTTGGATCAGAAGAAACCGTGGAGATGTATCCTCTTGATTTCGAGGAGTTTCTCTGGGCGGCAGGTATTACCGAGGATGTCATTGGCATATTGATGAATGCTTTTTCCACGAACAAGACTGTCCCGGAGTTTGTACACGACCAGATGATGCACCGATATGCGCAATATATGGCTGTGGGAGGATTACCTGAAGTGGTCGTCGGTTTTATGGAAAATCGTGATTTTTCCGTTGTCCTTAACCTGCAGAACGATCTTTTGGCTGGTTATAGAAGGGACATATCCAAATATGCAGGTAAAGACAAAGTGTTGGTGAAGCGGGTGTTTGACTCTATCCCGGCTCAATTGGCAAAACCGGACAAGCGATTTGTGCTGGCGGATCTGGAACACGGGGCAAGCCGCCGCAAGTATGCCGATCCCACGCAGTGGCTGATAGATGCCGGAATGGCTTATTATGCCATACAAACCAATGCCTTGTCACTTCCGCTGTCTAACGTGGAGAACCGCCGACTTTACAAATTGTATCTGTTGGATAATGGGCTTCTATGCAATATGAGCCTGCCACGGCAACATTTTGCTATTTTGAACGGTGATCTCGACCTGAATGAAGGTGCTATGACAGAAAACTTTGTGGCCGCCGAATTGGTGAAAAAAGGTTATCCGTTGCATTATTTTGACCAAAAAAGCAAACACGAACTTGATTTTGTTTTGCCCGCTGAGGAGGGCATTCAGATCGTGGAGGTGAAATCCGGGAGCAATTTCCGTCGTCACGCATCCCTGGATTACGCTTTGGCGCATTCACATTCTATAATATCCGAGGCCATAGTGCTTTGCAACTCCAATGTGATGCTGGCTAATGGTATTCGCTACTTGCCGCTATATATGGCTATGTTTTTATGAGTATTACTTCTATTTGAAATTATAAGATACGTCAGTCTGCAAATTCTGCGGGAAAACCAATAAAAGTGTATTTTCGCTGCCTCTTATCAAACAAATTTCTAAACGTTAAAAAATGAAAGAAAAGACTGCATTCATCACGGGCGCCAACAAAGGAATCGGATTTGGCATTGCAAAACATCTCGGCTTGAGCGGCTGGAGAATCATCATCGGGGCGCGAAATCAGGAGCGTGCGGAGAAGGCCATCCGCGAGCTTACCGCCTTGGACATCGATGTGCCCGGGTGGGTATGCGTGGAGCTGGCCGACCTCGCGAGCGTGGAAAACGCCGCCCGCGAGCTGAACGACAAACACCCTGAACTTTCGCTGTTGGTGAACAACGCCGGCATCCCAGGCGACATGGGCGTGGACAGCCTCCACACGGAACTCAGCGACATTCGGGAGACCCTCGACGTGAACTTCGTCGGCACTTTCTCGCTCACCAAGCTGCTGATGCCTCTGCTTGCGAAGAACCACGGCCGGATTGTCAATGTCACCGTGCCGTCGGAAATCAGTCCCTACTGGCATCCGTTAGCCTACGTGACGAGCAAGGCCGCCCAGAACGCCATGATGGGTGTGATGGCCATCGAGTTCCAACAAAACAACACCCCGTTGGAGATTTTTTCGGTACATCCGGGTCCCACCACCACCGACCTTAACGGCAACATGAGTCTCCCCGGCTTCCACGACATTGACACGGTAGGTGAGAAGATGGCCGAGCTCATCAACGACGGTCAAAGCCACCAGGGCGAATTCGTGGAACTTTACCCGATTGTGAAAGAGGATTAACCGGATTTCCCGCTGAACCCGCTGATTTGCGCGGAAAATGATCTGCGTTAATCTGCGAAATCTGCGGGAGAAATATCAGGAAAAATAGTACTTTTGCCGCCGAAAAACAGCTGTGATGGTCGCGAAACAGGAACAACAATTGCTTGACGCACTCAATGAGTATCAGTCGTTGGGGATTGCGGAACAGATAGACTACAAAAAGTTCTATCTGTATTCCATTATTACCCATTCCACGGCTATCGAAGGGAGTACCGTCACGGAAATTGAGAACCAGCTGTTGTTTGATGAGGGTATTGCCGCGAAGGGACGAAGTATGCAGGAACAGCTGATGAACCTTGATCTGAAGGCTGCTTACACGCATTCAATGCAGCTTGCCGAGCAGCATAAGGATTTTTCCGTGGAAATGTTGAAAACATTGTCCGCACTGGTCATGAAAAACACAGGAAGTGTGTACAATACAGTGCATGGTTCATTTGACGCGTCCAAAGGGGACTTGCGCTTAGTCAGCGTCACCGCCGGAATCGGAGGACGCTCCTATATGGATTTTCGGAAAGTTCCGGAAAAATTGCAGGAGTTCTGTCTGCAGTTGAACGAAATGAGACGGCAGCTTGTCAATTCTAACGATTTGATCGCCAAATATCTGTTGACGTTCGATGCCCATTATCAATTGGTGACCATTCATCCCTGGGTAGATGGCAACGGACGCATGTCCAGATTGGTGATGAATCATCTGCAATATGAATTCGGACTGGTGCCCGTGAAAATCAACAAAGCAGACAAAGCAGAGTACATCCAGTCGTTGGTTGACTCAAGGGAACAGGAAAGTACAGAACTATTCCGTCGGTTTATGCTGGAACAGCACACCCGCAACATCCGCAAAGAGATTGAGGAGTTCAAGGAATCCCAGTCCGCTGACCCGATAAAACCGCTTTCTGACCCGATAAAACGTTTCGCTGACCCGATAACGGAACGGCTCTATCAAGCTCTAATAAAAGACAACGGCCTCAATTATGCGGCTTACGGTGCTCTGTTGGGCGTGTCTGAAGCCACTGTCAAGCGCCGACTTGGCGAGTTGAAGGCAGCGGGCTATATCACTCGCGTCGGCAGCAACAAGAGTGGACATTGGGAGGTGTTGAAATAAACGGGAAATATGTTTTCCAGCAGAACTCGCCGATTTGCGCAGAAAGGGTCTGCGATAATCTGCGCAGTCTGCGGGAGAAACAAAACATAAAGGATATGACCACAAAACTCTTTTTCCAAGCCCTGACAAAGTTCCTCGCCGGATTAGTGCTGGTGGGGGCGTTGCTGTTTGTGCCGGCGGGCACCTTCGCCTACTGGCAGGGATGGCTTTTCATCGCTCTGCTGTTCGGACCGATGCTCATTGCGGGTGTGGTGCTGTTGATTCACCAGCCCGAACTGTTGCGCAAACGATTGGATGCCAAAGAGAAACAAGGGGAACAGAAGTGGGTGGTCGCGTTAAGCGGCCTGATGTTCCTCGCAATGTTCGTGGTGGCCGGCCTCAACTACCGTTTCCAATGGTGCCTGTTGCCGGATTGGGCGGTGTATGTCGCCTCCGTAGTATTCCTGATCGGCTACGTACTCTACGCCGAGGTGCTCCGCGAGAACGTCTGGCTGTCGCGCACCATCGAGGTGCAGGAGCATCAGAAAGTGGTGGACACCGGGCTGTACGGCATTGTCCGTCATCCGATGTACGCCGCCACGCTGGTCCTCTTCCTCGCTATGCCTTTGGTGCTGGCTTCCCCGTGGTCGTTTTTGATTATGCTGCTCTACATCCCCATCATCGCCAAGCGCATCCGCAACGAGGAGGCCGTCTTGGAGCAGGGACTTGAGGGATACACGGAGTACAAACAGAAAGTTCGCTACAAGGTGATTCCGTTTGTGTGGTAGAGTGAATGAATTTTTTTGTATTTTTGCAGCCGAAAGTTAGGAAAAGTGTAGCGGTAATACACAAAATCGAACTTTCCAATGTGGTATATGAAAATAGAAAGAGATATCATCAACCTGTTCAAAGCATGGAAAGAGGCTCCTGATAGGAAACCGATTCTGCTGAAAGGCGCACGCCAGATTGGTAAAACGTGGGCTATGGAGTCATTCGGCAAGGAGTGTTTCAAGTATTGTGTGAAGTTTGATTTCGACCGGCAACCGGAACTGAAGTCGTTGTTTGAGATCACGAAGGATCCTAAACGCCTGATCAAGGAGTTGACGCTTTATTGCGAACAGCCCATCATTGCTGGAGAGACGCTGGTGATTTTCGATGAGATACAAGAATGCGAAGAGGCATTTAACAGTTTGAAGTATTTCTGTGATGAAGCACCCCAGTATCACATCATTGCGGCAGGTTCGTTGCTGGGTGTGGCTGTGAAAAAGCGCAGGATGACGGTGCCTGTCGGTAAGGTGAGAATCATCAACATGTTCCCTGTCACTTTCAAGGAGTTCCTGCGTGCCAGCGATGTGCGTACATACGAATATATCAACTCATTGGACGAAATCCGCCATTTGCCGGAAATCATCATGAACAAGTTACGTACAGAATACAGACGCTACCAAGTGTCTGGAGGCATGCCGGAAGCCATTGTGTCACTGCTTGAAGACAAGGGTGTCGGCGAGGTGGAATCGACTTTGCAAGGCATTCTTGACCTTTATGAACTTGACTTTGCCAAATACGCCGAGCCACGCGAGATTCCGCGCATTCATGCCGTTTGGCACTCGCTGCCTGCCCAACTGTCGAAAGAAAACCGAAAGTTCGTATGGAAGGTCATCAAAACGGGCGCACGTTCCAAAGACTACGAAGACGCCCTCTTGTGGTTGGAAGATGCGGGGATGATTCATCGCATATTCAGTGTCAGCAAGCCTGGAATGCCGCTTTCCGCATACGAGGAAACAGACGCTTTCAAGGTTTATGCCTGCGACTGCGGATTGCTCCGCCGTTTGGCACATCTACCCGCAACGGTTGTCACAGATCCTATCGCTAATTATACTGAGTTCAAAGGAGCCATGGCTGAAAACGCAGTGCTTCAGTCCATCATGCCTCTTCTGGACGACCAGAAACCCTATTATTGGACATCATCCGGAACGGCAGAAGTGGAATTTGTCATCCAATGGGATGATGAAATCATACCCGTGGAGGTCAAAGCCGAAAACAACATCAGCGGCAACAGCCTCGCTGTCTATACGAAAAAATATAGCCCTCGGTGTCGTATGCGTTTCTCTATGCTCAACCTCCAGTACAACGGCGGAATGCTTAGCAGTCCCGCTCCATTGGCGGGTTGGATGGACAAATGGATGACCTTGTTAAGAAGAATTACCGAATAAATACGGTTAAGGACTTCCACATTTACGCAGAACCTGTAGATTAACGCGTACCTTTTTTCTGCGTCAGTCTGCTAGATCTGCGGGAGAGAACTATTTCAGCGCCCCCACCGGACACACCTTCTTGCACTGCTGACAAAGAATGCACTCGGTGGCGTTCTTCCGCTTGCGCGAGTTGTTGTTGACCTCCACCTCCATCGGACAGACTTTCAGACACTTGTCGCAATGGATGCACTTGGCCTCGTCGCACTTAACGCGCAGCAGTGAGTAATAGCTCATCGGCTTCAGGAAGACGGTGATCGGGCAGATGTACTTGCAGAAGGCGCGGTTGTCCTTCAGCACGATGGCCAGGATGATTCCGACGGCGTAGTAGAGCACATTCCCGGCCACGAAAAGATAGAACATCGTGGTTTTGTCGGCTTTGCCGAGGCACATCAGCAGGATGACGACGGCGAGCGACAGCGCGAACATCACATAGCGCACCCATCCGAAGCTTTTCCGTGGTTTTGCGGGCTGTTTGTAGGGCAGCAGGTCGAGGATCATCGCGGTCCAGCAGGCGAACCCGCACCAGCCGCGCCCGAACAACAGCGGCCCGAAGATCTTGGCGATGAGGTAGTGCAGCACCCCCGCCCCGACAACCCCGGAGAGCAGATAATACCAGAATCCCTCCATCTGCATGTTCTCGCGACAGACAAGGCCGAGGAACACCAGAATGTAGCTGCCCACGGTGAACTGCACGAACTCGCGGGCGTGTTTCCACCCCGCCGTCATCAATATCCCCCCAACGCCAAGGCAGATGCCGATGTAAGAAAAGTTCAACAGAAAGAAGAGATTTCCTGTTGAGAGCCAAAGCGATACGGCAATGACTTCGAAAATGGCGAACAGGAGGATGGGGGTTCGGTATTTCTTCATAACGGGATGTTTTTAACGGCGCGAAAATAGGAAAAATATTCTCCCGCTGAACTCGCAGACTTGCGCTGAAAAAGTCTGCGATGTTCTGCGAATTCTGCGGGAAACAAAACATCAATACCTTTCGATGAAATCCCTTACCAGCCGGAACAGCGGCTCATACGTGTCGAACACCGCGTGCTCCCAGTCGTCGTTGACGGTGTGGTAGTACTGGAACGCGTCGCCGCTCTCGTTCTCGAAAAGGATGCACGGCACGTGGCGCAGGGCGAACGGGTAGTGGTCGCTGTTGCCCTCCAACTCCGCACGGTTCAGCCCCTTGAAATGGTGTTTCTCATC
>CACXUB010000010.1 GCA_902770735.1 uncultured Bacteroidota bacterium | reverse complement strand
GCCGGGCAACCACGACATCTATCATGAATGGAGCGACCGCACCTACGAAGAAGCGCAGAAAATCTACAAGATTCTCGGCCCTGACTATTTCCTGACCGATGTCGATACCCAGGAAATGCGGGACAATTTCGGATGCAGGCACTGCGTGATCGGCGGCTGCCACATCCTCTCCCCGAACGAAGGATTCTTAGCCTGCGGCACCTCCGGCAGCGGAAGAATGCAGGAACCAGAAGAGATCTTCGAAACCGTGGATGAGTTCCTGTCGGAAGACAACTCCCTGCAAGGCAAAAAAGTGATGATCACGGCCGGCCCGACCTACGAGCCCATCGACCCCGTGCGCTTCATCGGCAACCACTCCTCCGGCCTCATGGGATTCTGTCTCGCCGAAGCCGCCGCCCGAAAAGGCGCCGAAGTCTCGCTCGTCACCGGGCCCAGCAGCTGCACCGCCCGCCACCGCAACATCCACCGCTACGATGTGAAAACAGCGGAGGAAATGTACCAGCAGTGCATGCAATTGGTTGACAATCAAGACATCATCATCATGTCCGCGGCCGTAGCCGACTACACACCCGCCCACGTGGCCCCCGAAAAAATCAAGAAAGACTTCGCACAACTGTCGGTGGAGTTGGTCAAAACGAAAGACATCTTGGCCTCCGTCGGGAAAATCAAGCGCGACAACCAACTGCTCATCGGCTTCGCGCTCGAGACGGAAAACGAGGTGGAGAACGCCAAGAAGAAACTGCACAATAAAAACGCGGATCTCATCGTTCTCAACTCCCTGCGAACCGCCGGCGCAGGCTTCCGCACCGCCACCAACCAGGTGACCATTTTCAGCAAGGACGGACGGGAGTTCGCCAGCGAGCTGAAAAGCAAACAGGAAATCGCAGAGGAAATCCTGCAAACGGCGAAGATATATATTCACCCCTAAATCGAAACAACTATGAAACGTATTATCGGATTACTGCTCATGACAATGCTGACCCTCGGAACCCTGAAGGCCCAGGATTTCCAATGCGCGGTATCTCTGAACACCACCCAGATTTCAAGCAGTGGCAACCAACAGCGTTACAACGAGTTACGGCAGAAAATCTACTCCTTCGTCCACGAACGCAAATGGTGCCAGTACAACCTGAAACAGAACGAGCGCATCGAGTGCTCCATCTCCATCAACCTGACCAAAGCCTCCGGTGACGAGTACGAGGGCACGGCCACGCTGGTGCTTCAACGCCCTGTCTATAAGGCCAGCTACAAAACGACCTTGATGAGCTTCCAGGACAAAAAGGTGAAATTCAGATATGCGGACGGCGACCCGCTGGAATACGACGAAAACGCCAGCCTGTCGGAGCTCACGTCGCTCATCGCCTACTACCTGAACCTGTTCATCGCCGTGGAGCTCGATTCGTTCTCCCCCAACGGCGGCTCCCCCTACTTCGCAAAATGCCAGAACACCGTGAATCTGAACACCAAGGATGTGGGTTGGAGTGTGGCCGAGAGCGGACAAAACAACCGCTACTGGATCACCGAGAACTTCACCAACTCCACCTACAGCAAAATCCACGATTTTTACTACCAATACCACCGTTTAGGTCTGGATGTCATGTACGAGACCCCCGATGCCGGCCGCGCCGTCATCCTTGAAAGCCTCAAACTGTTGCAACAAGTTAACGCCCAGAAATCCAACCTCGCCGTGGTCCGCATCATCCTGAACACCAAGAAGGACGAAATCATCAACATTTTCAAAGAAGGCATGCCGTCGGAGAAAACCCAGGTGATCAATATCATGAAACAAATTGACCCCACCAACTCCTCCGCCTACGACGCCATCAACTCCTCATCAAAATAATCGCAATGCTAACCTCTTTACAGATAGAGAATTATGCGATTATTAGGTCTTTGGAAATTCCATTTCAGCAAGGCTTGATTGTCATCACCGGCGAAACCGGTGCCGGCAAATCCATCCTTATGGGGGCGCTGTCGCTCATCTTGGGCAACCGCGCCGACACCGACGTGCTCTTCGACAAATCCCGGAAATGCATCGTGGAAGCGACTTTCGACATACGGCAGCTCCACCTGCAACCGCTGTTTGAACAATACGACCTCGATTATCAAGACGACACCCTCATCCGTCGCGAAATCAACGAGCACGGGAAATCCCGCGCCTTCATCAACGACACCCCCGTCAATCTCAACATCCTGAAATCCGTTTCGGCGCTGTTAGTGGACATCCACTCGCAACACCAGACCCTGATGCTGCAAAACGCCGATTTTCGACTTCGCCTGATTGACCAATTCGCCCAAAACCAGCAGGTTGCAAGCCAATATCAACAAACACTCCGCCAGTGGCATCAGAAAAAATCAGCGTTGGAGACTCTTAAGGAAAAATGCACCGAGGAGGCCCAACATTACCACTATAACCTCTTCACCATCGAGGAGTTAGAAAAAGCGGAAATCAAAGCGGGCGAACAAGAGGAAATCGAATCGAGAATCCAAGAGCTGTCACACGCCGAAGCCATCAAGTCACACCTCTACAATGCCACAGGTATTTTGTCGGAGCAGGAAAGTGACAATATATTATATATGATGAAAAGACTGCAGCAGGAATGCCGTCCTTTGGAAAACATGGGCGGAGATTATGTTGCATTCAACCAGAGAATCGAGAATCTGCTGACGGAAACGCAGGATCTCGCCTACGAAATGTCACGCAAGAACGACTCCGTGGAGGTCAACCCCGCCCTTACGGAGCAGCTGAACGAACGCCTCGACACGCTGTTCACGCTTCAGAAGAAATATGATGCGACGAACAACGAAGGACTGCTGCAACTGCTGGAAAACGCCCGACAAGAGGTGGCGCAATACAGCGACAACAAAGAGCAGCTGACGGAGATGGAGAAAGAGACTCAGACGCTGGAATCGGAAGTTCGGAATCTTGCGGCAGAATTGTCAGAAACGAGACAAAAGGCTATTCCGCAATTAGTTACGGCGATGCAAGAGCGTCTTCACCGCTTGGGCATGACCGACAGCCGCTTCAACGTCACGCTGACGAGCACCGGTGACTATCGGGAGAACGGCAGCGACACCGCCGCCTTCCTGTTCTCCGCCAACGCCGGCGTGGAGCCCGCCGACATCACCAAAATCGCATCCGGCGGAGAAATGTCGCGCATCATGCTCTGCCTCAAGTCCATCATCAGCGACTCCATGTTCCTGCCCACCATCATCTTCGACGAAATCGACACAGGCATCTCCGGCGAAACGGCATCAAAAGTGGCCCAGATGATGCAGCTGCTGGCGGAAAACCACCAAGTGATTGCCATCACGCACCTCCCGCAGATTGCCGCAAGTGGCAACCAGCACCTTTTAGTTTACAAGCAAACAACTGACAATCAAACATATACAAATATCAAAGAATTGGAAATGCACGAACGGGAAGAGATGATTGCCACGATGATGAGCGGCGAAAACCGCACTGAGTCGGCCGTGGCCACCGCCCGCGAAATGCTGAAGTCAACGCAAACAAAACATAATCAATAGGTTAGCCTTATGAAAAAGACACTCATCCTCCTCGTCGCCACGCTGCTTTGCGCCAGCGTTTACGCACAAAGACGTCCGACGCCCGACCGCAAGTTCATCTATATGACCTCCTTGGGCTATGCGACCGGATTAGGGCAAATCGAACTGGAGAACAAGACCGTCCAGAACAAGAACTTCGACATCTCCGTGAACCAGCTCCTCGGCTACCAGTTCAACCCGTATTTCCAGATGGGTCTTGGCGCCGGCTTCGATTTCTGGCGGCACACCGCGTTCATCCCCATCTACCTCAACTTCACCGTCAACTTCACCGACACAAAAATCGAACCGTTGTTCTACCTGAACGCAGGTTACAGCTTCAAATGGTACGTCTCCTCCATCCCTGAGAAGATGGACCGCGTGGTGCACGGCACGAAAACCGGCCCAATGGGCGAGGCCGGCATCGGCATGCGCATCAACCTCAACGAAAAACTCTCCATCGTGATCGCCGCCTGCTACAAAAACCAATACTCCGACATCCGCTACACCATCCTCGACCCCAACGAACAAGACTTCTCCGCCTACTCCACCAACGCCCGCAAAAACGTACTCTACCACTACGCCGGCGTCCGACTCGGCATTCAGTATTAGCTATTGGATATTAATGGAAATGACAGATTGGAACATAGACCTCGACTTAAACTTAGACTTAAACTTAGACTTAAACTTAAACTTAGACTTAAACTTAGACTTAAACTTAAACTTAGACTTAGACTTAGAACTTAAACTTAGAACCACCTAACCTCTAACCCATTGACCTTTAACCTTTAAAATGGAAATCACCTATACCGCCGCTTTCGAAGAACTGAAGGAGATCGTGGACCAGCTGGAAAACGACAATGTCAGCGTGGACGAGCTGACCGAGAAGATGAAACGTGCCACGGTGCTGATGAAGATCTGCCGTGACAAGCTGACAAAAACCGAAGAGGAAGTCAACAAAACCATCGAAGAACTGTCGTAAATGTCCACATTCGAGCTCATAGAACCCGAAATCGAGGCCTACTGCGAGGCGCACACGACCGGAGAGAGCGAACTGCTCCGTCGGCTGTACCGAGAGACGCATCTGCAGACCATCAACCCCCGAATGGCCTCGGGACAACTGCAAGGAGAGTTTTTATCGCTGATTTCCAGGATGATACGTCCGAAAAGAATCCTTGAAATCGGCACCTTCACCGGATACTCCGCCATCTGCTTAGCCGAAGGGCTGGTTGAAGACGGTATCCTTCATACCATAGAGATTAACGAAGAATACGAAGACCGTATTCGGGAATATGTATCGCAAAGTCCTGACAGCCAGAAGATACAGCTTCACATCGGCGATGCAAAAACCGTGGTGCCCTCACTCAACGAAACTTGGGACTTGGTTTTTATCGATGCGGAGAAAACCGACTACGAGGAATACTACAATTTAGTGCTGCCTCAAGTGCGAGAAAACGGTTTCATATTGATTGACAATACTTTATGGAACAGCAAAGTGGTACAGGAGGTGCGGCATAACGACAGGGACACCCAGGCGATATTGGCCTTCAACGACAAGGTGCAGGAGGACCCGCGCGTGCGCAACCTGCTGCTGCCCTTCCGCGACGGCATCATGATGATTCAGAAACTGACGAGATGAGAATAGATATACTGACCCTTTTCCCCGAAATGTTCCCCGGCGTGTTCGGCAGTTCTATACTGAAACGCGCCGTGGAAAAACAGTACCTGGAGGTGCATGTCCACGACATCCGCGCCTACACATACGACAAGCACCACCGCGCCGACGACTACCCGTTCGGCGGCGGTGCGGGCATGGTGATGATGATCGAACCCATCGCCCGCTGCATCGAACAGCTGCAGAGTGAGCGCGAATACGATGGCATTTTCCTGATGGCACCCGACGGCACGACCTTTAACCAGCAGAAAGCCAACGAATTGTCGCTGCGCCAAAACATCATCCTGCTTTGCGGTCACTACAAAGGCGTTGACGAGCGCGTGCGGGAGCTGTACATCACCGAGGATCTCAGCATCGGCGACTACGTGCTTTCGGGCGGCGAGTTGGCGGCCATGGTCATCACCGACGCCATTGCGCGGGTGATTCCCGGCGTAATCAGCGACGGTTCCTCCGCCCTCTCCGACTCCTTCCAGGACAACCTGCTCTCCGCTCCCGTATATACCCGTCCCGCCGACTTCCGCGGACACCGTGTCCCCGACGTCCTGCTCTCCGGAAACCCGAAGCTCATCGACGAATGGCGCATGGAGCAGCAGCTGACCCGAACCCGTGAACGAAGACCCGACCTGCTCGAACATGAATAGCGTCCGCACATACTGCCAAGACCTGCGCACTCCCGACAGGCTTTTCAACGTCAGCTTCATCATCATGATGCTGACGATGGCTTTATTGCCGTTCACCACCTATCTAATGTGGCCGTTCGGCATTCTGCTGATGGTGCTGTGGATCGCGCAAGGCCAATGGCGTGCGAAATGGGAGAATTTCAAAGCCAACGACGGCATCCCTTATGGTATCTTCCTGCTTGCCATTTGTCTAATCCCCATTTTCGGACTGACAAACTCCACCAACCAAGCCTACGCATGGCGCACCTTCGAATGCTATCTATGGTTCTTCATCGCGCCGCTCATCCTGCTCACTACATCACGCAAAATACTGACTAACAAACACATAAATATCCTATTCGGGTCTTTTACCGCCAGCGTGCTTCTTCACATTATCGTTCTGTTCACTCGCGGCATCTTCATGGCCGCCACGACCGGCGACAACACCTACCTGTACTACTCCACCTTCTCCTTCCTGCGCCATCCGACCTACGTGGCCATATACACCACCTTCGCCTACATCCTTGTTTTCCTGTATATCTTCGAAAACAAATTCAGGCTATCCACCCTGAGAAAAACATTGTTGTATTCCATCGCAACCATTCTGCTTGTCAGCGTGTTCTGTCTATATTCGAGGGCGGGGATTCTCACTTTCATCATCATCCACCTTCCGTTAGGCATTTACGTCATTCGCCAGCGGAGATCGGCCTGGAAAGGGATGTTGCTCATTTTCTCCCTAATCGTCGGCATGTTCATCATACTGATGACCACCCAGATCGCGCCTGAAAACCGTTTCATAGAATCGAAATACACGCTGGACGAGAACGGCAAGAAACCGAGTGACGCGCGAATGGTCATCTGGCAGGCGGCATGGGAGGCGGCTGTCGAGAACCTGCCGTTCGGCACCGGCACCGGCGACTGTTTCGAGGCGACACGCGAGAAGTATCGCGAAAAAGGCTACTGGGTGGACTTCGAGCACAACTACAACGCGCACAACCAATACCTTCAAGCCCTGCTGACCAACGGCATCCCGGGACTGATACTCCTGTTGCTGTACTTTTTCACCCCGCTGGGCACCTCCATCCGACACAAAGACATCCTGCTGCTCTCGATTTTCATCCTGCTGGCGCTGAACAGTTGTGTGGAGTGCGTTTTCGACCGGCGCTTCGGCGTGGACTTCTTCGCGCTGATGATTCCGTTATTGATGCTGCGGGCGCTTGAAAAGAGGGGCAAACAAGAAGACGAACTCACGATTAAAGCGAACATAGAATAAAAGATGAAACGACTGGTTTTGACAATAGCATTGGCGTTTATTGCCGTTTTCAGCGCATTTGCGCAAGAGAAGGAAACGTATCTGTACGCAGAAAAAGACAGCACGAAGCTCTACATGGACGTGTATGTCCCCAAGGTGCAGAACGAGCAGCAATCCTGTCTGGTCTTCGTCTTCGGGGGCGGTTTCATCAGCGGGAAACGCGACGACAGCCAAGTGCAGGAAGTCAAGAAACACTTCACCGACAAGGGCTACGTGGTCATCGCCATCGACTACCGGCTTGGGATGCGCGGACAGAAGGAGTTCGCCCCGTTGAAAGCCATGAAGCAGTTCCAGAGATCCATCGACATGGCTGCCGAAGATGTGATTTCGGCACTGGACTACACCCTCCGGGAGCTTCAGAGCACGAAGAAATACACCATCAACAGTGCCAACATCATCGTGATGGGCAGCAGTGCCGGTGCCATCGCGGCGTTGCAAGCCGACTACGCGATGTGCAACGGGTATCTCAACAGCGGCATCCTGCCCAAAGATTTCCGGCTCGCAGGTGTTGTTTCATACGCCGGCGCCATCTTCTCCACGCACGGGAAGCCGAAATACAAGTTGCGCGATCCTGCGCCCACATTGTTCTGTCACGGCACCGAAGACAAGTTGGTGAATTACGACAAAACCGCCTTCGCGAACCTCGGTTTTTACGGCTCGAACGCCATTGTGAAGCAGTTCAAGAAAAACGGCTACAGCTACCACATCCGCCGCTACACGGGCCTTGGGCACCAGGTGGCCATTTTCTACAAAGACGAATTCGAAGTCATCGAGAACTTCATCGGCAAAATCGCGCTCACCAACGGTGGCGTCCAAATCGACGAGACCCGCTACGATCCCCGCATCAAGCCCATGTGGAACAATTTCCGCGTGCGCGATTTGAAGGACGTGAAGCAATAGGGGTATCGTCCCGAGAAAGACGTGTTTCGGCCGGAATGGTTCTCCCTCTTTACGACTCTATTCTCCCCATCCCGGCACCACGTATCCTTAAAACTTCACCTCCACCAAGCACCCCAGCACGGCATAGAACACGAACACGTGCGTCACATTCATGCCGTATGCAGTGAGGGCGGCGCGGTAGTCACCCAACTGCGGGAAGTACTTTTTCACATAAAACTTATTGTCGGACCTGTCGTCCATGACAATTTCCTTTCCCCATTTTTCTGGTGCGGGGAAATTCTTGTAATCCAACAAGATGCACTCTTTGTCAGTTTTCCAAATCAAGTCGATTTCGCCCTGCACCAACTGCTCGTTGTTACGGCGGTAAGAGAACGGAGTCTCGCGGAGTAATTCACCTGGGCCGAACGTGTTTTCCAGATAGAAGAACAAGGTGTCTGCCGCTTGGGTCAGAAGTTCCGGATAGGGTAACTCCTCGGTCATATTGTGGTTCGCTATCGTTGTAGCAGCGAAGGCTTCGTTGTATGCTACATTGTCACCAATCTTGTCCTTACCATCCCATCGGTGTGCTGCGAAGTAGTTGTGGATGCAGGTGCCGAAAGCGGCGGATTCTCCCTCTTTGATAGTTCCGTGTTCAATGTAATGAGATGAAAAGCGACCAAGAAGATCAGCCTTAGCGTTGTATTTCTCCAGCGAGCTGCTGGGAGAGATGGTTTTGGGAGTCGTTTCTGTACTAATCGCTACTGAATCCAGTTTCACATCTGTGGTCGCCGAACCAGAGAAGGTATTGCCCGAATCGGCAAGTTGCTCATAATAGGCGGGATGTGCCGGCACTCCCCAAAAGTCAACAGGCGTTTTGTCGGTTTGGCTATTAGGTGTGTCCAATGCAGCAGGAGCGGGACTGCCAATTATGTTCTTAATCCAATCCATTGACTGCGCCCTACCCCAAGCATCTGGAAAAGAAGTAGTTACAAGGTAGTCACGGGCACGGGTGACACCCACATACAGCAGCCGCTTGATTTCGCCTTCCACCTTGCCGTGTACCATATTGTAATAGCTGTTGTCGTCGCTGCCCGCCGTTTGTTTAGATAATGCCAAAACTGCTTCGGCCACAGCATCCGTCACATCTCCGCAATTGGGGATCAGCTGCAGTTCAGCATTGCCATAGTCACCTTTCAGATTCAGGCCGAACCAGTTTTTCTTGACAAAATCAGCGAGCTCCAATTCATTATCATCCAACGAGTTGAGGATAACGATTTTCCACTGCAAACCTTTGGATTTGTGGTAGGTAGCCACTTTCACTCCCTCGGCACTTTGGTCCAGCTCCGACTGTATTTCCACCTCTTCCATATAGTTGATAAAGCCTGCCACGGTGGCGCTTTCGGCCGAATTTGCCGTGGACTGCTCGTAGGCGATGGCCTGCTCAATCAACGTGTCAAGGTTGTCCTGACGGATTTCGGCGTTGCCCCATTTTGCAACTACATTGCGCACATCCATCACGGCAATCACGCCCTTGACAATGGCGCTGATGTTGAGCCCGCGCAAACCTTGTAGTTTGTCGTTCAGGTCTGCAAAAAAGGCATCAGGATCTTTTTTTGCCGATTTGCCTGCCGGCGTTCCTGCTGTTGAAGTGGTTGTGGCATCTTCTTCATTCCCGTTGCTGTCCTCTTCGTCGAAGAAAGGATTGTAGTCGTAGCGATTGGCGGCAATCTCCTTCAAAACATCGCCAATTCCTTTGTCTTCCAGTAACTTGGCCAATTCCGTCTTTGCATACCGACGTTTGATGCCTGCCACATATTTCAGCAGGGCAAAAACGAGTCGCACCTCCGCTTTGTCCAAAATGGAGGTCTCGGGCGAGGAAACGGGGATGCCTTTTTTGCGCAGGGCTTCCTCAATTTTGGCACAATCGGCTTTAGTGCGCGAAAGTACGGCAATGTCGGCAGGGACAATTTGTGTGCGCCAATTCTTGTCTTTATCCGTTTTTTCAGCCCCCCCTTCGTCATATACACCGGGTATGGTAGTTACATTTCCGTTCAGGATTTCCGCCACGCGGTCGGCCAAAGCGTCCACAGAGTTGCAATGCCAATGCTGGATGGGTGTTTGGATATTCCCATCTAACCGTATTACCTGCAACGGCACATTGTCAATGATTTCAGACGGGTCGCCAAAGGCAAACGATTTTTCGAACACCTTATTCGCCAATTCCACCAGGCTTTCGATGGAACGGTAGGAGGTGTCGATCAGTTGCGAAGTGCAGCCATCGGCATTGGGGACAAAGCCAGATATTTGGCCGGGCACAGGGTCAGGAAACGACTTCAACAGATTGGTCGTGAGTGAGGAATCGCTGCCACGGAAACCGTATATAGCCTGCTTGCGGTCGCCCACCCAGTAGCTTTTTACCTGTACCAAATCGGAAAGTTTTTTGAAAATCTCAAGCTGTATAGGGTTCGAATCCTGAAACTCATCCACAAACAGGTACTTGATACTGCTTCGGATATCGTCTTGAACTTCTTTTTTATCAAGGAGTTCGAGGAACTTGGCCTCCAAATCATCGAAATCCAGCAGGTTGTTGTCACGTTTGTACTGTTCGAATTTTTGCGACCATGTCTCTGCAATGGTGAAGATGCGTTTGATGCAGTCTTTCACTTTTATGCCATTGGCAGAATTAAGCACAATACATTTCTGTATGTATTTTTTTGAATTATCGCCACTTTTTTCGGCATTTGGCTCTTTATCTATTGTGCTTGAATAGTTGTAGAAATCAGATTTTGAGGCGACAAATTCTTTAAGGATTTCTTTGGAGAATGGTGATGCAGCACAAAGAACGTCATATTGTTTTTTCTTCCTTTGGGCTGCTGCAGCAGATCTTCCATTACATCTATCCAGAAAATCTACGTAATCTTTTGCCAAACTTTGGAATGTTGCCAGCTTGAAATCATGAATAAACAGTCTGTCCACCACATCGCACGACTGCTGTGCGAAATTCTTTAATTGGGTCGGCTTGATGTTATATGCCCGCATTTTGGAAACAATTTCCAGCACATAATCTTTCCAAAAGTCATAATTCACAAGGGGTACACCTTTTGCGACATCATATTTCGTTATGTTAAAATCCCTGGTGAACTCGTAAAAGAAAGTCAAATCGGCATGTTTGACTACGTTTTTGAGCGATTGGTTGATGTAGCGTTTTTTGTCCACATCCGACATCACATTGAACTGTCCGGAATAGCCGAGCAGCGACCAATAGCGTTGTATATACTGCTGTGCCACGGAGTGTACGGTGCCGATGGTGGCGGTGTCGAGGATTTTGGCCACATCGAGGGCGGCAGGGACTTCAAGTAACCTTTTGAAAGTCTTTTCCCGAAATTCTTTGGCAGCCGCCTTGGTATAAGTGGTAAGTATAATTTCCGATGGAGCGCAAGGATTATTCTTGTCGGTCAGAATATTTTTCAGGATGGTCACCAACCTGTAAGTCTTTCCGGCACCTGCGCCGGCATTGATATAATGTACGTTTCTCATAATTTACTTGATTTTGCCTTTTAATACAGTATTCTTGCCGTAGGTTGATTCTTTCGCTGCAGCCGTCATTCCAGGTCCTCTGCTGTTTTTCTTCAACTTGTTATTTAGGTAGTAATTATCCGGATTGCTCATATAATTTCCAACAAACACTGTTTTTTCAAATTCAGTCCCCTTCTTTTCTTCCCCTTCCTCGATATATCCTTCTTTAAGGTTTTTGATGCGCTCGCGATAAGAGGCCACGGCCTGCTCGAAGATATCGTATGTGGATTTTTGTTCCACAATATCGTCAGCAGTTTTCAGCACGTTATTAATGGTGAGCAACTGTGCCTGTTTCAGTAGATAGTAGCCGCGCATCACAACGGGAGTTTTGCCATTCACCTCTGCAATCTTTTGATACAAAGCCAATTGCAATTCTTTACACTCGTTCAATTCTTTTTCTCTTTTACTGGGGTTCCCAGTCCATTTGAAATCGAAAATCAAATACTCATATTCTCCGCTCTCTTTGTTTTTCCTCTTCAGGAGGAAATCGATTTTTGCGTTGAAATTGAATGCATCTGTTCCGCTGGAATCTTTCAGCATAGTGGTATATTCCACTTCACTGCCTACCACCTCCAAAGTGTTGTCTTCAATAATTTTCACCAATACGGGGACGCTCTTTTCGATGAAAATCCGCTTGAAGACGGTGCATTCCATCTCGTTTTCTGGCTGTAGCAGTTGGGCACCTACTTCAAGGATTGCCTTATCGGTCCGATCTTCAAGGTTTGTGCTGTTTTTGCAAATACTCAGGAATTTTGTAGTATCCACATTGCCGCTTGCGTCTTTGCACTCAGCCACTATCTGTTCTATAACAGCATGTGCCACATTGCCTTCCATCGTTGAAAGATTGCCCTCGTCCTCTTCTTTCATATTGTAAATGTAATCCAGCACATAGTCGAACGGCTGGTTGATAAGTTCGCTCAAGCTCGAAAAACTTTCGTAGTCGCGTCGGTAACCTACAGGTCTGGGCATAAATTTGGAAGGAGCACTTGCTATAGTCTGTTCTTCTTTCGGCTTTGGTTTGTCAATATTGGCAAACAAAGCTTTGTCAACCTGATGTTCCACTTTCTGAGTATCGGCGGGGGTAGTCGTTATGGCAATACCTGAGGGCAAAACCGGAGAGGCAATAGTAATTGTACCGGAAGAAGTTTCACGAAGTTCGGTAATGAGCAGGTTCTCCTCAGTGCGTTCTCCGTCTTTACGCTGGGGCATCAGGGCGATGATCTTTTCAGCCCGGCTTACGGCCAGTAGATCGGCGAAATCGGAGGCCAGCATCTCCAACGTGGCGGGCGGAATTTCCAACCCTGTATTTTGTAGTTTTTTGATGTCGGCGGGATTCAGGAAGGCGTACTCATATCGCGAACGCGGTTTGCGCACACAGTCCAGCCACATCACGGTCTTCCCACTCACGGCCAGACCTTTGAGGTCTTTCAGCATATCGCGGGATTTGAGGCGTGCAAAGTCGGTACTCACCAATCCGCCTTGACAAATGGAGGTGACTAATTTGTCCAGTTCGTCGTTGCTGATATTGCCATTCCTCCCATCCAAAACAATGAGCAGAAGTTCGGTTCTTTCCTGCAACTGCGACAGCTGGGCACACGCCTGCGTGCCAGACAAAGGCGACAGAACCTTCTCTGCCTTGGCTTTGACAGTTGCCGTTTCTATCCATTTAAGCAGTTTTTTGCAAAACTTTTTCACTTCATTCACAGCAACTTGCCCATTAATGCCATGGTTCCACATGCCCCAAAATTCGGGGTAGTTCTTTGCTGTTTCGTCAATTTTGGTGATTGAGCCATCTTTATTTACCATATCGCCCAAACCGCCCTTTTGTTTCAGGTGGTAACATAGTGAGCTGCGCGTTTCCCAATCGATCGGATGTCGGAAAATGCTAAGGTAGCTCATCAGTTTGTCGTAATTGACGGGAGCACGGAAGAGGGCAACACCCAGTTTCAGCAATTGCGAAAGTTCGGCGGCACCACCCTCAACAGAGGCATCCACCAACGGCTTGCCCACCGATTTCAGCACCTGGTTGAAAGTGAAGTTGTCCTCGTTGACGTAAACGTCGGGGGTGAATTCCGTTTGCAACGCCGCCCACTGGTAGGCGTCGTTCTGTTCGGGAAACCGGTAAAGGGTGAACTTCCCGGCAAAGTCGCTGAGGGTCTTGTCTCCAAGATCTGCGACGGACTCGGACTCCTTGGCTTTTTTGGTTTTCTCCAGCACCTTACGGATGACGGGCGGCAGCAGCTCCATCTTCATATCTACCTCGATTTCCAAATCTTTAGGAAGCATGGCATCCAAATCGGCATTCAGCAGTTGATGCCACCTTTCGCCGACACCGATGCTATGAAAATGTTCTTCAACTGCCTGCAAATCTTCCAACCGCTTTTTCCCATCTTCGGAAAGCGAGTCGGGCAATTTGGTGTTCTTGCTCCATCCCGCCATACACAGAGCATCGCGCCAGCGGAGCAGCTGCTGTGCCACGCCAAGCGGGTCGTTCTCGAACGACTGTTGGTAAAATGGTTTTGAAGAAGGCTTGCTGTCCAATACATTCTGGATAGCGTTACAGTAGGCGATGGCGCGCTGCATGGGGGAAGTCTCCCCGCGGCTCATCCCTGCGCGAAGCTCCAATTCGTCGAGCAGTCCGAGCGGTCCGACATACTTCGTGCCGAGCACACATTGGTTTTTGTCGGGATTTCCGGCGTAGCAGTTCCCGTCATAATAGGGGCTGAAAATAAGTTTAAGCATAGCAAAGTTTTTTACACGGCAAAAATAATCATTTTCCCCATGCAAAAAAAATTGTTGCGAGTAGCAGACAACCGATATTTCAAAAAAAATTTCGTATATTTGCCGCCGGATGAGAAAGAGGAACGGATTTACGTCAAATTGCCAACCTCTCTAAAAAACGCGCTAAATAACAACCCGCCATACGCGGTGTTCTTTAGCGATAAAGGGCACCGCGTTTCTCATCTTCGGCACAGAACCTTCCGGTGTACAGGCAACCGGAACCGAATGATGAAGCAAATCCATCAAATCACTTTGCTCAGTGGTCGCGAACTACTGTGCTATCCGAAAGTGGAACTCTCACAGCCCATCGACAACCGGATGAAGCTGGACACCACGGGACAGTATCTCTCTGTCGGCAGGCGGAAACCCGTCGTGAAGCCCATCCCGCCGGAACTGGAGGAGCAGCGCAAACAGGCCGTGAAATTCTTCACCGACCGCGCCTTCTTTTTCCTCGACCACCGCGAGAAAATCCTGAACGACAGTCGCATGTTCCTTGCCCCCGTTCCCGTACAAAGCGGCCTCGCTTACATCGGAACCAGTGGCTTCCGACGCCCTACATTGGGTGTCTATGTCGAATGGTGGATGACGTGCATTCCCGCCATCATCAGCCGCCTCCACAACGACACCTGGCTCGTATATTACATCGCGGGGAGCCCGCTGTCGGGAATGAACTGCTGCGGCATCGTCAATGCTAACGGAGAATGCCGGTCGGAGAACCTGCCCAACCCGTTCAGAGCTATTTGGGGTCCATTTACGAATATCAACACGCGATACGATGAGGCCAAGGTGCGTTACGAAGCTTACTCGTTAGAAGAGGTGGTGAAGCTGTTAGAGGCCAACGACAAAGGCGACAGTCTGACAGAAAGAAAGTTGTATCTTCTTCAACGCGAGAATCAGGTATTGCGGCAGGAGATACTGGACACCCGCGAGGCCGATGCCAAGGCGATGGAGAAGATGCGGGTCACCCTGTTGAACGCCCACCTCGAATGCAAACGCGAGGCACTCACGAACTGGTATGCCGACTACTGCCGAAAGCAGGAAGAGGGCAAGGAAGTACTGGAATCGCTGAATCTGCAGAAGCAGCAGCTCAAGCAGCAATTCCGCCACGGTGAAATCACCAGGATGTTCTATCAACACAAGCTCACTCCGTTGAAAAAAAGGATTTTCAATCTACAACAGGAACTTGAATGCATGGCGAAGAAGGAATTGTCAGAGCTGCTTCCTGAACTCTTCAACCGGCCGGACGACACGGAGTTCATCACATCTGACGAGGTGGTGGAATTTGTAAAAAAAGGAACGGCGGCAGAACAGTCACATCAAAAATAAAGAACTATGGCATATCCAATCATCGTGCTCCACGAGCCGCACGCCTCCATTGAAGGGCTGTACGACCACGAACTCAGTTTCTGGGATATCGACGCCCGCTTCATCAACGAGGTGGTGTTCCGTCTCACCGACTGGCACACCGACTTCCTGTTTCATGGTTTCCGCAACGAGCGGATCCGTCCCGTACGTTTCCCTTATTCGCGTTTTGTAGTAGATGCCGAGCGGCTGTGGAACGATCCGTTGGAGAAGGAGGGGCAAGGCATCCTCTACCGGCGTTTCGGAGACTATCACCGTCACATCCCGAAACAATGCGAGAAACAGCTTTACAACCTATGGCGCGGCCATCAGCACAGACTGAAGAGCACGCTCTGTGAGAACGCCCTCCTTCTCGACTGCCACTCCTTCCCCGAGGAGCAAGGCAATGTGGACATCTGCATCGGCTTCAACGAGGATTGGTCGAAGCCAGACAAGGAGACGGTGGAGTTTGTCGTAAACCTTTTCGAGGAGAACGGCTACTCGGTCGGCATCAACTACCCGTACAGCAATTCGGAGGCACCGGAGTGCGCATTCCGGTACCAGTCGTTGATGCTGGAGGTGAACAAGCGGGTATATATGGAGAAGGGCACGCTGTACTTGAAAACGAGCCATGACAAAAAACGGAGCGTTTCCGAGCTGATGGCGCAGCTGTTGGGGAGACTGGTAGGGGTATGAATTCATGGTAGATACGCGCCATGGCGCGTATCTACGGCAACAAAAAATTGTCAGCCATTGCGGATTATCGTGAAAGCATCATAGTTGCGGCTGTCACCCGGGCGGCAATAGACGGCAAACTCGATGGCTTTGAAGTGGTTCAGGAATTGTGGCAATGCCTGTTGGTAGGCGGCGGCCACGACTGCGGGGTCGTTGCGGAACGCGCCGCAGCCAAACGCGCCGAGAATCAGCACCTCAGCCCCGTTCGCGGCGGCAGCGGAGAGGATTTTGCGGGCGCGTTTCAGGTGCAACTCCAAAAGTTTTTCCGGGCTGACATGCACCGCATCGCCGTCATGCCGATTGTATCGGTTGGAAGGGATGTCCCGCAGATTTGGCGCGGCACAAGTAATCACATCTACGTGGAACGGAGAGGGCAGGACATTGTAGTCGTCGTCTTTCAGCACCACCACATCTTTGGTGTAGATGATGTCGTCGTTGTGGAGCGGGTTGGGTGCGGCACGGTGCGGAGCGTAGAATTTCTCCCACGCCATCCGGGTTTTGAGGCACGGGTAGAGGGTTGACACGCGGCAGAGGCACTCCTCCTGCGCCGAAGCACCGTTCTCCACCCCACCGCCGGGAGAGGTGGAGGAGGCGAAATTAAGAACCGCCACCTTTTGTCCAGGATACCTTGCCGCCGCCTCGAAAGAGCGCAGACGGCTCACCACCACCCGGGCCTTTTCGGTATAGGAGGGTGCGGGAAGTTCTATATTGTCGGCATCGCCGATATACTGCTGGGAGGCGATGCTTTGGTTGACAGCGGCTTGCAAATCTTGGCTGCTGCCAATCCGCTGCAGGGTGTCGTTGAACACGGACACCAAGTGTCTTTTACGGTCGAAATAGGATAAGTTTGTCATAATTCTTCTTTCTGTAATTATTCCTCCTGTTCGTAATAATAGGAATAGTCGATGCCTTTCATGAAGATTTCGCGATCGTCAATCTTGTCTGTCATTGCCCCTTTCAGCAAGGTTCTGATGGGTTCGGCGTCCGTCACACTCCGTCGCATGGCTTCCAAATAGTCGTTTTTGTCGATTTTACTCCAGTCCACGCACATTTTCAAGCGTTTCTTGAAAATCAGGTCCAGCCAGATGCGCGTTGAACGGCCGTTGCCCTCCATGAAAGGGTGTGCCACATTCATCTCAACGTATTTGTCCACAATCTCATCGAATGTGCTTTCCGGCATCTTCTCAATAGTGACCAAATTCTGCATCAGAAACTCCGCCCTACAGAACATTGTGCCGCCTTTCGATATGGTCTTGGTGCGTATCTTTCCGACAAAGTTGCAGAGCCCGCCGAAGAGGTAGGCATGGATCTGCTGGAGGCACTCCACCGTACCGGGTTTCATACTGTCGAGGATGCCGCTCTCAAACAGCGTGTAGGCTTTCTTCTTACTCTGACCATCGATTGTGTTGTCGCTATAGACGAACCAGTCGAGGAAGGCGCTTGCGCGGTTGTTGGGATAGTTTTTGGCCAAGGTCTGAACACATTGGGCATCCAAAGCATCGGCGGCTCGTTGCTTCCCGTCGGGAGCCATGAATTTGAAGTGGTTAGTGACACTAACCAGTTGGACACCATCTTTGGCCATCTTGCCTTTCAGGTATTTCCAATAGTTGCGGCCTTTCGTGTAATCTTCCTCGTCGTTAATGGCGCGCACGATGTCCGTGGCCGAGAACCACCATTTGGAGTTCTCCTCATCCCAAACCGCACGAACCACGTGGTCATTGTAGAATCTTATAGATTTCTTGCTCATAACACTGTACTAATTCGATGGCAAAGATACAACAAATATTAGCAAAAAAAATGCCGTTCTCGGAAAATTTGATGGAGAACGGCAGATTGGTGAAAATGAATGGCAACTATTTGTTCCCTTTCGCCCTGTTATGCGTTTTGCACAGCATCTGGCAGTTGGCGATGCTGGTAGCGCCGCCCTTGCTCCATGCTGTCACGTGGTCAGCATCCATCTCCTCGAGTTTCCATATTTTGGTGCGGGTGGCATCATGACCGAGAGCGCACAACGGACAGTTGGACTCGCCAGCAGCCTTTGCCGCGGCAGTTTGCCGGTGATAAACCGTTGATTTGTCAGCGTTACTAAAAATTCTGATTTTCAAAAGTTTAGTGTCTTGCTTTCCTCCTAACACATATTCAAAAATTCCCTTTTTGTCTTCCACGCTGTCATCAGCAAACAGTCGGGCGACTTCTGCATCCACAGCGGAAGGACTGTAAGGGTTGGTATGGTATGTGTCATAGAGGCGGCCCCACTCCAAGCCTTTCATTTGATCATAATAAGTGGGAAACACGTTCTCTATCCACTGAATGACGCTTTCGAAATGGAGTTTGATTGGATTTATGTTGGTGTCGTGGCGGTGACGACTCATATAGTCCTCAATATTGCCACCACTTACCCAATCCAAAGCCCTTTCAAAGATATCCTGTCGGTTCACTTCACCTTTTATATACGACTGCCATTTCTGCATAATAGGCTGGTTGCGTTTGCTGAACACCTCTTTACAAAGTGTGACAAACGAGCCTGAATAGATCGCATTAAGAAGTTCCTGAGGCTTTAGTGGTTTTCCTTCGATATTAATGGTTTTGAACCACTCCTTGATTTCTTGTTCTCCACCCTTGCAAACATAAATCAAGAGTTTGCTGTCCATAATCAAATCTTGGAGATTGGCGGGCAGACTACTGAAATACTGCGGCACGCCATGTGCATCAACGATCGGGAATTTGTCTGTCACAAAACGTCCAATGCTGGTTATACGTTGCTGCCCATCAAGCACTTCCAGCATACCATCCTCGCGTTCATTGAAATAAATAAGACCGAGTGGGTACTCTTTGAGAAGTGATTCGATAACGGCCACGTCTTTTTTACCATCGCCATAAATGTAGTTGCGTTGGTATTCCGGCTGAATGACTAATTGGCCAGAAAGACCATACAAACCTTTTTCTTCTAATTCATTGTAAACAAATCCGTTGCAAATGTCACGCACGGCAATGTTCGTTTTTAATGTGGTTTTCATATTGATATTTATTTAGTGGATTATTTTTTGCGAATGAGGATACGTGCAAATGGTTTTTTCGGAATGCCATTTTCCAATAAATAAAACAGTTGACCATCCCTAAGACTTTTGTTTAATTTCTTAAGATTACGATCATAGGGTTGCAAACCAAGTTCTTTTCCAGAATCTCCTTCTGCAATTCCAATTATCTCAAATTGATCAGGGCAATATTGGTATAGAAAAGAAGTGGGCACTCCCATTACACCATTGTAATCACAGGGAATAGCATCAACCCTTGGAATATCTATAGCATCATAGTTTTCATAATGGTAAAAATGGTTCATTTCTCGTATATCCTTGTGTTTGCTATATTTGAAAACGTCTGCTGTTGACATCAATGTTAATGGTTGATGTCTTCGGCCATGGTCAATATTGGTAAACCAGCATGTGTTCCCCATTTTTTGGAAAGAACCATCTGGTTTTTTATACTCTTTTCCTCCAGTCGATCTTCCTAACCATATTTTGTTGTTTTTAATATGGGGGAAAACCTCCTTGTAAGATATGCTCATCATACTACCTATAATAACAAATTGTTTTTTTGCTATGAGTAACCAAGCCATAAACTCTCTAAATAGAGAAAATGGCGGATTGGTAATGATTATGTCGGCCTCATCACGCAATGCTTTTACTTCATCCGAACGAAAATCGCCATCACCTTTTAGATATTCCCATTTCAAATCATGGTAATTGATGCATCCGTCGGCATTGCAATCCTTGTCAAGGACAAATATTTTCCCGCGAGATTGTGATTTTTTAGCATCGTATTGTTTTGAAGTTTTCTCAAAATCTGTTTCAAACAATGACAATTGAGATCCATACAGATTGTATTTGCTTTCAATGGCATACGATGTGGATATTAACTTTTTCAACCCGAATCGCTCAAAATTTTGTGCAAAGAACAGGGTAAAGTTGCTCCATTCTGGATCGTCACAAGGAAGAAGGATGGTTTTTCCACGGAACACATCAGGATTATAATCCAAATAAGCGTTCATTTCGTTTTGGATGTCGACGAGTTGCGTATAGAACTCGTCTTGCTTGGCTGCTTTTGCCTTTTGTAAAGTATTATTTGCCATAAGGATTGATGTTTGCAGCGCGACTATCAATCACTCACGGCAAAAAGAAAGGTGCGAACCTCTCTACTCGCGTTCGCGGGAAGCGTAGGAGAAACCCGCTGCATCTCTATAGATTAGTTCACACCCTTTTGGGCAAACTTTATAGAGATGCATTGCGGACTTCCGCCTTACGGCTTCGCCGCGAACTTTATCCGTTTTTCAAGAAAACAGTTTCCTACGCTTTTTTCTTTGAACGCGAATAATAGTTAACGCTATGGTTTATACTATGTTAATTACTCTATTTTTCTACTATTTATGGTTTTTCGTTAATAATTCTTTTGAAAGGGCAAAAATAACAAAAAAATCGGAACATATCTCCCTTATTTCTTGGCCGGCTGCGCGTCGGCCCAGCGCACGCCTTCAAGGAAGGCTCTCCCGTATGCACCGCGTTGTGCTCCGCCCCCTAGCCTTTCGAGCCGGAGATCCCGTTTCGCTGGTCCTCACACCTCAAACGGCCACTTCAGCACGAAATCGTCCGGGGTGAGTTTTATGCCGTAGCGCGGGTTGCCGCGACGGTCCGTCCCCTTGATTTCAATACTGTAGCATTTCTCCCATTTGTATTTGATGACATAGTTGTCGAAAAGCTTGTCGAAATACTTCCGGACGGAGGCGGTGGCGTTCGCGAAGTTGTTGGACACCGTGCCCTTCTCCAACCACGATTCCACCTCCTGGATGTCACCATGCTTGCCGCTGACGTTTTGGTAAATGAACATCA
Source organism: uncultured Bacteroidota bacterium (assembly GCA_902770735.1). Lineage (GTDB taxonomy): Bacteria > Bacteroidota > Bacteroidia > Bacteroidales > WCHB1-69 > F23-D06. Next base: position 28,350 of record CACXUB010000010.1, on the reverse strand, counting down.
GTTCCTCCTTGTAATCCCCCATCTCAAATTGCGAGAGACAGCCCGGAATCGTGTTGTCCTTCGTGGCTCGCACAATTTGGCGAAGGAAAAAGACATACAGCGTTTTCGACAAGTTTCCCCGTCCGAAAGTCACCTTTTTGAGTTTTTGGTCGGGAAGTTCGACAAAGATTCCATTTTCTTTCACGATAATACGACACGGATCCTTCTGTTTGTTTTTGTTGTTCAGCCTCCGCAACCCCTTTTTCATCAACGTGGCCGCAAGGTCAACATCCCCCTTTGTGCGTATGGAGACCCATTCCAACAACTCTTCCACCATTTGATTTTTAACCATTGACTCATCCACCAAACGTTCCAAATCCCCCATAGTTCTGATCTTTGAATCAACAATAATGGGTTCATCATCGCCTTCGGTGTAAAACACGCCGTTCCACGGCTTGGACACTTCGTCGTCATGCGATTCTTGGAGGTTGCCGGCACTTTCCATCTCCTCCGACTTCTTAACATCTAATTTTTTCTGTGCATCTGATTCCATTTGGGCAAAATTATTTTGTTAAACTACATTTACACGGCAAAAAAAGGAAAACTTTTATTTTCAGCTTCCCACGCACCAGCCGTCGTTCTTCTTCCGAGGCGGAGGTGATGGGGAAGAAGTAGTTCCACAGATAGTCTTTGACTTTTTCTTTATCCATAGCTTTGATGATTTTACGGTGCAAAAATACGATGAATATTCAGGCAGTCACGTTTTCTGCTATTAGCAGGTTTTGGGGTTATTTGTCTCGCAATTCATGGCCTTGTACCACTCTTCGCTGAACCAGATGTTGTCGGGGATTTCGCCGGCGGAAAGGAAGCATTTCATCATCTGCGCGCCCGTGTAGCCGCACAGGGTCCGTTGGTCGGGCTGATTGCGGTAGGCCACCATGAACCGCTTGTCCGGCATCTTCCTCGCCACCTCGTACAGGCGACGCACGTTGTCGGTGATCTGCTCCAAGGTGATGCGCGGCCACCCTTTGCGCATCTCGGTGGTTATCAAGGCGTACGATTGTCCGTGCAGGCCGTCGCCCTTGCCGTACTTGGCGCCGAACTTCTGGAGGGCGACCTTGGCCGAGCCCGCGCCATGTTTCCCTTCCGGGTTGCTCCCGAACACAAAGATGATGTCCTTCCCCGGGGTGATGTTTCCTGTATAATGATTCATAATGTGAATTTTTAATCTACATAAATCGCTCACTTACTGTAATAGTCAGGAGTTTGCTCCATAAAGCCGTAGCATTTCCTCTTATTTCGCTTTCAGTTTCTCCCGCAACGCTTTCGGCACCGGCTTGGTGGGGCGGAACACCTTCGGCGATTCGGGGTGGAAGTGGGTGTCGCCCTCGCCTAAGGAGTAAACCAAGTAGCAGTCGTCGCTGTAGTCCCAATGGAAAGTGCAATTTTCCTCCTTGACCTCAACGCTTTTGTCGCGACATGATTTTTGGCAATCCTTCATGCAATCTTCCCAGCAACGTTTACGATAACTGGCGTAGTCCTCTGTGGTGGGCTGTGCGTGACCTACCACACAGAGCTCCGCTCCCCATTCGTCAATCACCTCCACGATGTCGCCAGGCCGGAAGCGAATCTGCTCGGGGGTGCGGCCCTTGAAATGGCGTTCGCATTGGTAATCCAGCAGAGATTCGTCGTTGGGCTTTCCGTCGGCGGTGTAGGTGCGCACCGACTGTATGCTTTCCCAATGGCGGCTCATATCCAATTGGAGCTCCGTTATGCGGTAGGCCAACACAATGTTATGCCCGTAGCGTTTTTCCTCCTTACGATATTCCTCGTCTTCGGCAATGTCTTTCAGCCGTTCCTGTTCATACTCTTGGCACTCCTTAACCTCTTTGAACATCTGTTTTTGGGCTTTATATAAAGAGGAGAAAAGTCCCAACTCGTCTGTATCGGTTTTGCGGACAGGATAGCGCGCCTTGCTGTTAGCGGTGATTTTGGTTAATTCAAAAACGGTTTTCATAACAATCTTTTTTCAATTATTACTATTGCGACATTTTCTCTGTTTAACTGAACGGGAATAAAATCTTCGTTTGCTTGGAATTTGAGAATTTAGTGTTTGAATGTCGTTGTCAATGGTCTTTTTTTCACAAAGAATTCTGATGTTCAATATTACTACCCCGCCTTTCAGGCACCCCTTCTGAAACAGAAGGGGAATTGGGGTCGCCCGCACCTGCTGTGCGGGGAATGATACTATTTGCCTCAATCCGCCGTAAGATGGGCAACACCACATTTTTCACCACCTTCTGGTTCATCCGATGTCCGCCCTCAAAGGTCTGTACGTTGGGATAGTAACGGGCGAACTCCTCGCGGCAGTTCACGGTGGTGTCCCGTGTGCCGAACAATCCTATGCATAAGATGTTCTCGGGGGCATCCGCCTTCCATTGGTCGAACTGGTGTGCCTCCATCTCACGATAGTGTCGGATGATCTCCTCCGTGATGGTGTATTGCGTCTGTCCGTCCTTGCGGGGCTGGAAGAAGTCGAAGGTGCCCACCTTCATCACATCGGTGATTTCTGAGAGGTGGAGCGCCGGGTTGACGCAGATGCGCACGAAGTCGGCGGACAGCTGGTGGGCGTACATGCCGCCCATGCTCGTGCCGATGATGACGCTGAAATGCTCCTCCTCGCAAAGATGCTTGAGGAACGGCAGCGCCTCCGCCGGATCGACGGGAATGTCGGGGGCTTCGATGTGATAGTAATCTGGCAGGGACTTTTTCAGGTATTCCACGGTGCTGCTCTGCCCTGACGAGCCGTAACCGTGCAGGTATAGGATGTTCATCGTTTTGTGATTGGTGATTAGTGAACAGTGATCAGTGAATAGTGATTAGTAAATTGTTTCACGTGGCAAAAATAGTTCGTTTTTTTGAAATACGGGTTATTTTGCGAGTAGCGGATTTTTCCCGCTCTCGCGGTGGCATGCATGAAGCCAACGGCCAACAGCTAAAAGCTAACAGCTAACAGCCGATCCTCAGCACGCAAACCCAATCGCTTTCCCGCCCTTCCGCGTCAGCTTCTCACCGCGGCACCAGGCCTCTAACATCGCCACATCGGGACGGTTGCCGCTCAGCACCTCCTCCATCATGCTCTTGCGCACGATGTTGTCAATTTCGCCGCCCGAGAGGTCGTACTTCGTCGCCAACAGGCCGCACTGTTCTTCCGTGAGCCACGGGAGTTTGCTCTTCCAAATGGACTTCTTAGCATCGGTGTTGGGCTGCCCGAACTTCACCTTGAAGAGGAAGCGGCGCTCGAAGGCACTGTCGAAGTTGTCGCACAGGTTGGTGGTGGCGATGAGGATGCCGTCCAGCGTCTCCATCTCCTCCAACAGGATGTTCTGCAGGGCGTTCTCGGTCTGGGCGCAGCTGCCGGAATCGACGTCGCGGCGCTTGCTGAAGAGCGCGTCGGCCTCGTTGAACAGCAGGATGGGCTTGCGTTCCTCGGTCTCGCACATGCGGCGGTAGTCGGTGAAGATTCTCTTGAAGAGCTTCTCGCTCTCGCCGAACCAGCAGGTCTTGGAGGCGGCGATATCGACGTGATAGACGCTGCGGCCGGTGGCCTTGGCGATCATATCGACCGCGGCGGTCTTGCCTGTGCCGGGCAGCCCGTGGAAGAGCATGGCCACACCCTTGGGCAGCGAATTTTCCTCCAACCGCTTCTGCAGCTCCACGAATTTCTCCTCCTGCAGACTCTCCTTCACGAAGTCGAGGTCTGCCGACAGCTCCTCGCTGAAAAATAGTTCGCGGACGGGAATCTTGTCGGGTGCGGTCAGCCGTTTGTCGGTACCACCCTTGCCGCAGAACAGGTCGTAGTCCTCGTCCAACAGCAGCCGTTTGCCCTTTTCGGTCAACGTAATCTCCGCTTCGGCGAGGAATTTGGCGGGAAGCAGTTCCGCCAGCTCTGACTGCATGAGCGGATGGTTTTGGCTCATGATGTTCTTGGCAATGTCGAAACGATGGCGCAGATTGTCGTAGATGTCGTTCAGAGTGCATTCCACCCCCGTGTTGCGCCGGCGGTCGCGGACGAAATCGTCACAGATTTCATAAAAGAGGGTTCTGTCCTCAATGTCGAGCGAAAGTTTCCGCAACTCTTTCACTAATTTGATGTGAGAGTTGGCTTCCTCCTCCCTTTCCACCTGGATGAAAAGCTCACGCGTGTCAAAGTCCTCGTTGCTTCGGCATTCGATGAGTCCGGAGACGAGGTTGCAGAACTGGAACTGGTCCATCTCCTGCGCTTTCATCCGTTTCACCGGTTTGTTTAGGAGGAGCGAGTGCTCCACGACATCGGCCACGATATAGTCGTTGGTGCTGCGACGGCGGTTCACCACGCGGATCAGGCGTTTTTTCAGCAGCGAATGCAGCACGGGCTTCAGCGGCAGGAAGTCCAGCCCGTTGATGTCGAGGTAGCGGCTGATGTCGCGGGTGTCGACGCTGCTGTTGTTGATCAGCTGGATGGCGAAGACCGCCACGAAGAGCAGGGTTTCCAGCGGGGTGGTCTTCAGGAAGCGGCCGAGCTGGTCCACCTGTTCGCGCAGTTGCGGTTCCATCGCGCTGATGAGCTGGTTGTCCGGTTTCCGTTTAGAGCGTTCGTCGGCATTCCCGGAAGCCGTGAACTCGGGATCGTAAAGTCGGATCATCCTGTCGGTGGAATTTTCCATAAGTTTGGCGACCTCTGTCAAGGTCTTGAGGGCGTTGAAATTCTTGTTATCTCTCATGATAATATTTGTTTGAATTTGACGCCGCAAAAGTCGGAAATCAACGGACAGGGGGTTGATTTCTGCTAGTAGCAGGGAAAGGCCGCCTTACACCATCCCGTCATACGGCCACCCCAACTCAATGTCGTCAGGGTCGAGCTGGATGCCGTACAGACTCCTGCCCATCTTGTCTTCGTCCACAATCTCTATGGTGTAACACTTGGGCAGCAGACTGTTTACATCAAAAATGTCTTCGAAACAGTTGCGGATGGACCACAGGGCACTCGAAAAAGTGCCATTGGTTTTGTCCCATACGGACTCGATGTTGTGCATGTCGGCATCCCAGTTGGAACCGATATTCTTGTAAATGTGCAACAAATCGTCTTTATAATCCACGAGATTCACTTGCGCGATATTCCTTGGCTGGCGGGCATCCTTTGCCGCACGCTTGATCTGAATCAGGTAGAAAACGTACAGCATCCTGGGGATGGCGCCCCTTCCGATTGACAACTTTTTCAGCTCGTTATTGGGAAGCATCCGGTAGATGCTCTTGTCCTTGACTTTAATCTTGCAGGGCACCTTCAATTTTCCCTTGTTGCGCAACTGTTTCTGCACCAGGTCCAAAACAGAGATAGCCACGTTGTCATCTTGGATGTTCTTGACAATCCAGTCCGACAATGCCTCGGCTCGACGTTGCATATCTTCGGTAATTTCCTGCTTGGACTTTTCCCGGGTGATAAAGCCCATTCCAAATCCCCCGTATCCCGACCGGGATTCCCGAGCACGCGCCGGAGGATTGATATAGTCTTGGTAGGATTCACCGGTCAGACGATAGAAGTTCCGTTCGGCGGCCTCACGGGCGAACCACGCAACTTTCCCTGCGGCCTTCTCAGGGGCGGTGAGACGGAACCCCGGGAAGGTGCAGACAGTGTTGTCGTCCTCGAAAAAGTCGCCGCTGGAGAATATCGGCAGACAGCGGGCCACCAGCGTGCCGCCCTGACCGTCCGACAAGCAGCGACGGAAGTTACCGACGGTCTCCTCCGTCAGCGTTTCGCCATATTCGGGCATCAAGGCTGCGCGAAGGGTTTCTTCATCCAGATCGGACTGCGCAACATACTGAAGTCCAAACGGATATGGCTGGATTTTTGCGTCATCCAACAGCGTGATGTCTTGCTTCGCCAAATCGCGCATGGCTGCATTCAACGGCTCGTTTTCCGCGCTTTCCACATAATAGATGACATTGCACGCCAACGGAATCTCGTTGTCGTAGCTATTCAAAAACACATCGTTCTCGGGATCAGGGACATACGGCTTCACTCTCATATTCTTCGGTTGTTTGGTTTTGAAAGTGCAAAATTAGCAAAAATCTGCAAAACCTCGCGTTCACGAGCCAGTTCACTGCTCACAAATCACAAATCACTACTCACCATTCACAAAAAAACGTATCTTTGCCGCCCGAAAGTTGAACCCCTGATTTCAAGAAGAAAGGAGCGCAACGATGAGTATAAAGATTGACAACATCCGATAAAAACAATTCTGTATCAAGTTGTTACAGATATTGTGGCGAACATTGAACGTGTCCGCCGTTTTCACATTTTATTTTTATTAACCGATGCGGAATGGCATTTCCGTGTCAAATTTTAGGCTTAAGGTTGGTTAGGGTCAAAGGCCGAGGGCTCAGTAGTCAAAAGTTATAGTCATAGTTATAGTTATGGTCATAGTTATAGTTATGGTCATTAGTTCCTCGCCAGTGAACAGCCAAAAGCCAAAAGCCAAAAGCCAATAGCTAATAGCAAGAAACATGGGCAACTTAAAGAAAGAACTGACCAAAATGGGGGTCACCGACAATGTGCTCCGCAGCCGGATGTTGGAGTTCGTGAAGCAGGAGGGCAAACACCTCACCGACGAACAGATCTTGTCGCTGCTGCAAGACTTCGTGGCGCACCCCGAAGAATATAAACAACACCAAAACCCGCGCTGGCGGGCGTTAGCGGAACTGCTGTCGCCGAAAGAGACGACCGTGCGACACCACGACCTGCGGGAGAATCCCCTCCCCTGCGCTGTGTTCGGACGCGACCTCATCGACCCGCTGGCATTCCGGCAGATGGAGACCGCCATGCGGCTGCCCGTCACCGTGGCGGGCGCACTGATGCCTGACGCGCACGCGGGCTACGGACTTCCCGTGGGCGGCGTGCTGGCCACCCGCAACGCCGTGCTCCCCTACGCCGTGGGGCTCGACATCGGCTGCCGCATGTCGCTCACCCTCCTCGACGCGCCCGGCAGCCACATCCGCGACCACCACGGCCGAATCGAGAAAGCGCTGTGGGAGAACACCGCCTTCGGGATGGAGGGTGTGCTGCCGTTCAAGCAGTACCACCCACTCTTCGACCGCGAGGAGTGGCGCACCATCCCGGTTCTCAAGAAGTTGAGGGACAAGGCCATCCGGCAGTTGGGCACCAGCGGCGGCGGCAACCACTTCGTCGATATCTGCGAGGTGAATTTAGATGCCAACAACCCGTTGACGTTAGCGGCGGGAAGCTATACGGCCATCCTGTCGCACTCCGGCAGCCGAGGCCTCGGGGCGGCCATCGCCGAGCACTTCACGACCATCGCCAAAGCGCAGTGCCGGCTGCCCCGCGAGGCCGGACCGTTCGCGTGGCTCGACCTCGACAGCGAGGAGGGCGAGATGTACTGGCAGTGCATGGAGATCGCCGGCGAGTACTCGGCGGTCTGCCACGAGCTGATACACCGGAACGTGGCACAGGGAATGCGACTGCAACCGTTAGCCAACGTGAGCAACCACCACAACTTCGCATGGCGGGAGACGCTGACCGACGGTTCGGAAGTAATCGTGCACCGCAAGGGTGCCACCCCGGCGCACGCGGGCGAGTTGGGCATCATCCCTGCCAACATGACCGACGCCGGACTGTTGGTGACCGGTCTCGGCTGCGAGGAAGCCATCTGCTCGGCCAGTCACGGGGCGGGAAGGGCGATGTCGCGGCAGGAGGCGCGAAACAGCTTCAGTCGCTACGCCCTCAACCGGCAGTTGGCGCAGCGGGGTGTCACGCTGCTGGGCGGCTCCACCGAGGAGGCCCCAGACGCCTACAAATCCATCGACGAGGTGCTGGCCGCCTCGGAAACATTAATCAAAGTGGTGGGGAGGATCCATCCCCGCATCATAAGAATGAACCAAGAATAGAAGATTATGCAAAAGACTTATATTCAGATAACATCGGGTCGCGGCCCCGAGGAGTGTTGCCGCGTGGTGGTCTTGGTGATGGAAAAGCTCATCCATCAGGCCAAAGACCAAAACATTTCGTGCCAACTGATTGACTACGAACCCGGGCCGAGCAACGGTTGTATGTTCTCGGCCACGCTGTCGGCGGAGGGCGACGAGGCGGCGTTGTCCGCACTCGCCGCCGCGTGGGAGGGCTCGGTGCTGTGGGTGGCGCAGAAGAACCCCTTCCGTCCGTGGCACCGCCGCAAGAACTGGTTCGTGGGGGTCCACTTCATCGCCCCGATGCAGGCGCAGCAGGTCGATGAGCGGCAGATCGTCTATGAGACGCACCGCGCCTCCGGTCCGGGCGGGCAGAACGTCAACAAGGTGGAGACGGCGGTTCGGGCCACCTACCTGCCCACGGGTCTCAGCGTGACAGCCTCCGACGAGCGATCGCAGATGCGCAACAAGCAGTTGGCGAAAGAGCGGCTGCTGATGCGCCTCGCCGCCGACCACGAAGCCGCGAGAGCCCAGCGCGAGCGCGACGTCTGGATGAACCACAACACGCTCGAGCGGGGGAATCCGGTGAAGAAGTTCAAGGGGGATTTGTGAGTTAGTAGTTAGCAGTTAGCAGTTAGTAGTTAGCAGTTAGCAGTTAGCAGTTAGCGGCAGGGGGGAGGGGCTTGAAGCACAAGTGATGCGATAATTTCGGGGACAAAAAATCAGAGGAATCGACAGACATTCTATTTTTGCAATTTCTTATCACAGCCCGAACAACGTCACGACCAGCCATAACAGCCCGACAAACAGCAATGCTTCGATGAGAACTGATTTTTCAAAGTCTTACATTATTCTCTTCTGATATGGACAAACACACCTTTGTCGTAATTAGTGCCGTATGCGCTGATGTTCACTATTTGATAACCATACTTGTCGTATGGCGTGATGGAGCCTCCCGAACGCAGGTTCAACACCAGCTCATTCGGCAGACTGTTGAAGGCTTCTTCTTCGGAAAAGTATATTTTGCGAGAAAGGAAATATTCCTTCAGACGTCTGTCAATCTCTTCCGCAGAGACCGTTTTCCAGTCCACATCAGGAAATGTCTTTTCTGAAATATCTTCGTTGATAGTATCCGAGTTCACCTTACAATACCAATCCACATAGTGAGTCGGCAAGCCGACAATGCGCTCGTATTTATTGCCTACCGGCACTTTATCGCAACCTTTTACCTGCAGATAAAACTTTTCCTTGTTTTTTGTATCGACTCTCATTTCCCACTTAAGGTCTTTGACATCAGCCAATTCGTGTTTAAGGATCTCTCCCAAGGTCACATCTTTTGACACCAACTCATCTTCATCCACATAACCCGGGACTTTACGCAGATATTCGTGGTGTCTGCCGTGTACAATTCGTACTTGTGAATTTTATTATCCATAATGATTATTTTTTGTTTCAATATCCTGCCCTTTCGTCGCTTCGTTTTTTTATTGTCATTCCATTTCACTACATCTCATTCGGGTCAAACACCATCTCGCCAAGGTGGATGGCAAAAAGAGTCTCATTCCCTAACTTCGGAAAACTGAAGAAGCGTCCATTTTCATCCACTTCGACGGTATAGAACTTCCCGTTTACCCGTACCATAAACTCGGCACAATCAGGAAATTTTTCCAAAAGCTCGCCTACCGTGATGCTGTCCGATTCATTGTCTTCATCGTGGCACAGGAAGAGTTTGCCATAGTCATACCACAGACAATTCGCACGATATACAGTCAGCTTATTACCGTACCACAATTGAGGCACCACCTTGAAATCGAGGAATCCTTCCTTATCAACCTTTTTCAATTCGGCCTCAATCTGTTGCGTGGTGAGGAGTCGCACATCTCTGTCCATCGTAAACTGGCAAAAATCCTCTTCCTCGTCGTACTTGAAGATAGAACCGTCTTAGAATGGCTCAAAGTTCAACATCCCCCAATCATATTGTATCACTACTCCGAGTGATACGTCCAGCAAGCGAAACATCGCCAGGAGGTCTTCCGCCGTGACCGCGCGCTTCTTCTTGCCGGTGGTTTCCAATATGGCAATGTCCTTGCGCAGTTTGATGCCTTCCACGTACATATCATCGCCGTCGTAACTGTACTCCAGGAAGATGCCCAGCTTCTTCTCCACAATCTGTTCCAGGTCTTTCACGATCTGCCCTACCGTCGCATTTGGTTTTTGCAAAATAGTCATCTTTTTTCTATCGGGAACCTCTGTTTACACTCTTCCTCGTCACACCTTCAGACCCTGCGAGGCTCCATAAGACAGCATCCGAAGATATGATGGCGCAAAAATACAATTAATATGGGGGTCGTCTGTGATTTTGCTAGTAGCAAAGCTTAGTGGGCGACGCTTCCAAGCGTCAGTGATTTTTACGGCAACGTTAGAAACATCGGTTCCTACGCGACATCAGGCTTCAATCCCTCTCGCACGCCCGTCCGAACCTTCTCCCCGTTTCGCGGCGAACCACCCAATTCCCTCGCCCGGGACTTTCCCCCGCGCCGCGAACATCGCGACCCGGGACAGCCTGCGGGAAACAACAATGTCTCCGTTACCCAGCTACCAACCCCCGCAGTCCTAACGGACTGCTTTCGCGAATGTAGCACCCTCAGTCTGGCCAAACGGAATGGTGCGCGCCGCCGGACGGGGTTAAGGGAGATAAGTCCGTGGCCGGATCTGGTCCGAACGCCGCCCGCCTTTTCCCTTTTCTTTCCCTAGCGCGCTACACCATTCCGCAAGACGCGTAAGCGTTGAGCGGAACCTCCTACCCGCAAGGGCACACAGCTGAGTGAGCGAGCTCCCACTACCTCCAGTGGTCCGCTTCTATAACGCAGGTCGCCTCCGGGTACTTTTTCTCCAAATAGGCGATGGCGGCTTCAAGTGTTTTGGCCTTGACATACTTGGTGATACAGGCGCAGTGTGAAAGATACACTTCGCATTCATACGTGTTCAACTCCTCTTCTTTGAGATTGTTCTTTTCCATTTCTTCAATTTTATTGGTTTGACGCGGCAAAAATAGGAAGAAATGAAATCGGGGTGCGTTTTTTGCTAGTAGCAAATAACGCACCCCAATCCCCTATGGGACGGCATGAAAACCATAGGTCACTTCGCCAGCTCCCGCAGCTTCGACAGTACCTTCACCATCGCGAAGGTGTCGAGTTCGCAGTAGCGGAGCAGGGCCTCGCGGGCAGCGGCGGCCTCGTCGGCCGGCATATCCTTGATGCGCGGGTAGATGTCCATCGCCTCGCCACCGTTGTGTACCGAACCATCCAGGTTGTGATAGTCCAAGTCGGGGTCACTGGGAAAGAGGGCAGGCAACACCGCCTTGATGGAAAACCCGTCACCCATCGCCGGATAGTAACAATATCCTTTCTGGAACGGCGTCAGCAGGTCGATGATATGGTTGCTGATGCTCAACAGGTGCGCACTTAAATCCGGAAAGGTATCCGCCAACTCGCTGAGACGGCCGCATTCGAATTTCTTGTTGTAAGCGGTCACACAGGCGTCCGCAGGAATGTCGCGGCAGAGCTGTTCGGCCAGCGCCCGCCGCGGGTCGTCCACACTGTTGCCCAAGAACTCCCTGTGCTCCAACGTGCCGTCGGCGTGTTCAATGTGCAGCGAGTACTGGAACGGAATCTGCCGGTAGGGACGTGTGTCATCGAAGGGTGGGACAATGGGTTGCATCGTCTCGAAGTCCAGATGGTATATCGGATAACTCAACGTGTTCAGGAATTCGCGCAATGCGACTTTGTCGATGTGCGCGGTGCCGTGTATCGTGCAGTCCACCTGCATTTTCTGCATAGACGTAAGTTTGATGCCGGATTTGACAATGTCGGGAAATGTGACGATGCCGTTTTGCACATATTCCAGTTGCTTGTCAAACGATCCTCTGTAAAGATCAAAAACAGTGGGTTCATTGTCGGGGATACCACATTGGCGCATACAGTAGCTCATAAACCCACAACCATAGGGCTCGTGGCAATGCGGTCCGATGGGCACGGCCGGTTCCGCAGGATTGTCCAGCACCGCTTTGGCTGCCTTGCAGTTGGCAGCCACCTGCGGGTATTCCACCGCCACCGCCTCCGAAATGTCATTGATGCTGAACAGTTGGTGGATATCCAGCGCGCCATTCCGCACATATTGGTTGTTGATGCAGACGAGATAGGTGCCCGTGACGGTGATACCGCACTGGGTGAGCACCCATTTTTGGAAAGCCACATCCTGCGCATAGACCTCCTTGTCAGCCGAGGTGCTGCTTTTCACCTCGTAGATGGCGTATCCGTCGTCGGTTTTGCGGAGGACATCCACCGCGCAGTAGCACCCTCGGTACGAGAATGCCGCCTCACAGATGTTGTCGATGCCGTCGTGGAGACACTGCTGCGTGCGGGCCTGCATCGCCTTGATGTCGAGACGCCCGTCGGGCGTCTTGGTGGTGACATCAGTGTAGGGGCCGAACAGCCCCTTGGCGAGTTCGCCCACGCTGGTGCCGGTATCGAATCGTGCCTGCATGGAGGAGTCAACAACTTGTTCTTCCGGCTTATATGTGCCCAGCCAAAGGCATTTCGGGCACTTGCGGAAATTGGTGTATTTGGATTTTGAAAGACCAGACATGACGAATTAAGAATTAAGAATTAAATGACGCGGCAAAAATAGGGAAAAATGGAAAATAGGGGATTTTTCTGCGAGTAGCAAATACCATTCGATTTGGAAAGCCCGAAAAATACGCTCTTGATTTTCAGCGATTTAAAATGAAAAAGCCCAACCTTTCGATTGGGCTTTTTGCTGAAGAAGAGCGGAAAACGAGACTCGAACTCGCGACCCCGACCTTGGCAAGGTCGTGCTCTACCAACTGAGCTACTTCCGCTTGTCGTACCACGGGTGGGACTTGAACCCACACGCCCTTGCGGGCAAGGGATTTTAAGTCCCTCGTGTCTACCATTCCACCACCATGGCAGCACATTTTCCAATGAACGTGTCATCCGAAAATGACGGCGCAAAAATACACTTTTTTCTTTATCCCCGACACTTTCGATGAAAATTTTTATCTATCTGTTAATTAGGTATATACACGGCACTTTCCCCAACTGGTTCTCCTCTTTCTCGAAATATTTCCGCCATTTCGACACCGATTGCGTCCTCAACAGCGCATTTTCGGCCGTAAGGTTCGCGGCGATGCAGACCCGCGTGGCCGGCTGCAGCACGTTGCAGATCGAGGCCGTCATCCGGTTGTTGCGGTACGGTGTCTCGATGAACATCTGCGTCTGCCCCGTCTTCACCGCCACCGCCTCCAACTCCTTCAACCGCTTCTCCCGGTCGTACTGCTCCGACGGCAGATACCCGTGGAACACGAAACTCTGTCCGTTCATGCCGCTGCCCATCAGCGCGAGGATCAGCGAGCTGGGACCGATCAACGGCACCACCTCGATGCCCAACTGATGCGCCTTCTCCACCGCCTTGTGACCGGGGTCGGCCACGCACGGCACCCCCGCCTCCGACATCACCCCCACGTTCTTGCCCTCCAGACAAGGTTGCAGGAAATCGTTGATCTCCACCCCCTGCGTGTGCTCGTTCAGCTCGAAGAAGGTCAATTCGTCAATGGGCTTCTTGATGCCCGCATACCGAAGGAAACGCCGCGCCGTCCGCAACGCCTCCACAATATAGTAGTCCGTTTCGTTGATCGCATCCGCGTTCACCGTCGGGAAAAAGGTTTCAAACGCACCCTCCGCAATGGGAGTGGGGATGAGGTATAGCTTGCCGTAGTTCATAATAATGGTTAATGGGTTAGAAGGTTAATGGGTTAGAAGGTTAGTGGGTTAATAGGGGTACTGGGAGTAACGTTTATGGATTATTTCGGGCGGCAAAAATACACAATAATGGGATATTCTCAAACACCAAAAAAATTGTATTTTTGCGCCCTGAACTCTAAACCTTAAACCCTAAACTTGAATATGGAAAAGCCCAAATTCATCATCACCATTAACCGCGAAGCGGGAACCGGGGGGCACGAAATCGCCGAGAAAGTCAGCGAAATGCTCAACATCAAGCTCTATGACAAGACCTTCCTCGCCCATATCTTGGAAAAGTTCAAACTCACGCCAAAAGAAGCGGAGGAAATCAAAGCTTCAAAGCCCAACTGGTGGACGGAATTCTGCCGCTTCTACAAGCAGTTCGGCGCCACCGCCTCCACCGCCGACGAAAATTCCAAGGTGAACTCCCAGCAGCTCTACCACGCCGAGGCCAAAGCCCTGCGAGACCTCGCCGAACAAGAATCCTGCATCATCGTGGGCCGCACCGGCTTCCATGTCTTCAAAGACACCCCCGACACTATCCGGATATTCCTCATCGCCGATATGGAACATCGGATGGAACGCATGATGAAAAAGAACAACCTTGACGAAAAAGAAGCGCGCAAAAAGATCGAGGAACTCGACAAAGCCCGCGAGAACTTCACGAAAACCTTCGCCGGCGTCTCCCGTTACGATGCCCGCAACTACGACTTCGTCATCAACGTCACCCCCTTCACCACCGACCAGGTGGCGAAATTCCTCGTCAACAACATCCGACTGAAATACACCCTATAAAACCCTTTAACCTAACAATGTCCAAATTCGTCATCACCATCAACCGCGAGGCGGGCTCCGGCGGAAAGGAGATCGCCGAAAAACTGGGCGAACTGCTCGGCGTGAAAGTCTATGGCAAGGAGATCCTCGCAACCATCCGCGAGAAATACAACCTCACCGAGGAAGATGTCGAAAAGATCAAGGCCACGAAACCGGGTTGGTGGGCCGACTTCTGCCGCTTCTACAAGCAGTTCGGCACCACGGCCGCCATCGCCTACGAATCCTTCGAGGTCGATTCGAAACAACTCTACCAGGAGGAGGAACAGCTCCTGAAAGACCTCGCGTCACAGGAGTCCTGCATCATCGTGGGGCGCACCGGCTTCCACATTTTCAAGGACAACCCCGACGCCATGCGGCTGCTCATCATCGCCGACCCCGAATGCCGCGTCAAACGGCTGATGGAACGGCAAAACGTGGACGAGCAAGGCGCCCGCGAGATCATGGAACGCGCCGACAAGGCCCGCGAGAACTACACGAAATCCTTTGCCGGCACCTCCCGCTACGATGCCCGCAACTACGACATGGTCATCAACGTGTCGGGCTTCACCACCGACCAGGTGGCGCGGTTCCTCGCCGAGAACGTGCGGCGGAAATACCCCGAACTATAACGGGAATCCTATCCGTCATCCCCTCGCAGCGCGGCCAAAACAATGAAAGAGACCCCCGACAACATCATGCTGATCCTCCGGTCACTGCCGGAGAAGCCCGGCGTGTACCGCTTCTACGACGACAGCGGCACGGTGATCTACGTCGGCAAGGCCAAACGGCTGAAACGGCGGGTCTCCTCCTACTTCAACAAGGACCACGACTCCCCCAAGGTGCGGATGCTGGTGACCAAAATCCGCGACATCCAGACCGTGGTGGTCGATACCGAATGGGAGGCGCTGCTGTTGGAGAACAGCATGATCAAGGAGTTCAAGCCCAAATACAACATCATGCTCAAGGACGACAAGTCCTACCCGTGGATCGCCGTCACGCGGGAACCGTTCGCGAGGGTCTTCCCCACGCGCCATCCCGACCCCGCCTCCATGCACCTCTTCGGGCCGTATTCTTCTGTAAAACAGATGAATATACTGCTCGACCTCATCCACGACATGTTCCCGCTGCGCAACTGCAAGATCCTGAAGCACAACGACCGTCCCTGCATACAATACCAAATCAAAAAGTGCGCCGCCCCGTGCTGCGATCTCATCACCACCGAGGAATACCGACAAAACGTTGACAAGACCATGCAGATCCTCAAGGGCAACCGCAAGGAGGTGTTGCGGCAACTGCGCGAGGAGATGATGGGCCTGGCCGACGAATGGAAATTCGAGCAGGCCGCCGAGGTGAAACGCAAAATCGACACTTTAGAGAACTTCATTGTCAAGTCGGTGGTCGTGAACCCGTCGCTCACCGATATGGATGTTTTCGGGATGGAAGAAGACGACAACTGCATATATGTCAGTTTTTTACGGGTTTTGGACGGGGCGGTGGTGCAAGCGCAGACCCTCGAAATCGACAACCGCCTGGAGACCACCCGCGAGGATGCGCTCTGGACGGCCATCCTGGAAATTCGGGAGCGTTTAGGCGGCCTCTCCCCCACCCTGCTGGTGCCTTTCACGCCGGAAATCGCCCCCGACGACTGGGATCTGCAGGTACCGCAGCGCGGCGACAAGCACAAACTGCTGGAGTTGGCCACGCGAAACGCCCATTTCTACATGCTAGAAAAGAAGAAACGGCAGGATCTCGCCGACCCCGAGCGGCGCAACATCCGCGTGCTGCAGGCGCTGCAGGAAGCCCTCGGCATGAAGACGCTGCCGCGCCGCATCGAATGCTTCGACAACTCCAACACCCAGGGTGAGGAACCCGTGGCCGCAATGAGCTGCTTCATCGACGGGAAACCCGCCAAAAGCGAATACCGCCACTTCAACATCAAAACCGTGGTCGGCGCCGATGACTTCGCCTCCATGGAGGAGGTCATCTACCGCCGCTACCATCGCCTGTTAGAGGAGGAGAAACCGCTGCCAGACCTCGTGGTCATCGACGGCGGCAAAGGACAACTCCACGCCGCCTGGAACGCCATCATCGCCCTCCACATCGAAGACCGGCTCATGATGGTGGGTATCGCCAAACGGTTGGAAGACATCTACAAGGTGGGCGACGACGTGCCCGTCTATATCGACAAACGCTCCGAGGCACAGAAGCTGCTGCAGCACGTGCGCGACGAGGTGCACCGCTTCGGCATCACCCACCACCGCAAACGCCGCAGCAAGACCAGCATCGCCTCCATCCTCGACGACGCGCCAGGGATCGGTAAAGTACTCAAAACCAGATTGTTGAAAGAATTTAAAACCATAGCGAAAATCAAAGCCGCCCCTGAAGCCGACCTCGCCAAGGTCATCGGTCCGAAGAAAGCCGCGGACCTCAAGGCATATCTGTTAAAGGTTTAGGGTTTAGAGTTTAGAGTTTAAGATATTACGAAAGATTATGATTTATATGAACCGTTTTTCCAAAAGGGCTATAAGTCCGAAACATGTCAACCCGGCGCGCCGTGTTGGGATCATCACCCTCTTCGCCATCCTCATCGCCGTCACGGCCACGGCGCAGAACACCACGCTCACCTATCCCGAGACCTACATCGAGACCGTGGTGGACGCCGCCACGCTGAACACCCTGTCACACGAATTTTCCGTGGACCGCGTGCAGCGCACCGGCAACAACACGTTCAACACGCGCATCTGTCTGTCGTACAAAGACTTCGACAACTTCCTATCGAAGGACATCCCCTTCACGACCGTGCCGCAGACCCGTGCCTACGTGCAGATGGCGCAGAACTACGGGCAGCTGACCGCCAGTTGGAACCGCTACCCGACCTACAGCACCTATCTCGCCGCGATGGACACCTTCCGCACGCGCTACCCGCAGCTGTGCGAAATCGACACCATCCTGGACGACACGCCCGATCACCACAAGATCCTGGTGGCGCACATCAGCAACAACCTCAGCGACCGCGAGGGCAAGCCGTCCGTCTTTTACACCTCCACCATCCACGGTGACGAAGTGCTCGGCTACTATATGATGCTACGGCTCATCGACTATCTTCTAACAAATTACAACTCAAATACATACGCTACCGATTTGGTCAACAGCATCGACATTTGGATCTGTCCGTTGCACAATCCTGACGGCACCTACTACACGTCCGATAACCAGATCAACACCTCGCCAGTATCTATCCGTTCGAACCGTCACGGCGTAGATCTGAACCGTTCGTTCCCGCAGGCGGGGCAGAACCCGACGAAGGAAAACGAGGACGAGCCCGAGGTGCAGGCGATGATGCAGTTCATGCAGGCGCACGACTTCACCCTGGCCGCCAACTTCCACGGCGGCGCGGAGGTCTTCAACTATCCGTGGGACACGTGGTCCAGTTGGCAGCACAGCCACGCCGACGCCGCCTGGTGGGAACTCGTCGGCCACCAATTCGCCGACACGTGCCAGCATTACAACTCCAATTACATGAACGAGGAAAACGACGGTGTCACGGAGGGCGGCGACTGGTACGTCATCACCGGCTCCATGCAGGATTACCACAACTGGTACCTCGGCACGCGCCACGTCACCATCGAGGTCGGCGACAATAAAGTGCAGTCCACCAACTCTTTACCGAATTACTGGGG
Organism: uncultured Bacteroidota bacterium; assembly: GCA_902770735.1. Taxonomy (GTDB): domain Bacteria; phylum Bacteroidota; class Bacteroidia; order Bacteroidales; family WCHB1-69; genus F23-D06. Next base: position 10,097 of record CACXUB010000010.1, on the reverse strand, counting down.
CTACATCAGACAAGCGCTGCTGAACTTCATCGCCGAAGCGGACAACGGCATCCACGGCACGGTCACCGACTCGCTGACCGGCGAACCGCTGGAGGCGCTCGTCTATATCGCCAACCACGACCTCGACCACTCCTATGTGGAGACCTCCCTGCCCAATGGCGATTACCACCGTCCCATCAAGGCCGGGCAATATGCCGTCACCTACTCGGCGGAGGGTTACCTGCCCAAAACCATCGTCACCACCGTGGCGGACGGCCAAAAACTGGTGCAGGACGTGCAATTGACCACAGGAGTCGGCATTGACAGCTACGAAAACCGCGTAAGCGTTTACCCGAATCCCGCGAAGGATTTCGTCACCGTAGAGGTGGACGGCGGGATGGAAATCACGGAAATGGCTTTGTACGACCTGCGCGGCCGTCTCGTAAGCGCGAATAATGATTCACCCTTGCAGACCGGGACATTCCGATTAGATATCCGCGACCTCCCGGCCGGAAACTATTTCCTGCATTTCAGAACAACCGACGGCCACGAATTCATCCGGAAATTAGCTATTGGCTATTAGCTTTTAGCTTTATTTTATCCGCTAAAAGCCAATGGCTAATAGCTAACAGCCAAAGTCATTGTCATTAGTCTATGTCTAAGTCGTAGTGGAATTTTGGTGCGGTTACCGTGCTATTTCAGGATTTCCATGACATACTTCACCAATTCGTAAAGGACGCCATGACGGAGTCCCGGCACCGCGTTGATGTTCATGGTGAAGGTGTTCTCATCGACGAAGCAGACCATGTCGCGCACGGGCATGGCCTCGGGACCGAAGACAGCGGTCAAAAACTCGCCGAAGTCAACCCGCGCATAGAACGGATGTGAAAAGTACTCCTCCGGCCACTCGCGTTCCAAAGGTTGCGAAAGATTCCCCAACGAGGCAAGGCTTTTCGTACAGAACAGCAGGTCGTCCTTCACAAACACGCAAACGGAGTCGTCTTGAACCAACCAAGTGAACGTCTCGTAGTCCAGGTTTCTCTTTTTCGTCGTGATGATATAGGTATCCCAGCCATTTATCTTTCTGTAATCCAATGTTTTCATATCGATTGTGGAATCCATGGCCACATTGTCGTCAAAAAGCGCATCCAAGCGTTCCACCTCAAGGGCATTGTCCAGCCCTTCGGGTTCCGGAGTTTCCGTTACGGGTTCCTCCACAACAACCTCTTCGATGGATTCCTCGACAGGTTCTTCAACCTCAACAACCGAAACCGTCTCAAGCTTGCGGAGGGAGTCCGTGATGTGGTTACTCACTGTCACGAAACGTTCCAACATGCCGCGCACCTCGCCGGGGTGGTCCACAAGGGTGGAGAGCTGCATGAGATCATCCGTGGCGGACAGGGTGATCACGAACGGTTTGTTCAGCAGCGGGGCGATTTCGCGCCACTGCGGCAGGGTGGCCATGTAGGGTTTCGCGAGATCGGCAAAGCCTTCCACAGAACTGACAGCAAAGACAAAATAGTCGCCCGACACGTATGGCATCAGCCGTTTCAACTCCTTCGGGGAGGTCTTCAAAGCCTGAAATTCCGGTATGGGTGTGCGTTGACGGAATTCACTGAAGGCGGTGATACGGTCGCGGGAAACATCGCCCCGCGCAAAAACTTCCATGTCAAGCTGGCCGATAGTCCTTTGGATCTCTTCGGAGGGGACACTCAGTTCCTCCAACAGGACAGCGGCGATGTATCTGAAAGCATTTTGCTGATTATAAGCACTATATGAATCCCAACCATGCTTCATCATAACTTTCGCCGTCTCGCTGTTCGCGAACTGCGAACGAATCAGCCGGCCCCACACCTGCATGGGGGTTTCCATCGCCATACTTTGTGCGCGGTCGAAATCGTATTCCATGATAGCCGAATAGAAAGCGTTCAGATCGACAAGCAACGCGACACAGGCGACATCCTCCGTGCAAATCACGGCCATGCCCATATCCATTTCTTTGTCATCCAAAGCCATGCAGCGGACTTTCTTGCCGTCAGGGGCGGTCATCGTCACAAAAGTCGGCATTGACTTGTTCAACGAGCGCACCGTTTTCTCAAATTTCTTTTCATTATTCAATGGAAGAAGGAGATAGCGGGAGTCCGCAAAAGCCGCCGTCGCGGTGAAGTCCACCCCGACTTTATTGTCCCGATTGACCCAACTCTGTATGATCTTTTTGGAGATTTTCAGGCTGTCGTAAACGGGTTTGAGGACGTTTTCGCGATGCAGCGCCTCCAGTTCAAGCGCCCGAGCCAGCGTGTCGAAGTTCATCAAGGAAAGCGAATAGCAGCTGTCGGGCACGTAGTTGAGCACGCGCAGGTGTTTCGGCGTCTGCGCAAACGCGACGGTCGCGAGGGCGACGACCAGCAGGGTGAGGACATTTTTTCTCATAACGGTAAATTTTGCGCGGCAAAGATACGCTTTTTCATTGTCGTTTCGCTCTTGCCGTTCGTTTCTATTTGACAATCCTCCACTCGCCCGGCTGGAGTTCTCCCAAACTGAGGTCGCCGATTTGGACGCGGATGAGCCGCAGCGTGGGGAAGCCGACGGCGGCGGTCATGTGGCGGACTTGGCGGTTCTTGCCCTCGGTGAGGGTGAGGCGGACCCAGCTGGTGGGGATGTTGGCACGGTAGCGGATGGGGGGCACGCGCTCCCAGAGGTTCTCCGGCGGCAGCGCCTTTTCGGCCTTGCAGGGACGGGTGCGGTACCCTTTGATGACGACCCCTTTCCGCAGCTGTTGCAGGGTCTCGTCGGTGATTTCGCCATCCACTTGTGCGAGGTAGGTGCGGGGATGGGCGTTCTTCGGGTCCAGCAGCCGCTTCACCAGCCGTCCGTCGTCGGTCAGCAGCAGTGCGCCCTCGCTGTCGTGGTCGAGCCGTCCCGCGGCATAGACGCCGGGCGGGAATCCGAACTCGTTGAGGGCGGGATGTCCCGCCTCGGGGGTGAACTGGCTCAGCACGCCGTAGGGTTTGTTGAAGAGGATGACCATTTTTTATGGGTACTTTTGAGGGGGCAAAGATAGGAAATTTTACAACCAAACCATCTTATGCACCTCTGTGCACCATAATTTATGTCCCTGTAAGCATTTTTGAGATTGGCATTACATTAGAATGGGAAACAAAATGGCATGACGCTTACAAAGAACACATGAAAAAAATTGAAGTGTATGATTAAGCCGATGCGGTTTGTGACAGGAGAGATGAATAATAATTTTTGCGAGGGGGGGGGGATGCACTGGGGAGTTAGTTCACACAGAAAACATTTATCTTTCGGAAGGTTGTCACCGCACAAAATGACCAAAGTTTCTTGAGGAAGCTTGTTTTTTCATGTCAAAAATTAATTTCCGTCAGATATGAGATAAAAGTGTATTTTTGCATTCCGAAAAAAAGAAAAAACTGGCAGAATGAAACGTTTGGTAATCCGAAATATTGGGCCACTGCAAAACGTGGAAATTGAATTGGCAAAGGTCAATGTGATTGTTGGACCTCAAAGTTCTGGCAAAAGTTGCGTTTTGAAGATTGCCTGCTATTGCGCCTGGGTGGAAAAAAAGATAGAATTAGCTCAATCGGCGGAGGAATTCATGAAAGAGGATTTTTTTGTCAAGGAGCTTGTCAGATTTCATAAATTGAAAGGGTATTTTAAGAAGAATTCGTATATAGGCTACGAGTCGGATTACACTCGTTTTTCGTATGATGCCGAAACCAAAGGATTTCAGTTTGAGTGGAAAGCGGGAAGATGGGATTACCGAAGACCGAAGGTCTCCTATATCCCTGCAGAGCGCAATCTGGTGGCAGCCATTCCAAATTGGTTTGATGTTAAGTTTTATGATGATAACATCCAAAGTTTCATGGCCGATTGGGATCGTGCAAGAAGAGCATACACAGAACAATTAGAGATTCTTAATCTTGGTGTTTCATATAAGTACGATGAAAAGAAGAATACCGACCAAGTGGAGGTGGACGAAGATACTACACTTGAACTTACCAATACATCAAGTGGACTCCAGTCATTAATCCCTTTGTATGTACATCTCAACTTCATCAGTGACTATGAGAATAATGTCAGGGAAGCACAAAGCTATTCGAATATCAAAATTGGGGAAAGGTTTCTTCAAACAATGTATAATGAACTGTTTGTGAAGACAGGGAAGACGGATGAAGGGCGAAAGAAAAACAATGATGTTGAATTAGAAGTAAAGCAGCCGCATTCAATCATCACAATTGCACGAGTGGGTCCGTATTTGTTGAATTTCACAAAACGTGAATATGCCACAGAGTGTCAAGAAATTTTCAAAAGATATGTGGAAACAGATCATGCAGAGATTTTCCTTGAAGAGCCCGAGAACAATCTGTTCCCCCCAACCCAGAGCCGCTTGGTGGATTGGTTGTTGTCGAAGACAATTGGAGAACAAGGAGCCTGTTTGTTTGTTGCCACCCATAGCCCTTATATGATGACTGCTTTCTTGGAAAAGGACCTTAAGGATTTTCACTTGTTTTTGGAAAAGAGGGAAGGAAAGCTTTCAACGGTTGTTACTGCGTCAGAAAAGGATGTGCAGGAAATCTACGATGACGGGATAGATGTGTATTATAACATAGAGTCGTACACTTAATGGCTAAGAGAGCGAATCATATATTCCCAGAGTGTTATGTGGATACGAACATCTTGAAGACGTTGTTGTGTCTGGATGGTGTAAATCACAAGCATGGATGTTCGAATGTAATGGTCGGCATGAAAACTGGCCGCTTTTCTGATGGCTTCGCCATTGGAATCATTGACGATGACAAGAAAAAAACGTATGACTATGCCGATTTTCAGTTGTTGGCAAGTTCGGAGCATCTGAGACTGATGAAACACAAAACACGTCATCACTATCTGATATTCGTATGCAAGGCGGCGGAAGATTTCTTGTTGTCCTGCGCAGCAGAATTGTCGCTGAACCTATCGGATTATGGGTTACCTGACACACTGGAAGGTTTGAAAGAAGTCACCAAGGATAGCGAATCAGACAAAGAGCCGCGAATCAAGAAGCTGGTAAATGCTTTGAGAATATCTTCAGAAATGTCCCGTCTGGATCGGACTCTTTGTTATTTGCAAACCAAACAGTATGATGCAAATACGGCAGAATTGGTCGAGGTGTTCAACCAGTAGTCTTTCCTCACCCTTCAGACTATCCCTTTCCATTTTTCGTTTTTTTGGAGTCAGTAGCAAAAAAAAAGAAAACGCAAGAGAAGAATCACAAAAATGCTACTTTTGCAACCTTGTTTGCCATAAAAGTATCGTGTTATGCCGAATTCCAAAAATGCTGATCTCCGCATCAAGGTCATTGACCGCTGTCTGAGTGACAAAAATCGCAAGTATTCGATGGCGGAGATGATGGAATTATGCAATGAGGAATTGGAACTACATGACTTTCCGCCCGTGTCGGCCATGAATACCATCCGCGGCGATATAGAACAGATTCAACGGATATACGCCCCGAATGCGGATGTGGAAAGTTTCCGGGAGGGGCGGAATATCCGCTATCACTATGCCGATCCCGATTTCTCCATCTACAGGCCGCTGCTGAAGCCCGAGGAGACCGCGCAGCTCATCCAGACACTCTGTTTGCTGAAACGGTTCAAAGGGATGCCGCAGTTCGACTGGATCAGCGAGATTTCCGACCGCTTGGGCGCTTCGTTGAAAATCGATGAGGTTTCCACGGATGAGGTGGTCGGTTTTGACGAGAACATGGATTTGGAAGGGCTGGACCACTTCACGCCGTTGTTCAACGCCATCAGCGAAAAGCGGACGTTGTGCATTACCTACAAAAGTTTCAGGCAGGACCAAGAGGTGGAATACGTGGTCTATCCCTATTATCTGAAACAGTACAACAAGCGGTGGTTCCTGATTGCCAGGAATGAGGGTTATGAGACGTTGACCAACTATGCCCTCGACCGTATCCTGGGCATCAAAGAGACGGATGTACCGTTCCAACCCGCCTACATCAATTTCACCGACTATTTTGACGAGATGATCGGGGTGTCCAAAGATTCAAACGCCGAGCCCACGCTCGTCAAGTTATGGGTCTCCCCGGTCTCGTGGCCGTACGTCCGCACCAAGCCGCTCCATGGCACGCAAAAGAAGGTCGCTGAGGATGCCACCGGCGCCGTCATCACCATCGAAGTGTATCTGAACTACGAGCTGGAGCAACTGATCCTGTCCTTTGGCGAAAACATGGAAGTGCTTGAACCGGAATGGTTTAGGGAGAAGATAAAGATGAGGATTGGGAAGGGATTGGAGAGGTACGGGGAATAGGTTCAGTATGAGTGAACGTGAAAGTTGTTATTTTGCATCGTCAAATCGATGTTAAATTAATTTTTTGCGATATGGAAAATATTTCTTGGTCTGAAGAGCAGGTTTTGTCGGTTATAAAAGAGTTCTGTGATGAAATAGATGGTATCTGCGTTAAGTGCCCCGAGTTTCAACATGTTGAGTTTGTCAAAGGCGGTCTCTTATATTTGAAAAGAGCAAAGATGACAAATGATTGGACCATTACAGATAGTAACGAAACAGCATTGGCTGTTTTGAATTATTTCAATGAGATAACAGCCAATGAAAATCTTTTTGTTTCGTCAAATGATGATGAAACCATTTCATTAAAAAGTGCGATTCAAAAGATTTACGATGCGACTTTGGCCAAGATTCCTGACAAAGAGGAATATTCGATATGTTATCGGGGGCAAATCTTTATTGTAATATTTGACAAAATAATACATTCAGCTGTTTTCCCCACATATGAGAAATCGTGGTATTCTGATGAGAAAAAATCCTTTTTTGTAAAAGGGTTCTCATGCTTGTCGCAACTACTAATCAAAAAAGTGATTAAATTGGAAGATAAGATCACGTGTGTTTTTGACACCTTTGACGAGTCTTATTTATTTTTTCTCGCTTTACGAGGGGGTAACCAGTTGACGACCATGGAAAAAAACACAGTATTTATCAACTATACTTCGTTTGACGACTGTGAAAAATACGATGGATACTTTGATGTCGACCTTGATTATAACCAAATTGATGATGTTCTAACAAAGTTAAAACCAGGAGGTTTTGTTGTTGGTGGTATTTCTGAAACTGAAACGAATCGTACTGATGTTGCTATACTTAACTTGTTCGCCAAAGAGCAAGTACGCCGTTTCCGTGTGGATGAATCTGGATCAGGTTGGATTGAAATAACTGGTGGAAACAGCGATATGACGGTGAGCGTTTTTTCCTCGGAAGACTATAAGTTTCATGAAATCATGTCCGATTCAATAGCTCGATTTGGATTGACTTCGGACATTTCCAAATACGATGTTTTCGAGAAAGTGGATGGGTTTATAACTAATATGAATAATCTTCAAAAAGCTATATCTTTCGGTTACGAAGAAAGTATGGCATCCTTTTTTCTTGTGCCATATTTCAAAATGTATTATAATAATGAGCTTCATGATTTGATTGACAATTATTCAATTCCAAGCTATTTGGAAAATAGTTGCAAAGAGCAACACGATGGTCCTGAAAAAGTACAAGTTATTCGTGCTTTCAAATGTTGTATTGACAAAATGGGTGATAGCTTCTATTTTACAGAGGCCATGTATCAACAATATCTTAATGCAATAAGGATGATTGATACCATTGATGATGATGCCTTTCAGAAGTATTATCCTGAAGTAATTGAAAAGATTTGTGAAAGCACTTTAATGCCGACTTATACATCTCAATATAACTTTGTAGAAGCTCTATTGGGAAACACCGACAATTTGCAAATAGTTGTCAGGAAAGATGACTTTGCGGATATTCTCTACCCAGGAGACTTCGGAATTGATGAACAATCATCCTATGCAGGGTGGGGCAGCCTTCTCTCGCCAAAATCATTCAATACGCAATGTGTTGACGTAGAAATGGCTTTTGAGATGAATTCTGATGAATTAGGCTACGACCCCATTTGTTCTGCCGCTCAATATGTCATCTTTAATGCCTATGACATAGAGGGTAAATACAAGGGAGTTTGGGACGTCTCCGCTCCTAATCACGACACGGCAGATATTATCATTGATTTGCACAAAGACGTCCGTCAATATGAGCAACTAAAAAGCAGGTTGAATCCCGATGGACGATATGTGACGTTTGCCATGAAAAAAGACATGGAAGCGTGCCAGCCTGTCATTGAGCATCTTATCAAAGAGAATCTACTGGAGAAAGTGGTCAGCCTTAATAATCGACACCTGCTTTTCATCAACCAAAGCAAACAAGATGATAAAGTGGTGTTGGCTAAGTTTAATCATGTTGATGATGAAAGATGGTTAGAGTCGTATCAAGACATTATTGATGAGTTAGCGTTAAACGCCGACTCCAAGCATGTCAGAATCTTGCCACTGGAGACATTGGCTGCTAACAACCACTCCATTTCAACGGATCACTATTTCGTTCCCGATTCCGATTCTGATATCAAAACTAATATTCAATCCATTGTGTCACAGTTTCGTAACAAATTCGACACGAAAGACATCCTTCTGAACATTATGTTGCGAATTGCGACACTTCGTAACGAAGGAAAACCTTTTTCCGTTGCCAACTGGGACAATGTGAAAAAGCTAAATGATGTTCTTTCTTCAATGAAAGTGTATGAAGAGATATTGATGGAACATTATACCGAATGTCTTGATTTCATTATGGAACTCTATGGATCGGATGCATCTTCCCAAGAGTTTTACCAACCTGAGATCGCCAAACTGATGGCTGGTTTTGTCGAGTCCGACACCGTTCACAAATTGTACAATCCTTTTGCAGGTTTGGCTTCGTTCGCCTGTCTATTCCCACATTCCAGTTATTATGGAGATGAGATTGATGAATCCATTTTTTCCTTTGGATCATTCCATTTAGATGCGAAAGGACTTTTGGAATCAGCTCGTTATACCTGTGGGGATTCTTTTCAGTTCTTCAAAAAGACGAAGGATGAGCTATTTGATACCATCATCACCATTCCTCCTTTCTTGCCCCAAAAAGAAACCTCGCTTTATGACTTTTTATTCAGCGAGTGTATGGACCACCTTGAGGAAAATGGCAAAATGACAATGGTACTTCCGGCAAGTTTCACTTTTAATCGGTCGCCTAAGACAGTTGAAATTCGGAAAAAGATAGTAGAGAACCACTGGGTGGAAAAGGTCATCAGTTTGCCTGGGGGAACTGTCCGAGGAACCAATGTGAATACGTGCATCATTCAACTCTCCAAATGCGCAAATACAGAAATTGTGTTTTGCGATGCCACTCAACTGGTTGAGAAGAGCAAAGGTAAAGTATTTCCTCAATTTGACGCTATTCTTTCGGCTGTCAAGAATAATGACAAAGCCTATTGTTTTAGCATCCCTTATACGCCCATAAGCGAGAACAATTATTCTTTGAACCCTATTACTTATAAGCCGTTTCCTGTACAAGATGGAACCACTGCTTATAAGTTGGGAGATATTTTGACGAGAGTCAAACGGGAGACCGTATATGTTTCAGAAGGTTTGGTGTTGGACGTTGATCTGCTTTCGTCGGATGTAGTGGAGTATCGAAGAGATACATCAGACTTGAAAATGGGAACTGTCAACGATATGATGATTCCACTGCACGGGAACGTCCTGTTGTTATCGCCTGTTCAAGGAACTTTGAGACCCACTTATGTGGAAGTCCCCGATAATACTTGCTTTTATGTCAAAAGTCATCTTTTGGCATTCACAGTGGACACGGACAAAGTACTTCCTGCATACATCTGTTATGCATTAACTCTACCCGAAGTCTCACATCAGATTGACAACTATAGAGTTGGGATGCTCATCAATTCGGAAGATCTTCTTAATGTGTGGATTAACTTGCCAGATATAACCACACAAAGAAATATCGTGAGCGAATTAGCTCGCCAACGTTATGCTGAAAAGAAACAAGAGCTTTCCAAATTGTCAGGAACTGTATTTGTCGAAAAAGAGGAGGAATTCAAATCGTTTAAACATGCGATGGGTAAATCAAGAGCTGGGATTAGTGCGTCTGTGAATCTTTTATTCGATTACTTGGAAGATACT
>CACXUB010000009.1 GCA_902770735.1 uncultured Bacteroidota bacterium | reverse complement strand
AACATCCTCACCTCCGACAACCAAACGCTCAACGACTTCATCTATGCGCAGCCGCTGACGCAGAGGTTGCGGAAAACGTTGTGATGCTGGCTGTTGGCTGTTAGCTGTTGGCTGTTAGCTGTTGGCTGTTAGCTGTTGGCTTGATTTAGTCGCGGAGGCAGCGGACGGAAAATTGATGAAATTTATTGATATCATACATAGGAACACGCGCCAAGTCTAAACTTAAACCCAAAAAACTTGCAGCATACTCTCCTCTTTCTGAAGCAGACCAGAAGTATGCACAGTCATTCACCGCGGAAAATGCAGCGAAGCCTGCAGGAGCAATCCCGAATCCTGTAGCGTTATTCGTACTCGGGTTATTCCCTACCACACATTCGCCATCGTAAGTGTTCCACCCCTCTGTAGAAGCCAACGCTTTAGCGATATAGTTGCTTTGGCCTCCACAAGTATATTCACTTCGACTGCTCACATAATCAATTAGTTGTATCCATTCTGCATTGCTCGGCACATGCCATCCTGTGGGACAAGCCCCTTGGATTCCGCTTGGATTACTTTCGCTTCCTCCTGCCCCACGCATAAACGCAGCCCAGTTGTAGTAATAGCCGTACAATATAGTGTCAACAGAAGGATTCACATAATAGTAAGGGACTGTGTCGTCCCAAAGGCCACTGTTACCATAAGGAATGGCTGTTCCGTCAGCATAATGTGTTGCCCGCAGATTTTCTTTCATCCAACATTGGTTGCCGATTTGTACTGTGTTATAGACGTTGCTGTCATAGTCCATAACAATGGGGGTGTTTAGACAAGGCTGCGGAAACGAAAGCACAATCGTCTGAGTACTATCTTGTGTCTGTATCACATGCCCACCTTCCTCCTCTGCACCATTAATGTTGGTAAAACCCACGTATTGCATCTGGTCGTCGGCGACAAACAGATTGTCGGTGTTGGCTTTGGGTTCGGTTTTGGATTGCGGTAGGGGTGAATAATTATTCGCCCCTACATTGTCCGTAAAGGTAATGGCATTATCGTTGCCGTTTCCACTGTTCACCATCTTCACCGAGGCGGTCTGTCCGTTCTGTCGGGCGGTCAGGAAATAGATGCCTGCGGAAGAGAGGGTGATGCGGATTTCGTGGATGCCTGGTTGTAGGGGCGAATAATGATTCGCACCCACAATGCGTCCGGAGATGTCGGTCATCACCAACGACACCTCGCCCGGTTCGGTCACGTTCAGATTCACATACGTGGTACCATCAAAAGGGTTGGGGTTGTTCTGCGACAGGTGGAAACCATCCGTCACGAAATCGTCAATGCCTGTCCCGTCAGTCATCACCAGCACGGTATCGGGCCAAAAGAGCGTCTCCTGCCATCCCCGTGTGAGGTTGCTGACAACCACACGATTCAAGGGAATATACTGGTTGCTTGCGTCACGTCCCGTGAAGGTCAGTGTCACCGTCTGCGCCGAAACTGCTGCAAACAGCAGCATTATGGTTATAAAAAGTAAATGTTTTTTCATAACAATGATATTAGGCGGCAAAGATAAAAAAAAACATTTCTGTCCTTACGATAATTTGTTTACTTTTGCCACCAATTTTGACAACCTCCTAACCCTCTAACCTTCTAACCTCCTAACCCTCTAACCTCAATAACCACAAACCATTACCAAATGAACTGGATTGACATCATCGTATTAATTCCCCTCTGCTGGTACGCCTTCAGGGGATTCAAAAACGGCTTCTTGATGGAGATTGTCTCCCTGGCTGCCCTGTTTTTGGGACTTTTCATCTCCTATAAGTTCTCCGACCTGATTTCGTTTTGGATCACCGGCACCACTTTGGCGAAGCCCATCTCCTTTTCGTTGTGCTTCATACTCACCATCGTGTTGGTCAACCTGTTGGGACGGATTCTGAAACGGGCGCTGAAACCGGTGCTGTCCGAGTTTCTCGACAAGGGCCTCGGTGTGCTCTTCGGCATTTTGAAGGTGGTTTTGGTGGCCGGCGTGCTCTTCTACTTCATCGACACGGTGGACAAAAACGAGATTCTCATCAAACACGAGGTGAAAGAGGCCTCCATCGCCTACAAACACCTCTCGCCGGTGATGTCGCACGTGCTGGAGTGGAGGGAAACGCAAAAGAAGGAAAAAGAAGGTACACCCGAAGCGACCCCGGAAAAGTGAAAAATATCGGTTGTCCGCATAATATTAAAAATATAGTATCTTTGCCCCACCTTTAAAAATCCAATTGTTATGAAAAGTCTGAAAATCATCAAGAAAGAATACCAGCGTGTCGGATATGATGCGCAAGATATTGAACCTGTGGAATATACGGAAGGCTTTGCCGAGTATGACGACAACGGTCTGCTCCTCCGTGAAGAACGCTACGAGCCCGACGGCACCCTCAACACCTTGACTGTCAATGTTTACAACGAACACGGAGACTTGGTGCAGACGGAACAGTTCGACCAGGACGACATCCTGCTGCAGAAAACGGTCAACAAGTACGATGACGGCAAGCGTCTCGTGGAACAGTCGAACTATTATGGCGATGCTTCCGACGAGTATGTCACCAAGTTTTACTATGATGGCGACGACAACGTGGTGAAACAGGAAGTCTATGTCAACGGGAAACTCGACTATGTGGAAAAAACGAGCACTTTCAAGAACGGACGGCCCGAAACGGTTACTGAAAACGACGACTACGGCAGCCCGATGTATATCCATCATTATGAATATGACGAGAAGGGACAGGTGAAGGTGTATGTTCGCGACGAGGTGAAAAACAATGACCGCCGCACTTACGAGTTCTCCTACAACGAGCACGGCGACCGCGTGAAAGATTTGATTTACAACTACGATATGACATTGATTGCCAAGGTGATACGCACGTTTGACGAACAAAACCGCCAGATTGAAATCGTGGAGGAGGATTTGGACACTTACCGCCGGATCACGATGGAATATGACGGCGACAAAGTGGTGAAGAACACGATGTTCAACAAAGAAGGCGGAATCACCGGCTGGGCGGAATACGAATATGCCGACGACGGCCGTCAGAGCATGGCCCGCGAATTCATCCACGACGAGGTGGAACCGGAGAACTTCCGCATGCTGCGGGAAACCTTCTATGTCCGCGGATAGTAAATCTTAAGGCATACGTGAAAGACGTAAGACGTAAGACGTAAGACGTGAGATGTGAGACGTGAGACTTTTGGAACTGTTCAAATCTCAAGTCCTAAGTCCTAAGTCTAAAGTCTAAAGTCTTAAGTCTAAGTCTAAGTCTAAGTTTTAAGTCAAAGTCTAAGTTTTAAGTCAAAGTCTTAAATCTTAAGTCCTATTGCCTAAAAAATCGTATCTTTGCCGCCTTAAAATTTCAAGACGATGTTACAGATCCAACTTTTAAGAGAAAATCCCCAAGAGGTTATTGACAGACTGAAAATCAAGAATTTCGATGCTACGGAACTGGTGGCTGAGATTCGTGAATTGGATAGCGAGAACCGCAACTTAAAGAAGAAAATCGACGACAACCTGATGGCGCAGAACCAAGGTGCGAAAAAGATCGGGCAACTCTTCAAGCCCTGAAGGCCGAGATGGCCACGCTGAAGGAGAGTGAGCGCACCGACCGCGCCAAACTGCAGGAACAGGAAGAGCTGCTCCAGAGCAAGATGGTGCTGCTGCCCAACCTGCCCAACGCCGCCGTGAAACCCGGCAAGGGTGCTGAGGACAACGAAATCGTCTATACGCAAGGCGATGCCTCCAACCTTCCCGAGGGCGCACTGCCGCACTGGGAACTTGTCAAGAAATACGACATCATCGACTTCGAGCTCGGCACCAAGATCACCGGCGCCGGTTTCCCCGTCTATAAAGGCAAAGGCGCACGCCTGCAACGCGCCCTCATCGACTTCTTCCTCGACGAGGCCACGGCCGCCGGCTTCACGGAAATCCAACCGCCCTACATGGTGAACGAGGATTCCGCCTACGGCACCGGCCAACTGCCTGACAAAGAGGGACAAATGTATCACTGCCAGGTCGATAACTTCTACCTTATCCCCACCGCCGAGGTGCCCGTCACCAACATATACCGCGACGTGATCCTCAAGGAGAGCGACTTCCCGTTGAAGAACTGCGCCTACTCCGCCTGCTTCCGTCGCGAAGCCGGCTCCTACGGCAAGGACGTGCGCGGCCTCAACCGCCTGCACCAGTTCGACAAAATCGAGATCGTGACCATCGAGCACCCCGACCGCTCCTACGAGACCCTCGAAGAGATGACCAACCACGGCAAGATGCTGCTCACCAAGCTGGGTCTGCCGTTCCGCGTGCTCCGTCTCTGTGGCGGCGACATCAGCTTCACCTCCGCTCTGACCTACGATTTGGAAGTCTATTCCAAAGCCCAGCAGAAGTGGCTGGAGGTCAGCTCCGTCTCCAACTTCGAATCCTACCAGGCCAACCGGCTGAAACTGCGTTACAAAGACGCCACCGGCAAGACGAAACTCGCCCACACGCTCAACGGCAGCGCATTGGCTCTCCCGCGCGTGCTCGCCGCCCTGTTGGAAAACAACCAGACCGACAAAGGCATCGTCATCCCCGAAGTGCTCCGTCCTTACACCCGTTTCGACATCATCGACTAACCTTCGATGAAAAAACTGCTCTTCATACTGCTGCTTCTCCTTTCCTGCGGCGGCACCGTCGTGGCACAGCAAAGCCAGGACGAGCAGCTTGCCATGCAGTATTACAAGGAAAAGGAATACGACAAAGCCGTGGAACTTTTCGAGAAAGTTCACGCCAAAAAGCCGGATTCCTACATCTATTATTACTACTACCACGCCCTTTTGGAGTTGGAACGCTACGACGATGCGGAGAAAATGCTCAAAAAGCAGGTGAAAGCCTACCCGAACGTGCCGCGCTACAAGGTCGATCAGGGTTATGTCTATGAGCGTGCCGGCGACAACGCCAAAGCGGAAAAAGTCTATCAGGAATGTCTGAAAAACCTGCAGGCCAAGGAGACTGCCGTCAGCGAGCTCACCAATGCCTTCATGTCGCGGGGCAAATACGACTACGCGGCGGAAACCATCCTCAAAGGCCGGAAATTGCTAAACGATGAGCAGTATATGTCGAAAACGCTCATCAGCATCTATAAAGTGCTGCATCAGAACGACAAAATCGTGGATGAAGTCATCGCCCTTGTGAAGACCGACAATGAAAAATACCAGAACGATGTGCAGACGGCCATCCAGGATTTGCTTATGGATGACGAGGACAATGAACAGTACATGTCTATCCGTTCGGCATTGCAGAAATTTTCTCAAAAAAATCCGAATAACATTCTTTGTATCAAAGAATTATATTGGATTAGCCAGCTGCACAAGGATTTCGAAGAGGCTCTTGTTCTCGCCAAATCGTTGGACAAACGGCTGAAATTGGAAGGTGTCTTCACGTATGAACTTGCCCTCGCCGCCGCCGACAACCACGATTACAACACGGCTATCGAGGCGCTGAACTACATCATCAAGAAGGGCGAGGACGCGCACAATTACGTGCAGGCGAAGATGAAGATCCTGGATGTCAAGTACATGCAGCTCATTGAAACTTCGCCGGTGAAGATGGTCGATGCGGTGAATCTGGAGCAGGACTTCCGCAAGGCTTTGGACGAGAACGGAATCCACTCCGGCACGATGGATTGGATCCGCAAGTACGCCCACTTGTTGGCTTTCTACGTCAACAAGCCGCAGGAAGCCATGGACGTGCTCAACCAAGCCATGGCCGCCACCCGCGACAACAAGGAGAAGAACCAATACAAGATTGATCTCGCTGATGTTCAGTTATATACGGGTGAAATATGGGATGCTTCGCTCAACTATTCACAGGTTGACAAGGACATGCCCAACGACGTGCTCGGCAACGAGGCCAAGTTCAAGAATGCCAAGCTCTCGTTCTACATTGGCGAGTTCAATTGGGCGAAGAGCCAGTTGGACGTGCTCGCCGCCGCCACCACCAAGCTCATCGCCAACGATGCCATCTATTCCTCCATGCTCATTTCCGACAATCTGGAAGAAGAGGAAGAGGGCGACGAGGCCGATTCCACCTTGACACTGTTCAGCAATTCGGAAGGCAACCTCGCACTGAAAATGTACGCCAAAGCCGAGTTCCTGATCTTCCAGAACAAAGACGACGAGGCGCTGAAAGCCCTCGACTCCGTGATGATTCTTTCGCCGTTCGGCTCTTTGGTGGACGATGCGCTCTACCAAAAAGCGCTCATTTTGATCAAGCAGAAGAACTATTTCGAGGCGGAAAAGCTGCTCAAACGCGTTGTTGACGATTACGGCGACCAACTTCTGGCCGACGATGCTGTTTTCCAGTTGGCGGAACTGTACGAATACTATTTGAAAGACATTCCCAAAGCCATGGAAAACTACCAGAAAATCCTCAAGGAATACAGCGACAGCCTCTACGTGGTGCAGGCGCGTGCCCGCTACAGAACCCTTCGCGGTGACAACATCTAATGGACTATGCCACCGCCGTTTTATGACTTTTCCGTCAACTTTTGAACATGATACAGCTCAAACTTTCCAACATCAAGATTCCCGTCGGGAGCGAAAAGAATATTAAAAATCTGGTTTGTAAGCAGTTCCGCATCCGAACGGAAGATTTGGACGGCTTCCGCATCGTGCGCCAGTCGGTGGATGCGCGGAAGAAGAACAACGTGCTGTACAATTTCCAGGTGGAGGTAACGCTTCCCGACCGCTACCAAAGTCTTCTGAACGGCCCTGATGCAACGGAAAGCGTGCCCGCGCAAGAACTTTCCTACCCGGCCTGGACGCACGATTTGCCGCCCGTAATCGTCGGGTTCGGTCCGGCTGGCATGTTCGCCGCCCTCTATCTCGCCCGTTGCGGCGCACATCCCGTCGTCATCGAACGCGGAGAACGCATTGAAGAGCGGCAACAGTCTGTGCAACAGTTCCTTTACACCAAAGTGCTGAACCCCAACTCGAATGTGCAGTTCGGCGAGGGCGGTGCCGGAACCTTCTCAGATGGTAAACTCAACACTAACGTCAACAGCGAATATAACCAGTTTATACTCAACGAGTTTTATAAGCATGGTGCACCCGAATCGGTGACCTACCAGCAGAATCCGCATGTGGGTACCGACTACCTTTCAAAGGTGGTGAAGAACATCCGAATGGAAATTGAGTCGTTGGGTGGCGAATTCCATTTCAACACCCTTTTTGATGAGTTCGAGAAAGCCGGCGACAACGTGATTGTCCATTGTCAAGATGGTAAAACATTCACAACCAGTCATTTGCTGCTTGGATTAGGCCATTCCGCCCGCGACACTATCCGCATGTTGCATGCGCGGGGATTGCTGATGGAGGCCAAGCCGTTTTCCATCGGGGTGCGCATGGAGCACTTGCAGCGCGACATCAACCGGATGCAGTATGGTCCCGCCGCAAATCTCTTGCCTCCAGCCTCTTACAAGGGCGTAGTCCATATCGGAAACCGCGGAGTTTACACGTTTTGCATGTGCCCCGGCGGCACGGTGATGGCTTCCGCGAGCGAAGAAGGGACGATTGTCACCAACGGCATGAGCGAACACAAACGTGATAAGGCCAATGCCAACAGTGCGCTGTTAGTGAGCGTGTTACCGGAGGATTTCCTGCACGGTTCGGTGCTGGACGGCATGGATTATCAGGAGAAATACGAACGGTTGGCGTTTCGCATGGCGGGCGACGGCCGCGCGCCGGGCAACCTCGTGGGCGAGTTCCTGAAGGGACAGGTCGCCACGCGTCACCGCAAGGTGGTCCCGTCCTATCCGCATGGTCTCTATTACGGCGATTTCAGCCGTTGCCTGCCCGATTATGCTGTGCATGCGCTCCGGGAGGCGTTGCCGCAACTCGACCGACGACTGCCCGGCATCGCCAATGTTGATACGGTGCTGACAGGTGTCGAGACACGCTCTTCGTCACCCGTGCGTATCCTTCGAAATGAAGACAGAATTTCCTCTGTGTTAGGAATTTATCCAATAGGAGAAGGTGCCGGTTACGCCGGCGGCATCATGAGCGCCGCCATCGACGGCCTGAAAACCGCAATGGCGTTGAGTGGAGGGTTTAGGGTTTAGAGTTTAAGGTTTAGAGTTTAGGAGCAGTAGCTATCAGTCTAAGTCATAGTCTAAGTTTAAGTCTAAGTTTAAGTCTAAGTCATAGTCTAAGTCATAGTCTAAGTCATAGTCATAGTAACAAGGCATTAATTCCTCGCAAGCGCACAGCCAAAAGCTAACAGCCAACAGCCAGCCTACTTCGGCCTCAACGTTCTCAACAGGTAATCCACGGTGATGTCCACTGGACGGTAGATGCAGTTCGTGAAGTTGTGGTCGTAATACTCCAATTCGTAATATTCGCTGTTCTCCCACATTTGGTGGAAACGTTCGCCGCAGGTGAAGGGCACGAGGCGGTCGCCGTTGCCTTGGATGACGCAGGCGCTGCCTTGATATTTGGCTGATGTTTCAAAAATGGGCAAATGCAGGGCGGTTTTGAGATACCGTCTGCCGATGGCGATGCCGTTGGCCAGCACGAGGCTGTCGGGCGGATCGAGCGGGTTGAACTCGATGCCGAAGAGGTTGCCGCGGGCGATGTCGTCGCGCACCGAGGAGGCCGGCGCCAACGCCACCACCGCCTTGATGTCCTCAGGATGATTTCCCGCCACCATCGCCGCCACGATCGCGCCTTGCGAGTGACCCACTAACGCGATATTCCGCACATAACGCAGATCCTGCGCGTAAGCGAGCACCTGTTCCAGATCCTCCATTTCGTTCGGGATGGTCATTTCAGAAAACTTTCCATCGCTCTTGCCGTGTCCGTTGAAATCGAACGTTAGCGTGGCAAAGCCCTCTTCCCTTAACCGTGTTTCAATACTTCGCATCAGTTGAAAATCGTGGTCGCAGTTCAGCCCATGGCACATAATCACCAAATCGCAACGTTGACCAGGATCAAGGTATGGCTTATACGATTCAGCCCACAGCTTGCCCTTGCTGCCATCAATGGAAATCGTATCAACGACACCACCCCCATGCAACATAGAAAAATAATTACCAATGCGTCTTGAATCGAGTCTGTTCAGCAGATCTTCAATTTTGTATGATAAAACCGTACCGACCAGCACTTTACCATCCTGAATAAGGTAAATAGAAGGAATCCATTTCACACCGTATGCTTTGGCCACCTCCGAGTTGTTCATCCGTTTCAACTCGCTCACCTGCGGGTAAGGCACACCCGATTTGGCAATGTATTCCGTCCATTTTTCCTTGTCCGTATCGAAGGAGACCCCGAGAAATTCCACCCCAATCTCGTGGAATTGGTTGTAAAGGCGGATGATTTCGGGAAGATCCTTCCGGCAATCGGGACACCAAGAGGCCCAAAAGTCGAGGACAACAATTTTTCCTTTGGCAAACTCACTGAATTTCAATATTTTGCCATTGGGAGTTTGGAGTTGGAAATCAGGGGCGGGAGTGCCGGGCTTGAGCAATTCCTGTGCATAAAGCTCATCAAAGTCGGTGACGACCTGTGCCTGCGCACCGGCGAAAACCATGACAAAAAACCACAAAAGGGTCAGTTTCAGAGTTATTTTCATTGCTTGATGTTTTAATTCCAAAGTTTATGAGAAGTTATGGATATACAACAAAGTGGCGCGATTTCTACTTTTCAAAAACAAACGGGGAGTCGAAAGTGGCAAATCGTTCGCCGAGTAGATCTTTCTCGGATGTGATGGGATTTTCCACGCGCCAGTCTATATTCAAATCCTTGTCGTTGAACAGGATACAGCCTTCGGAAGCTTTGTTGTAGAAGTTGGAGCACTTGTAGGCGAAGACGGTGTTGTCCTCCAGGGCGGCGAAACCATGCGCGAAGCCGGCAGGCAGGTAGAACTGCCGGAAGTTGTCGGCGGTGAGCAGCACGGACTCGTACTTTCCGTAGGTGGGACTGCCTTTGCGGATATCCACCGCGAAATCGAGCACCGCGCCGCGCAACACGCGTACGAGTTTGGCCTGCGCGTATGGCGGCTTCTGGAAGTGCAGTCCGCGCACCACTCCCTTCTGCGAACACGACTGGTTGTCCTGAACGAAATCGTCCAGCACGCCCAACTCTTTGAATCGTTGTTCGTTATAACTCTCGAAAAAATACCCGCGGTCATCCTTGAAAACCGTCGGTTCAATGATTAATAATCCGTCTATTGACGTTTTGGTCGTTTCCATTTGTTTAGGGATTAGGGAATAGGGATTAGGGCCAAGTTGTTAGTTATTAGGTATTAGAAGTCGGTATTTAGACATTCAATATATTCTACATTCTTAATTCTACATTCTTAATTCTTAATTGAATCAGTCTTCCGAGTTGTCTGCGATAAATATTTGATATTCAGACAGGAACTTTGCTTTGGAGACGAATCCGATGTATTTTCGGTCGCGGGTGATGACCGGCATGTTGAAGTTGCCGGTGCGTTTGAACTTTTCCAGCACCATCGCGGCGGTGTCGTCGTCGTAGATGAATTCGTCGGGTTCGATCATCAGGTCTTCGACGTGTATTTTGTCGTACAGTTCCTGCTTGAAGATGACGTCGCGGTGGTTGTCCATCACGAGCAGTCCGGAGAAGAGGTTGTTTTCGTCGATGACCACGAAGAGGTTGCGCTTGCAGTGGGCGATCACGTCGGTGTAGGTGCGCAGGGTGCTGTGCACGGGTATGGTGAGGATGTTGGTGTCGATGGTTTGGTGCCAGGGCAGTTTGCGCAGGGCATATTTGTCTTTGTTGTGGGTCCGCAGGTTGTCTTTTTCGGCCAGCGGTTGAGTATAGACGGAGTATTTCTCGAAAAGGTTGACGCAGAGGTAGGAGCAGGCGGCGGTGACCATCAGCGGGATCAGGAGCGTGTAACCCGTTGAGGATTCGGCGATCAGGAACATGGCGGTGAGCGGAGCCTGCATCACGCCGGTCATCACGCCGGCCATGCCCGCGAGGACGAAGTTGACATAGGGCAGGTCAATGCCGAGGAAGACGTGCGAGACGTGCGCCACAAGGAAGCCGGTGAACGCGCCGATGAACAGGGTGGGGGCGAACACGCCGCCCACGCCGCCGGCCGTCGTGGTGAATGTGGTGGCAAAAACCTTCATCAAGACGATTCCGATGACCGCCAGGATCAACAAGCCTTCATGCCCCATAAGATCCAGCAACGGGGAATTGTTGAAGACGGAAATCCACTCTCCGTGCAGCAGGTCGTTGATGTTGTTGTAGCCTTCGCCGTAGAATGCCGGGAACAGGTAGATGAGCAGGCACAGAGCCAATGAACCGACCAGCGCGCGCACATAGATCTTTTTGATCCGCCGCATCTGTTTTTCGATCCAGCGGGACATACGCAGGAAATAGACGGAGATGAATCCGCTGAGTGCGCCTAGGATGATGTAGAACGGGATGTTGCCCACGGAAAAGCCTTGCGTGGTGTCAACGGTGAACATCACGTCTTGGCCGAGGAAGAGCACGGACATCACCGTGCCGGTGGCGGCGGAGAGCAGCAGCGGAAGGATGGCGCTGCTGGTGAGGTCGAGCATCAACACTTCGAAGGTGAAGACCAAGGCAGCGATGGGGGCCTTGAAGATGGCGGCCATGGCAGCCGTGGAGCCGCACGCTAACAACAGGGTGGTTTGCCGCGTGTTAAGATGGAAGAACCGCGCCACGTTCGAGCCGATGGCGCTGCCGGTGAGCACGATGGGCGCCTCCAATCCCACGGAACCGCCGAACCCGACGGTGATGGCACTCGCCACCATGGAGGAATAGACGTTGTGGAAACGCAACATGCCGTCACTCTTGCAGATGGACTTCAGCACGATGCTCACACCATGGCTGAGGTTGTCGCGCACCACGCGCCGCACGAACAGGAGCGTCAGGAAAATGCCGATGGGCGGGAAAATCAGGTAGAGATAGTTGATGTCGGCCACAGGGAACGCCTCGCTCAGCAGACGGGTGGTGAAGTGCAGCAAGTTCTTGATGATGATGGCCGCGGTTGCCCCCAATATGCCGATTAACACACTGAGAATCAGCACCATGGTCTTGTCCTTGAAGTGCCGCTTGAAGAACCGCCTGCAACGGGCGACGAAATATAGAAACCTCCTGTTTTTCATATCGGAAACTCAAAGCGGCAAATGTACATAATTTTCGATATGGTGCAATATATTTTGTATTTTTGCCGTTTGTTTCAAGATGTTCAAACGCGTTTTGGTCATATCGGCAATGGTCCTGCTCTGCTGGACGGCGGCTTTCCCCCAAAAGAAGGCCGATTTCCGTATGTGGGAGGACAGTCTCTGCCACCTGCGCGACCAAGTGATGGCTGAATCCGACGAGACCGCAAGGCTCGCCCTCAACGAGGATTTCATGACCCTCCTGGAAGAGGTTCTGCAAATGCCCGACGCCTTCAAATTCACCTGGGATTCCGTCAAAAACTTCAGCGTGCTGGCCTCTCCCGACAATGTTTTCAAGATTTTCACCTGGTATGTGGTGAAAAACAACTACGACATCGAGAATTTCGGCTTCATCCATGTCTATAACGACGCCCGCAAAAAACACGTCCTCTACCCGCTCTACGACAAACGCCAGAACATCGACTATCCCAAAACGCTGGTCGGCAACCACAACCGCTGGTACGGCGCGGTCTATTACAGGCTCATTCCCGTCAAGGACAAGAACACCACTTACTACACGCTTCTCGGGTGGAACGGCAACAACCTGTTTACCAATCAGAAACTTATTGAGATTCTGCATTTTAACAAGGATATGACTCCGATTTTCGGCGGTCGGGTCTTCAAAAACTACACCGAAAAGGTGGCTCGGGTCATCTTCGAATATTCCAAAAACGCCACCTTGTACCTCAACTACGACAATCAGGAATTCCTCGTCAGCACGGGCAAATACAATCCCAAAACCCATAGCTACGACTACAAACGGCAGCGTTGCGACATGATCATCTTTGAGGAACTGATTCCGATGGACGAGTCCATGAAGAACGTGCCGGCCTACATGGTGCCGGAATCCAGTCTGAACCAGGGATTTGTCGAAGAGGACGGCAAATGGGTGTTCCTGAAGGACGTGCGCGGCTCCAACCCCGACAAAGTGCGGCCCAACTACCAGCATAAAAACCGAAACTACTATTCCGTACAATAACAATATGGCAACGTTATACCCCTTGAAATTCACGCCCATTCTGAAAGAAAAAATCTGGGGCGGCAACAAGATCGAAACTATCCTGAAACATAAAATCAGCCCGCTGAAGAATTGCGGCGAAAGTTGGGAACTCTCTGGCATCATTGACGATGAATCTGTCGTGGCCAACGGTTTTCTCGCCGAGAACAACCTCAACGAATTGTTGGAAATTTACCTCACCGACCTCGTGGGCGAGAAAAATTACGAGAAATACGGTCTCGGATTCCCGCTGCTCGTCAAATTCATCGACGCGCAGGACAATCTCTCCGTGCAAGTGCACCCCGACGATGAATTCGCGCAGGAACACTACGGACAGAATGGCAAGACCGAAATGTGGCATGTGATTCAAGCGGACGAAGGCGCAGGGTTGTATGTCGGTTTTAATCAGAAGATTACAGCTCAGCAATATTTGGATGCCGTAGAGGGAGGCACGCTGGAAGAGTATCTCAAGTTCTATCCCGTACAGTCCGGCGACACCTTCATGATTCCTGCCGGCACAGTGCACGCCATCGGCAAAGGTGTGCTGCTCGCCGAAATTCAGCAACCCTCCGACATCACCTTCCGCATCTACGACTGGAATCGCGTGGATGACGAAGGCAACAGTCGGGAACTGCATACTGAGGAGGCTTTCGAGGCCATCCATTCCGAGAAGAACCTGGATGATTTCCAAGTGCATTACCAACATGAGATGAACAAAACTGTTACGCTTGTTCACTCGCCCTACTTCAATACCAACCTGCTGGAAATGGATATGCAGGTGCAGAAGTCCTTGGTCAATCTGGACTCGTTCATCATCTATATCTGCTTGGAAGGCAGTGCGTTTTTAGTCTCTGGCGATTTCAAGGAGCGGTTGGAAACCGGCGAACTGGTGCTCGTGCCCGCCGAAATCGAACAGCTGCAAATCATTCCTGATCCCAAGGCGAAACTGTTAGAGGTTTATTGTTCGTAATTCCTGACTATTAGCTGCCAACAGCTAACAGCTAACAGCCAACAGCCAATAGCCAACAGCCAATGTTCCATTTCAAGCAGTTTGACTTAGAGCACGAGCGCAGCACCCTGAAAATCGGGACGGACGCCGTGTTGTTGGCAGCGCTTACGCAAGCCGGAGCCGCCCGAACAGTCTTGGACATCGGTTGCGGCTGCGGGGTCATCGCTTTTTGCATGGCACAGAAATTCGTTGAGAATCAGAATGTTCCAACAATTTATGGTATTGACGTGGATGCTGATTCCATTGCTGAAGCAAGCGGAAATGCCGATCGATTCCCGCTTCTTCCAAAATCTTGTTTCCATTTTGAGAATATAAGTTTGCAAGCATTTGTGAATCAAGCGGATAGCCATTGTTTTGACTTGATTGTCTCTAATCCGCCTTATTTTCACGGCGACCTTAAACCGCAGGATAAGAGCAAGTTGCAAAGCAAACATGGCGACGGACAGCTGAGTTTCAAGGAGTTGGCGGACGGAGTTGACAAACTTCTGTCCCCCGACGGTCGTTTCGCGTTGATTCTGCCTCCCACAGAGATGGAAGAATTCCACCAGCTCACCATCGGCAAATGGCATTGTCGGAAATCAGTATATATCCGGCCTACTTCGAACAAGCCGATTTTCCGTGTGGTGCGCGAATATTGTCGCAATATTTTTCCGGAAAAAGAAAACTATCTCGATATCCGTGATTCGGAATTGCATTACACACAAGCGTATCTGGAGCTTGTAAAGCCATATCTCACAATATGTTAGCTGACATTCAATAGCGAAAAGCCAAAAGCCGAAGAAAAACACGCCGCATATCGAAAAAAAGTGTATCTTTGCCGCCGAATTCAAACGATGGGGCGTTAGCTCAGTTGGCTAGAGCGTTTGACTGGCAGTCAAGAGGTCGTGAGTTCGATTCTCATACGCTCCACAAAAAAAACACCTGCAAATTTTGCGGGTGTTTTTTTTGTTGCTTGCGTAAAACAATCGCTACAGATCGATGATTTTCAGTTCCGACTTCGCCCGGATCGACGGAATGTGGTTGAAATGCCACCATTCGGACACGCAGGTGATGAAACCGCTTTCGGTCATTACACGGCGCAAGAGTTTGCGGTTCTCCAGTTCTTCTTTGGTTATCAGACCGTTGGCGACTAATTCCGACTCGTGGTCGATACGCGCCTCCGGGCCGAAATAGTCGTGCTTGGAGCCCATGGGCAGCGGGTTTCCCGTACTGTCCATGATGGTGATATCGACCGCCGCGCCGTAATTGTGCATCCCGCGTCCTTTGGCGGGGTTCGCCACAAACGAGATGTTGGGTGTCCCTTTCACCGACTCCCACATTTCGCGCTGCACGCTGAGCGGACGGGCGGCGTCGTAAACGAGTAGCGAAAGGTCCGGACGGATAGCTTTCAGCCGTTGTTGTGCTCTCGCGAGCTTCTGCGCCATGGCGGGAATCGCGAAAGCATGGTGGATTTCGGGATACAAGACGTGCCCGAGGAAGTTGTCCGGGGTGGCATAGACGATGAACACCCCGATGGTGGAATCGACCTCAGCGATGTCCACCAACCCGAAGTCGAGGAGTTGCTGCTCCATCTCCGTGTATTTGGGTGCCTCGGGCTGCTGTTTTTCGAGAATGGTGACGGTTGTAGTCCCCTTCTCTTTTGACGTGGAGTGACAGGACACGCAACATAGTAGTGCAGCTGCTATGGCCAGCCCCCACACTGCGGCTATCGCCTTGCCCCTACCATCCCGCCCAGAGGGCACCCTTCCAGAGGAGGGGGATGAGAAGTTTTTTAAAATATTCATGGATTAAACGTACTTTATCTCAAGTCGTAAGTCTCACTAAAGCAGCACGACCACGGCGTCTTTCGCTTTTTGGCGCACGCCTTTCGGGAGGGAGATGGTGTATTCGTCGCCCTTCTTGGAGACGGTGGCCTTTTCGGAGGTGCCGAGGATGGCGGCCTTGCCGGTCTTCACCGGTTTTTCGGTGCCTTTGAAGGTGTAGGTGGCGGGAACAGCCTCGTTTTCAGGGATCAACAGCAGCGCATAACGTTGTCCTTCCTTGCTTTGGGTGAAACGTACCTGACCGTAACAATAGGGTAGGCACGGGCGGGTGTTGTAAATCGCTTTCCCATTGACATTCAGCCATTTGCCCATATCTTGCAGACGTTCTACAGCGGTTTGCGGCAGCGTGCCCTCAGGCGACGGCCCCACATTCAGTAGGAAGTTTCCGCCTTTGGCAACAATATCTATCAACAAGTGTATCAGTCGGTTAGTGGATTTGTAGTTGTCGGTGGCCACGTAAGACCAGGAGTCGCCCATCGACATGCAGGTCTCCCACGGGTAAGGCAGGAGCGTGTCGGGAACCTGTTGCTCGGGGGTGCGGTAGTTTTCGTATTTGCCGTGCACGCTGCGATCGACGATGATGAGGTCGGGGTTGTTGGCGCGCACGTCCTTGGCCACCCGCGCCATGTCGATGTCCTGGATCCAGCCCTGACAGCCAAGCCAGTCACGGGTCTCTTCGTCCACGCTCCATTCGGGGCGAACCCAGCCGCCGTCGAGCCAGAGAATGTCGATGTCGCCGTAGTTGTTGGCCAACTCGTGCAGCTGTTTGCGGGTGAAGTCGCAATATTTCTCCCACCGGTCGGGGTGTTTCGTGGGGTCGTAGTTGACGTTGCGGTCGGGGGTGGCCCACTCCGGCGCCCAATAGTCGGGACAATGCCAGTCGGGTTTCGAGAAGTAGAGTCCCGTCCAAAGCCCTTGGTTTCGGAAGGCTTTCACCAGCTCGCCAGTGACATCCGCCTTGGGATTATTCGAAAACGGGCACTCTTTGCCGGTGATGGCGTAGTCGGTCTCTTTCGTATTGTACATGCAGAAGCCGTCGTGGTGCTTGGTGGTGAAGACGAAGTACTTCATGCCGCAGTCCTTGGCCAGCTTCGCCCACGATTCAGGATCGAATTTTGTCGGGTTGAATGTCTTGTTAAGTGCCTGATAATTAGCTTTGTAGTCGGTGTATGGGACGCCACCGCGGTCAATCCATGGCTCGTTGCAAATCGACCACGACTCCACCACGCCCCACTGCGCGTAAATTCCCCAGTGCATCATCAGCCCGAACTTCAGATCCTGCCACTGACCGATACGGTTCAGGATGACGGGGTCGGTCTCGAACTGCTGTTCGCTTTGTGCGTATAAGGTTGAGAATGAACAAATTGTCCAAAACAACAACGGGAAGAAGAGTAACTTTTTGTATGTCATAATATCGTTTTTTTCTATTTGTCTTTATCCTTTTGCTTTTGGCAAGCCAACAGCTAACAGCCAATAGCCAATAGCCAACAGCTAATCCCCCCACGCCTCTTTCACTTTCTCCGCTATCGCCTCCTCGTCGAAGCCCACCTCCTTGTACAGGTGAGGGATGTCGCCGTGGGAGATGAAGCGGTCGGGTAGGGCAATGTGCAACAGACGCGGTCGTGCGTCCCTGCGGGCGAGGAATTCGGAAATTTCCGAGAACAGCCCTCCCTTTTCGGTGCCGTCTTCCACGGTAATCCACGCCGAATATTCTGTTGCAAATTTATCTAAAATATTCTCGTCCAGAGGTTTAAGGAATCGGACGTCGTAGTGCGCGGCGCGGATGCCCTCCGCTTCTAATTTTTGCAGCACGTTCTCCACGGCATTGCCGAGCGGTCCGAGTGTCAGCAACAGCACTTTCTCGCCTTCGCGCAACATTTCCCCTTTTCCGATGGGCAAAACTTTCGGTTCGTTGTGCCAATCCACGAGCACGCCGCGCCCGCGAGGGTAACGGATGACGAATGGAAGTCCTTGATTCTTTGCGTTTTGGTAGGCCGTAAGCATCAGGTTGCGCAACTCGTGTTCGTTGCGCGGCGCGGCGATGATAAGGTCGGGAATGCAGCGCAGGAACGCCAAGTCGAAGGATCCTTGATGTGTCGCACCGTCCTCGCCTACCAGTCCCGCACGGTCGATGCAGAAGATGACCGGAAGTTTCTGCAGTGCCACGTCGTGAATCACCTGGTCGTAGCCGCGTTGCAGAAAAGAGGAGTAGATGTTGCAGAACGGGATGAAACCTTCTGTGGCCAAGCCTGCTGCGAAGGTCACGGCATGTTGCTCGGCGATGCCCACGTCGAACACGCGGTTGGGATAGACGGCGTCCATGATGGTGAGTGAGCACCCCGTGGCCATGGCCGGCGTGATGCCGACGACTTTTTCGTCTTTGTGGGCGAATTCCAAGATGGTGTTGCCGAAAACGTCTTGATATTTAGGAGGTTGCGCCTTTGCTTCGGTGTGTATGATTTCTCCGGTTTCGGGATTGAACTTGCCGGGAGCGTGATATTGGGTCTGGTTTTGTTCCGCGGCATCCAGTCCTTTGCCCTTGACGGTAAGGACATGCAGCAGTTTTAAACCGGGCAGGACTTTAAGCGCCTGGAGGGTCTTCACCAAATAGACTACATCGTGTCCGTTGGCGGGACCGAAGTAGCGGTAGCCGAGACTTTGGAACAGATTGCTTCCACCCAGCAGCCAGCCTTTCGTGGTGTTGCCCATCTTGCTGAAGAAATTCGTGACGCGGTTGGGATGGTTGGTCCGGAAGGTGAAAAAGTTCCAGATCCTGTTCTTTATCCGGTTGTAGGCGGGCGAGGCGGTGATGGAGAGCAGGTATTTGCTCATCGCGCCGGTGCTCTTGTCGATGGATATCTTGTTGTCGTTCAGAATCACCAGCATGTTGACATCGCGGTAGGGCGCTTGGTTCATGGCTTCGAAGGCCATGCCGCCTCCGATGGCGCCGTCACCGATGACGGCGATATGGTTCCGTGTGGTGTCGCCCTCCATCTTGGCCGCCACCGCCATTCCCAATGCGGCGGAGATGGACGTGGACGAGTGCCCGGTGCCGAACGCGTCGAACTCGCTCTCCTCGCGGCGTGGGAATCCACTGATGCCGCCGTAGCAGCGGTTGGTGTTGAACTGCTCTTTGCGCCCCGTCAGGATCTTATGGCAGTAGGCCTGGTGACCCACATCCCAGATCAGCTTGTCGTTGGGAGTGTCGAAGACATAGTGGATGGCCACGGTCAACTCCACCACGCCGAGGCTGGAACCGAGGTGCCCCGGATGTTGCGAGGTCTGCTCGATGATGAACTGCCGCAACTCGTCGCACAACTGGGGCAGCGCCCCGACGGGCAGTTTGCGCAGATCTTCGACAGATTGGATTTGTGACAGCAACTCGCTCATTCTTTCCCGGAAACTTGATGATAGAAATCGGTGATTTGCTGGGCAATCACCGCATTGTTATGGTGCACAGAAATGTAATGCTGCGCATTTTCGCTGATGATGGAGCATAAGTCGGGCATGGCGACACACTTGTTGACCACCGCCACGAACTCTTCGGGCGTGTTGGCGATGAACAGGTGCTTGCCGTCCTGCACGTCAAGACCTTCCGCGCCTATGGAGGTGGTGATGACCACGCGGCCCAGCGCCATGGCCTCCACAATCTTGATGCGGATGCCGCTGCCGGAAAGCAGCGGCACCACCATGATGTCATAGTCCATCATGAATTCGTTGGCGTTGGGAATGGATCCGAGCACGATGACGTTCTTG
The DNA here is from genome assembly GCA_902770735.1 of uncultured Bacteroidota bacterium. Taxonomy (GTDB): domain Bacteria; phylum Bacteroidota; class Bacteroidia; order Bacteroidales; family WCHB1-69; genus F23-D06. The sequence goes on along the minus strand of CACXUB010000009.1, from coordinate 19,865 downwards.
TCATTGCGGTTGCGGATGCTGTCGGGAATGTCGTGGCCGGCCAGCGTGAAAGTCAGATTGGGGTGCGCGGCCACAATCTCGGGCCACACTTCGTCCAAAAACCATTCGATGCCCTCCACGTTCGGCGACCAGTTCATACTTCCCAGATGAAAAAGCGTCGGTTGGTCGGTGGCGATGTAGTCGTCATCTTCCATGTCGTAATTATCCACATTGATGCCGAAGGGGATCACCATCCCGGGCACGTTGGGGGCGGTGGCGTGGAAATACTGGTGGTCGGGTTCGGAAATCGGCATGTAGCCGTCAACCTCGTGCAGGATCTTCCGTTCCACGCGCTTGAGCTGGTGTGCGTTGACCCGGTACGCGAGCTTCATAATGGGGTTGCGCTCGTTTTCGGATAACCGTTCCCAAATCTGGTGCTCGATATTGTGCAGGCGCATCAAAATTTTCGCATTCGAATACTTGCGTATCAGCGGAATGTAGGGCGCCATGTAGATGGATTCGATGTGAACGATGTCGAAAGCCTCCTTTTTGAGCGTCTCTGTCAGTTTCGAGGCCATGTTTTTGTGGTAAAAACGGCTAATCTGGTAGGACCGCCCTGTGAAGAGCGTCTTCATGGCCTCCCATTTGTGGGGCGTGGTGTCGATATATACGGACTCGAAGCGGGTTTTGATCAAGTAGTCTCGGGAATACGCCGACACCACAAACGGGTGCTTGGGCGTGGCCACGGCAAGCACCTTCACGTCCAACCCGCTGTCTAACAGGCATTGCGTGATATTGTTGATGGCGATACAGCCGCCGTCGATGGCGGGCAAAGGCGTCTTATGGCAAAGTTGCAGAATCTTCATGTCGTTTTTTGGAGAAAAGTTTTATTTGTTTGATTTTATCCATCCATTTGGCATAGGTGTCCGGGGAAAGCACGGCGGTGTCCATGGTGGCGTGATAGGTCAGGAAGACGCAGAGCGGAAGCAGGATGAACGAGGACATCCAGGTGCCGAACCAGACGGGCATGGTGCTGCCCTTGGCGATTTTTTCCCCGATGACGGAAAGGGCGAAGTAGATGACAAAGAAACCGACGGTGAACACCAGCGGTATGGCGATGCCGCCCTTCCGGATGATGGAACCTAACGGCGCCCCGATGAAAAAGAAGAGCAGACAGGCTACGGCGAGCCGGTATTTGCGCTGGAGCTCGATCTGATAGGACCACATGTTGGATGTGCGGTAGTTGGCGTCCGTGTAGTTGAACTGCATGGAGTAGATGAACGATCGCGAGGTGTTTTCGGCGTTGTTCAGGATGCGGTTTCGCTGTTCCGGCGACATGGCAGACAAATCCAGTCTCTTGGATGTCTCCAGTTTTTTGAACTTTTCGTTGTGCCGGACGTGGTTGTCGTAATAGTGCAGATTGCTGAAAAACATGTTCGTGGTGTTCTTCTCAATCTCGCTGATTTGTTTTTTCATGCTGTCAATCTGCGCACTCAGCTGCTTGTTCGTCATGGAGGAGGAGTGACCTTCGAACAGTTCGGCATCGACTTGGCTCAGGGAGAAATCGGACATGTCGAATCGTTTGTACTGTTTGTCGAAGGAGGCGCGCATCAGCGGCAGCTGCGACCGTTTGTTCCGGCTGACGCCCATGGTGGAGGTTTCGTCCCAATAGGCTCCGTTCCTCAAGGTGAAAATCAGATAGTGTTTGTCGGGGGTGACGCTCATGGTGCCGGATTCGGCATAGGTCACACAGGTGTTGCCCTGCCGCCGGGAATGGTCGTAAATCAGGATGTCCTTCACCGTTTCGCCGTCCGGCATCTTCTTGCCCACCAAAATCGAATAGTTGTCGAAGCCGTTGTAGAAAACGCCCTCCTCGATGTTGAGTGCAGGCTTCTGCTCTTGAATGTCATACAGCAACATCCTGAGTTTCAGGGTTGCGCGCGGGATGACTTGGTCGGAGACCACAAAGGAAAGGATAGTGATCAACACGGTGAGGAACGCCAGCGGGGTCATCATCCGGCGGGTGGAGATGCCGGCGGACTTCAGCGCCACGATCTCGTAGCGTTCGCCCATGTTGCCGAAGGTCATCAACGAAGCGAGCATCACCGCCAGCGGGAACGCCATTGAGGAAAGCGAAACAGCCGCGTAGAAAAGCAGTTTCAGCATCACAGATACCTCCAGACCTTTGCCCACGAGCTCATCCACCCACTTCCACACGAATTGCATGAGCAGGACAAAGAGCGCCACAAAGAAGGTCAGGCAAAAGGGCCCGAGAAAATTCTTGCAGAGGTATTTGTTGACGATTTTCACAGGGAGAAAGTATTAGTAATCTCCCAGTGTTTCAGGGAGTTGCGCAAGAGCGGCAGCGGCCTGCTCGTCGTTGGGCGGCGTGCCGTGCCATTTGTGCGTGCCCATCATGAAGTCCACACCCTGGCCCATTTCGGTTTTCATCAGGATGGCGATGGGTTTCTGGTTGCCGGCAAGGGTCTTGGCCAGCTTCAGCGTCTGCAGGCAGCTCTTCATGTCGTTGCCGTTCATGTCGAAGACCATCCATTGGAAAGCCTCGAACTTGGCGCGAAGGTTGCCCAGATTCATGACGGAATCCGTGCTGCCGTCAATCTGCTTTTTGTTATAGTCAACAGTAACGATAAGATTGTCAACGTGTTTCGCACCGGCGAACATGATGGCCTCCCAGTTCTGGCCCTCTTCCAACTCACCGTCGCCAGTGAGCGTGTAAACCAGGTGCTTGTCTTGATTGGCTTTCTTGGCGATCGCCGCTCCGATGGAAACGGAAAGTCCCTGTCCGAGCGAACCGGACGCCACGCGGATGCCGGGCAGACCCTCGACCGGCGTGGGATGCCCCTGCAGACGAGTGCCTAACTTGCGGAATGTCGCCAGCTCCGAAATCGGGAAATAACCGCGACGGGCCATCACGCTGTAAAGCACCGGACTGATGTGGCCGTTGGAAAGGAAGAACATGTCCTCCCCGTTGCCTTCACGCGTGAAGTGCTCGGGATCGATCTCCATCACATCGAAATACAAGGCGGTCAAAAAATCGGCACAGCCTAACGAACCGCCCGGGTGACCGGACTTGGCACTGTGAACCATACGGATGATATCTCTGCGCACTTGCGCTGCAACATTCTGTAACTCTTTGATTTCCATAATGATATATTGCTATCGTTGTTTTTTTACAATTTGAAATATTAGTGCGGCAAATGTACATAAATTACGAATATGCGCAGACACCAATTTTTCGGAGGAAACGCAGCTCGCCACGTCTCTATTTCACCACCCTGTCAGCATTTTGCGCGATGAAACTCTTCCAGTCCGTGGCCTTCGTCTTCCCGAAAACCACTTTCTGCTGCAAGTGATGGCAGACAGCCACCGCCAATGCATCCGTAGCATCTAGATACTCAATGCTTTGCGAAATCGGATACATCCGGCACAACATGTCGGAGACCTGCTCCTTGGCCGCGTTGCCGTTGCCCGTGATTGACTGTTTGATTTTGCGCGGCGAATATTCGTGAACCTCCATGCCCGCGTGCAGCGAGGCGGCAATGACAATGCCCTGCGCCCTGCCCAATTTCAGCATCGACTGCACGTTCTTGCCGTAAAAGGGCGCCTCAATCGCCAGTATGTCAGGCTGATACTGCTCTATCAACCCGTTGATCTTCTCGTAAATGTATTTCAACTTGGCGTAGGGGTCTCCCAACTTGTCCATTTTCAGTACACTGAGCACCTCCACCTCGGACTTGTTCAACTCCGTGTTCAACACGGCATAGCCCATGATGTTCGTGCCGGGATCCACCCCCAATATTTTCCGCCGTGTCGGAGTGTTGTCCATTTTTTGACTGTGACTGTGACTTAAACTTAGACTATGACTATGACTTAAACTTAGACTGTTTTGTGGTATTATCGCTGAAAGATAAGTTTGTTTTGTCCGTAATCGATGATCGCTTTGTGCTTGATACAGAAATCGTTGCCTAAGATCATCTGCAGGGGTTTGCGGTGCAGCATCCGGTAGGCGGCGTTGATGTGGGTGAAGTCGATCACCGCGACATTTTCCAGAATCTTCTGATGGTAACGGCCGATTCTGAAGTCCGGCAGGTCGGCCACCATCACCTCGAATCCCATTCCGCCGATACCGGCATTCACCCCTTCGTTGGGCTCTAACATCAGATTCGGAAATATCTGGCTGACAAACTGTTTGTCGATGCAACTGTGCGACGCGCCCGTGTCTAACACGATGCGCATCTTGTGCCCTCCCACCGAACCGCTCAACAACGTGTGGTAGTCACCTTTCTCTAACTGCAAAATCCGTAACGAAGACTTATACATCAATTTCTAACTCCTAACTTCTAACTCCTAACTTCTAACTCCTAACTAATTACAGCCACCGTTTTTTCATGAAGAAGATAATCAGCACGACGGAGATGAAAAGACAAATGCCCATCACGAACAGGAACGCATAAGGGGAATCCGCCAGAGGTAACCCCACATTCATGCCGTAAAGTCCTGATATAAAGGTCAGTGGCAGCACTATTGTGGAGATTATCGTCAGCATGCGCATGATTTCGTTGGTCTTGTTGGTCTGCAACGAGTCGAACGTGTTGGACAGGCCGGCGACCAATTCGCCGTAATCATCGACCATATCCCACATCTTCTGGTAGAAGTCCAAAATGTTGCCCCAGTACTCTTCCATGTCGTCGGCGAAACCTTTCACATCGCCGCTCTCAAACATCTTGAACAGACGAAGTTGCGGCTTGAACATGGTGTTCATTTGGATGATGTTTTTCCGGATGATGGAAATCTGCTCAATGATTTTCTCTGCCCTGCTGCTGAACAGTTCGCGGCTGATGAAGTCGATTTCGGTGCCGAGGCGCTCCACGATGAGGAAGGTCTCCTTCATCATCCGGTAGAGGATGTGGTAGAGCATGGCGTCGGAGGTGCCGCTGATTTCGTCCTCGTCCTCGGGCTCGGGGTCGATTTTCTTCAAATTGAACAAATCCTGAACCACGTAGTGCGAATTTCCGACCGTGATCAGGAAATCCTGCCCCCAGAAAATCTTGGTTTCCTCGGTTTTCACCAATTTCGTGCGCTGGTCCAACAACGGGAAATGGAGCACCAGGAAGAAATAGTCGTCGTAAATATCGATTTTGGGACGCTGCACAAAGCTGGAGCAGTCTTCTATATCCAAAGGGTGGAAGTGGAAGTTATCTCGCAAAAAATCCAGATCTTCTACTGTCGGGTTGGTGATGTGATGCCACTTGTACGCACCGAAATTGATGGTGTCAACCATGAAATAACCTCCTTTCTTTTAACGGATTAGAATCTATGTACTACATCTTCGTGCAAAAATTTTACAGCCTGCAAAGATACACTTTTTTGTGGAAAGTGTTTCCGCGGGAATGCGAGTTTCGTGAAAAAAAGTAAAGTCCTTTCCTACAGCACCATGAGGTTGCACCCCCGGATTTGCGCGGAGTCCAGACGGCCGAGCACTTCGATGCCGTCGTGATGACGTCTGCCCAGGTCTTCGGTGGCGATGAACGAGCAGCTGTGGAGGTTGGCCAGGTCGATGACGTTGATGACGCCGGTGCCGACGGTGTCGCTGCCGTCGAGCGGGTCTTTCTCGCTGCGGAGCCGCAACTGCATCCACGGCGGGGTGGCAAAGACGTTGCCGCCTTTGCTGTACGCTTGCGACAGCAGCTCGCACATGCCGTATTCTGAGTGTATGTCGCTCACTCCAAACGCTTTACGCAAAATGTCATACAGTTCCTCTTTCACCATCTCCTTCCGGCGGCCCTTCATCCCGCCAGTCTCAAACACGATGAGCTCCGGGAAGTCAATCGGATACTTTTCGGCGAAATCCAGTAGCGCAAACGTGACGCCCCACAGAATCGTCTTCTGATGCCGGTCGCGAAGCTGTTGTAATTTTTGATACAGTTCCTTGTGGTTGTAAAGATAGTAGCCGCTGTCGGCGGACCCGGACTGGCGCATCAACTCGTCCATCATGTAAACCAACGATGAGTGCTTCTGTTCCAGATAGTTAGGGAGCAATGCGAGGAACGTGTAGTCGGCCGGATTTCCGTAAAAATGGCGGAAACCGGCAATCAGACTGCGCTGGTAGAGGAGCGCGTCCCTGATGAGGTGCACGGAATGCTGCATCCCCGTGGTGCCGCTGCTCCGGAAGATGAGCTCAGGGGTGAAATCCCCCGTTTTCACCTCGTGCGACTTGAAAAACGAAATGGGCAGAAAAGGAATGTCCGACAATTTGGAAACTTTGTCGGGATCTATGTTAAGATATTGACAATAAGCATGATAAGTTGGATTTAAAAAAAACTGGCGACGGAATACCCGCAAGGCCACCGCTGCAAATCCAAGCTCTGAATAGGGTTGAATGGGATCATTCATGGTTTCCATGCAAACGTGTTGATGAGGTGCAGGGCATCCTCTTTAAGATATTGTATCACAGGCTGCAAGGAGTCGTTGTTGGGCGTGTCGTCAAAGTAGAGCGTGGCCCTGACGAAATGGTGCGCGCTGTCGGTCAGCCAGAACTGGAACGGCGTGGCCACCTCTTTGCCGTAAATCTCGTACGTCTGTCCCCAAAGGTGCGCCTCTGGGTCGTTGACAACGGAAAACTGCACGTCATCGGCTTTCTGATAGTGGAATTTCACCATTTTGTCCTCATAAACCATCAACTTCCGCAAACTGTCGGCGTTTTTAACGGAAAAACAGGTGAAACGGAAGGAAGCCTTCAAGTCGGGATACACCACGTTTGCCCAGAGATTGCCGTCCTTTTGCGGCTCGATGGTGGTGTTGGCGAAAACGGACTGCTCGAAAGTGAAGGGCAACGTCGTGTCGGTCAAGCGGTATGTGTGTTCGGGCAGGTCAATACGGAAATAGCCCATCGGTTTGGGCTCCGGCAACGCCTTCGGCTTGCATGACATCAACACTGTTCCCAAAACGCATACAAGGAACATTATCTTACTGATGGATGCGTTGATCCAGCTGTATTCTGTTGTAAAATCTCGACTATAACCCATCACTGCTAACTACTAACTGCTAACTGTTAAAGGTAGCTTTTCAGATTCTTGTTCTTGCTGTTCTGGCGCAGCCGTTTGAGGGCGCGTTCCTTGATTTGACGGACACGTTCTCTGGAGAGGTCCAGCTTGTCGCCGATTTCGTCCAGGGTGTGTTCGTGGGAGGTGCCGATGCCGAAGAAGAGTTTCAGCACGTCAGCCTCTTTGTCGGGAAGCGTCACCAGCAGGTCGTTGATTTCCGAAGAGAGGGATTCGTGCATCAGGGAGGTGTCGGTCTTTTCGTCGTTGTCGTGCACGAAAACGTCCACGAAGCGTGTTTCCTCGTTGGGGGCGATGGGGGAGTCGATGGACTGCGGGTGGTTGTTCATCTTCATGATTTCGGCCACCTTGTAAGTGGGCATGTCCATGGCGCTGGCGATTTCCTCGGTGGTGGGCAGGCGGTTGAGGGTCTGCTCCAAGCGGGCTGTCTCTTTTTTGATTTTGTTGATGACGCCCACCTGGTTCAGGGGCAGGCGCACAATTCGCGACTGGTCGGCGATGGCCTGCAGGATGGCCTGCCGGATCCACCACACGGCGTACGAGATGAACTTGAAACCGCGGGTTTCGTCGAACCGCTGTGCCGCCTTGATCAGTCCCAGATTGCCCTCGTTGATAAGGTCCTGAAGCCCGATGCCTTGGTTTTGATATTGTTTTGCCACGGAAACGACAAACCGCAAGTTGGCGGTCACCAGCTTGTTGAGGGCTTTTTCATCGCCCGCTTTGATCTTCCGTGCCAACTCCACCTCTTCGTCAACCCCGATCGGGTGCACCCTGCTGATGTCGGACAGGAAGCGTTCCAGCGATGCGGAATCGCGGTTTGTGATGGATTTTGAAATCTTTAATTGTCTCATTTATTTAGCTTTAGCTTTTGGCTTTTGGCTATTAGCTTTTTTGCTATTGGCTATTGGCTTTTGCCAACAGCTAATAGCTAACAGCCAACAACTATTTCTCAACCTTTTCAGTTGTACCTTTACTGTTCAATAAAGTTACATTTTTGGTCAGTTTTTCGTTGTTTCTGACCAAGTTAACTTTCACTTTGTCACCCGGGGATTTGGTCTTGAGCACACCGCGCACCTCCGCGAGGCTGTTCACGGGTGTGTCGTCGATGTGGGTGATGACGTCGCCCTCCTGGAATCCGTTTTGGGAGGCGGCTCCGTTTTCGGAGATTTCCGCCACGTAGATGCCTTTCGCGTCACTGAGGTTCAGCTCTTTGGCGTTGGTGGCGTTCAGTTCCATGATGGAGACACCGAGGTAGGCCTGCTGGGTGGCGCCGAAGTGCTGCAGATCGTAACAGATCTTTTGCACGATGTTGGAGGGGATGGCGAAGGAGTAGCCGGTGTAGTAGCCGTTGCCGGAGGCGATGGCGGTGTTGATGCCGACCAGCTTGCCGTCGGCGTTGACCAACGCGCCGCCGGAGTTGCCGGAGTTGACGGCCGCGTCTGTCTGGAGATAGACCTCATCGGAGTATGTGCCGCGACCGGTGTTGAGCTGGCGGGCTTTTGCGCTGATGATGCCGGCGGTGACCGTGGAGTTCAACCCCATGGGATTGCCGATGGCCAGCACCCACTCGCCGATGCGCACATCGTCGGAATTGGCGAATTCCAAATGCGGCAGCCGGGTCTCGCTGATCTTGATGAGCGCCAGGTCGGAAGCCGGGTCGGTGCCGATGATCTCGCCTTCATACTCGCGCTTGTCGTTCAACGTGATGGTCACCTTCTCCGCATCCTCCACCACGTGGTTGTTCGTCACGATGTAGCCGTCCGGGGAGATGATGACCCCCGAGCCGGCGGCCTGCACCGGATAGGCGCTCGGCGCGGAACCGAAGAAATGCTCCCATATCGTGCCGCCGAAAAAGTCGTCCCACATGGAGTTTTTCTGCGTAAATTCCGTCTTGATGTAGACCACCGCGTTGACAGATGACTCCGCCGCGTCTGTCAAATCGACATATTTCGCAGTCCGGGTTTCCGGTTGCGCACAGCCGGAATAAGTGACGGAAAAAACTGATAAAACAGTGAATAACAATACTTTACTAAGTCTCATTGTCCTCATTTTTTTGTATGTTTTTCTAATTTTACAAGTGTTCAAAACTATATTATAACGTATAAGTTTAAAAAAAATTGCAGGGCGATGGATTATATTGAAAAAAATCTTATTTTTGCCGCCCAAAAAAATTACAAACAAAAATTATACCAAAATGTACGCAATTGTAGAAATAGCCGGGCAACAATTCAAGGTTGAAAAAGACCGCAGGGTCTATGTTCAGCGCCTCAAGGCTGAAGAAGGTGCGCAAGTCACATTTGACCGCGTAATGTTAGTGGATAATGACGGTGATGTCAAAGTGGGTACGCCGACCGTTTCCGGTGCCAACGTAACCGCTACCGTTCTCCAACACCTGAAAGGTGACAAAGTTCTTGTGTTCAAGAAGAAAAGAAGAAAAGGTTATCAGAAACTGAACGGTCACCGTCAGTGCCTGACCTCCATCAAAATCGATGGTATCACCCTGTAAAATTTAGTGTTAACGATTAAAATTTAGACTTATGGCTCATAAAAAAGGTGTCGGTAGTTCTCAGAACGGCCGCGAATCAGCGAGTAAAAGATTAGGTTTGAAGATCTTCGGTGGTCAGTTCGCCAAAGCTGGCAACATCATCGTCCGCCAAAGAGGTACTGTCCACAACCCCGGCAAAAACGTCGGCATGGGCAAGGATCACACCCTGTTCGCTCTGTGTGACGGTATCGTCGAATTCAAGAGAACCTACAAAGACAGATCTTACGTGTCTGTCATTCCTGCCACGCAAGAGTAGGAAATAAAAATCGCGCGGCAGTTGCAGATATCGAAAAAAAGTGTATCTTTGCCGCGCAAAACCAGCCACTTTAGCTCAGTTGGTAGAGCGACGCATTCGTAATGCGTAGGTCGCGAGTTCAAGTCTCACAAGTGGCTCTAAACAATTAAAAAAGAGGAACTTACAGTTCCTCTTTTTTGATTTCCACCCATTCGTTGTCGGGTAGCTTCGCCCCGACGTACCGAATCAGTTTCGCGGCTAAAAGGGAGGCCAAATTGCCAGACCGCAGCGCGTCGTACCCGCTCGTGTACCCGTACAGGAAGCCCGAGGCGTAGATGTCGCCGGCCCCGGTCGTGTCAACAGCTCGATCCACCATGACCGGCGCGACAGCGGTCACCTCCCCGTTCATCTTGATGTAAGAACCGTCCTTGCCGACCTTCACAATCGCGACAGGACAGGATTCGGATAGCACGTGCAACGCCTCCACGCCTTCCACCCCGGCAAACGCCTTCGCCTCTTCCTCGTTGGCGAAGATGATATCGACGTAGTCGCGCAGCAGCATCTTCACGAACTCCAGATTGCTCTCAATGAGGTTGTAGCTGGCCATGTCCATGGAAATCTGCAGACCGTTGGCTTTGGCCTTCTGGCAGACATCGAGGATCAGGTCGTGGTTGAAGATGAGGTAGCCTTCAATGTGGATGAGGTCGTAGCCTTTCAGGATCTCCGTGTCCACCTGGTCGGGGGTCATGGTGGCTGCCGCGCCGAGGTAGGTGGCGAAAGTGCGTTCTGCATTGGGGGAAATGAAGGTGATAGCCACGCCTGTGTCCTCCTCGGAGGCAATCAGGTGCGGTGTCAGGCCGAAACGGTCGCACTCTTCACGGAAGATCTTCCCCAATTCGTCGTCGCCCACCTTGCCGATGTATCCGGCCTTTGCGCCGAGGCGGGCCAACCCGTGCATGGTGTTGGAGGTGGAGCCGCCCGTGGCAATGGTCTGCGGCATCTCTGAAATCACCTCTAAAATCTCGCGTTTCCGCTGTGCGTCAATCATTTCCATACCGCCTTTCTGCAATCCCAAGCGGTTCAGAATTTCATCGTTGTCAATGTGCACCAGGATGTCCACCAGTGCGTTGCCGATGCCTAATATTTTCTTCATATATATTATATTGTATTTGTTTGCGCAAAAATACGCTTTTTCTTTATACAATCGCAGTGACGCGAAATTTTACAACTCTATCCCTCCAATTCACTAATCACAATTCACAAAAAAGGCGCCGCAACCGCGACGCCTTTTCTCATATCCTACAGATCAGGAATTATTGTTTATCCATCTCTCTGTACTCGTTCACGATGGCCTTCACGTTGGCGGGAGCGAGGCGGCCGAAGACCTTGCCGTCAACCAAGGCGACGGGAGCCAGACCGCAGGCGCCGACGCAACGCAGAGAGGTGAGGGAGAAGAGACCGGCTTTGTCCGTCTCACCGGGCATGATACCCAGTTCTTTCTCGAACGCATCCAGGATCTTCTCGGCACCGCGCACGTAGCAGGCCGTACCCATACACACGGAAACCGGATATTTACCCTTCGGCTGCATGGTGAAGAAAGAGTAGAAGGAGACAACGCCATAGACCTTTGCGGTCGGGATGTGCAGTCTCTCTGCGATCAACTCTTGAGCCTCAGCAGGAAGGTAACCCAGGTAGTCCTGTGTCTGGTGCAGAACGTTAATCAATTCGCCAGGAGCATTATTGAATCTGTCGCAGATCTCAATAATCTTGTCGCTGACTTCCTTTTTCATTTTGATAATTATCTTATCCATAATGGTGTTTTTTTAATTATTGATGATTACTGAAACAGAATTATTTGTTCAAATCCACTTCAACAGTCGTTTGTCTGTCGAAATAGTGGGTATGCAACAGTTCATGCGACTTGTGACCGCACGGTTCGCCCAGGTATTCCTTGTAAATAGCTTGGATGGACGGATTCTCGTGGGATTTACGAATCGGCATGTTCTTATCAGCTTGATAGATAGCTTCCCAACGGGCTTTGATGATGTCGCCGTTGCCGTGGTGCAGAGGTTGACCACCGCCGTCGATACAACCGCCGGGACAAGCCATGATTTCAATAGCGTGGAAGTTGCACTTGCCAGCCTTGATGTCCTCTAACAGCTTACGGGCGTTCTTCAAACCGTGGGCGATACCGATGTTGAGTTTCAGACCGTCAACGTCGATGGTGGCGCTACGCACGCCTTCCAGACCACGGAGTTCCTCGAAGTCGATCTTCGGGAGGGGTTTCTTGGTGATCACCTCGTAGGCGGTACGGACAGCAGCCTCGATCACGCCGCCGGTGGTACCGAAGATGACAGCAGCACCGGTGGATTCGCCGAGCGGGCTATCGAACTCTTCGTCCGGAAGTTTCGTGAAGTCGATGTTGGCTTGTTTGATGAGGGCTGCCAACTCGCGGGTGGTGATAGAGAAATCGACATCGGGATTGCCGTTCACCTTGAATTCGTCGCGGGAGCACTCGTATTTCTTGGCCAAGCAAGGCATCACGGAAACGCAGACCATGTCTTCGCGTTTGCAGTTGATCTTCTCGGCGAAATAACTCTTCGCGATGGCACCGAACATCTGTTGAGGAGACTTAGCCGTTGAAGGAAGGTCTCTCATTTCCGGGAACTGATGCTCGAAGAAGTTCACCCATGCAGGGCAGCAAGAGGTGAGGATAGGAAGCGGAACGCTCTTATCGCCGCCGAGGTATTTGGTCAGACGGCCGATGAGCTCGGTACCTTCTTCCATAATCGTCAAGTCAGCGCTCCAGTCAGTGTCGAACACATAGTCGAAACCGAGGGCCTTGAGGGCGGCGGTGAGCTTGCCGGTCACGATAGAGCCGGGCTTCATGCCGAATTCCTCACCGAGAGCCACACGCACGGCGGGAGCCACTTGGACAACCGTCTTCTTGGTAGGATCCACGATGGCGCGGATGACCTTGGCGGTGTTGTCGACTTCGGTAAGAGCGCCCACAGGACAAACGGCCACGCACTGTCCGCAGAACGTACACGGAGAGTGGTCGAGGTGCTGGTTGAAGGCGGTGGAGACGACTGCCGGGAAGCCGCGCTCGATAGCGGAGAGGGCACCCACGGTCTGCATCTCATTACACATCATTTCGCAACGACGGCACATGACGCACTTGTTCATGTCACGGATGATAGAGGGAGAAACCTCGATCTGGTAGCTGGACTGAGCGTGGTCGGGACCGACGAACGGGTTGCTGCGGATGCCGAAGCGGATGGCGAGGGCTTGGAGCTCGCACTTGCCGCTCTTGGCGCATTGCAGACAGTCATTCGGGTGGTCGGAGAGCATGAGCTCGAGCACCGTGCGGCGGGCGTTGATCACGCGCATCGAGTTGGTGCGGACCACCATGTCGGGCATACATTCGGTGACGCAGGCGGGGGCCAGATTTCTGCGGCCTTCAACCTCCACGACACAGAGACGGCATCCACCAGGTCTGTTGTGGACATCCATGCCCTTGAATTCAAAGTGGCAAAGGGTGGGGATGGAGATACCCAGCTGCTTTGCGGCGTTAAGAATCGTAGTACCTTTCGGCACTTCAACTTCTCTATTGTCTATTTTTAATTTGATTGTATCCATATTGTTCACCTTTCACTAAATAATACTAATTGCACCGAATTTACATTTCTCAATACATGTACCGCACTTGATACAGAGCTCTTGGTTGATTTCGTGAGGCATCTTGACCGTGCCCTTGATGGCTCCGACGGGGCAGTTGCGGGCGCAAGCCGTACAACCTTTACACTTGTCAGCGTCGATGACATACTGTTTGAGGGCCTTGCACTGTCCGGCAGGACATTTCTTTTCGGTCACGTGAGCCACGTACTCATCCCAGAAGTTGTCGATGGTGGACAAGACGGGGTTCGGGGAGGTCTGACCCAAGCCGCAGAGGGCGGTGTCCTTGATGACCTTGCTGAGGTTCTTCAGCAGGGCGAGGTCTTCCATGGTGCCGTTACCCTTGGTAATGCGGCCAAGGATTTCGCTCAGGCGCTTGTTACCGATACGGCACGGGGTGCACTTACCGCAGGATTCCTCCACGGTGAAGTCGAGGTAGAACTTGGCGACGGAGACCATGCAGGAGGTCTCGTCCATGACGATCATACCGCCGGAGCCCATCATGGAGCCGGCAGCCACGAGGTTGTCGTAGTCGATCGGGGTGTCGAGGAACTTCTCGGTCAAGCAGCCGCCGGAAGGACCGCCGGTTTGCACGGCTTTGAACTTCTTGCCGCCCTTGATGCCACCGCCGATTTCGTAGATGACCTCACGAAGGGTGATACCCATAGGCACCTCGATCAGACCGACGTTGTTAATCTGGCCGGCCAGTGCGAACACTTTCGTGCCTTTGGATTTCTCCGTGCCGATGGAGGAGAACCATTCCCAACCCTTGTTGATGATGACCGGGATGTTGGCGTAGGTCTCGACGTTGTTCACGTTGGAGGGTTTCTTCATGTAACCCGAAACGGCCGGGAACGGGGGTTTGAAGGTGGGCTCACCGCGCTGGCCTTCCATGGAGTGGATCAGAGCGGTTTCCTCACCGCAAACGAATGCGCCGGCACCGTAACGGAGGATGATGTCGAAATCGAAGTCCGTGCCGAAGATGTTCTTGCCGAGGAGGCCGTACTCACGAGCCTGGTCGATGGCGACTTGCAGGCGGTGGATAGCCAGCGGGTATTCAGCGCGGATATAGACCAGACCGATGGTGGCGCCGATACAGAAGCCGCCGATGGCCATAGCCTCGATGATGGAGTGCGGGTCGCCTTCCAAGATGGAACGATCCATGAATGCGCCGGGGTCGCCCTCGTCAGCATTGCAGATGATGTATTTCTGGTCGGCAGCGTTCTTGGCGCAGAGTTCCCACTTCAAACCGGTGGGGAAACCGGCGCCGCCACGGCCGCGAAGACCGGACTTCTTGATGACGTCGATGGTGGCAGCGGGATCGTGTTGCTCCAGAACGCTGGCCAATGCCTTGTAACCGTCGCGTGCGATGTACTCGTCGATGTTTTCGGGATCGATGAAACCGCAGTTACGAAGGGCGATACGCATCTGTTTCTTGTAGAAACCCATGTGCTTGGAGTCGGAGATGTGAGCCTTGTCCTCGGGGTTCTCATAGAGCAGGCGCTGCACTTTTCTACCTTTGATGATGTGCTCGTTGACGATCTCGAGGGCGTCTTCGGGTTTCACCTGGGTGTAGAAGGTGTTATCGGGAAGAATCTTCACGATGGGGCCTTTCTCGCAGAAGCCGAAGCAACCGGTGGTCACGACCTGCACATCGTCGGCAAGGTTCTTTTCCTTCAGGATTTGAATGAAATTCTCTCTGATTTTGGGGCTTTCTGAGGCCGTACATCCCGTACCGCCGCAGAGCAGAATGTGGTATTTATAATTTGCCATAACTGACCTCCTTACTGATTATTTGTCGATTTTTTCGTAATTTACCGGGATGACGCCTTCCAGGATTTCATCTTGCATGATGTACTTGGTGACGAGTTCCTGACCCTTCTTGGTGTCCACGTGACCGAAGACGATGGGGTCGTGACCGGGTTTCTTAACTTCGACGGTAGGTTCAGCATAGCAGTAGCCCATGCAGCCGGTTTGAGTCACAACAGCCTTGACATTTTGCTTGTTGCATTCCTCAATGATGGCTTCCATGGTCTGTTTTGCGCCGGAAGCGATACCGCAGGTTGCCATAGCCACCTTGACTTGCACGAGGTTCTCGACGTTCTCGCCGCCTTCGCGCAATTCAATCTTGGATTGCAACTCTTCTCTCTTTTTCTTGAGATCTGCCAATGATTTTATTTTTTCCATACTATAAAATTTGGTTGTAGATTTTTAAGGCGTTGAAATCGCGGCGAAAACTCCCGTATTCCTGCGAAAATCCAATCCAAATTTTAACTATTCAAAGCCGAATAGTTAAATTAATTTTTTCAATATTCTGATTCTCAGGAAAATAAAAAAATCGCAAAACCCTTGACAAACGTGTTGTTTTGTTGTATATTTGCCTCCAGAAAATAATATGTTTGATATTAAACTTAAGACTATTGAATTAACCTTTAACCCTTAACCTTTAACCCTTAAAACTATGGAAGTGAAAAATCCCATTGAAGAGGCCAGAAGATATGTGGCCAATGCAGAAATGGTCATTGTGAATGCCAACTATGACCCTGAACTGAAAATTTATACTGATGGAGAATACGTCAAGATGGCTGGTGACACTCTCTGGAAAGGATGCCTGATTGCACTGGATGCCGCCTTGGGCATACGGAAAGGCAAAGGCAGGCCCTCAATTGAGAAATACAAGGAGGCCGCCGGCAAGCGTGACCGCAAACTGCTGGCGGCCATCGTGGCTGGTTATGACGTTATGCACTTGTCTATGGGCTATGACGGTACCAAGAACAAGAAAATCTGCGATGTGGGCTTCGAGAATGCGAACGCCATTATCGACCGCTGTTCCGCACTGATTCCGACGGAAGTGTACGCTTGAAGACCTCACCGCACCACCGTCACGCTCCCCTTCACTGTCTTTTCTTTCTCCCCGCGGGACTTGTAGTGCACCACCACCGCATAGACCCCGTCGATGGCGTTCGCGCCGTCCCAGCCGAAGGTCTTCTCCTCCGTGCGGAACACCAATGTCCCCCAGCGGTTGTAGATCTCCATCCGGTATTCCTCGATTTCGTCGGGGTAGGTGAATATCGGCAGGAAGACCGGATTCAGGGCGTCTTCGTTCGGGGTGAAGGCGTTGGGGAGGTAGAGCATGTTCGGTTCGGTTTCCTCAACGGTGGTGGTGTCGGGTTCGGTGCCGTCGAGGGTGAGCGTTATGATGACGGTACTGTCGCAACCGTGGATGTTGTTGAAATACTGGGTGTAAGTGCCATCTTCTGTGTAAGTTACGCCGTTCCAGACGAAGTTTTGCCCGGCATGTTCCTCGATTTCCACCACATCGGGCGGGAGAAGGGTGAGGTGCACCGTGATTTCGCTCTCACAGCCTTCCGCACTGGCGATCCGGAAGAGGGTGGTGTCCAAGACATTGCCGGTCTCTTCGGCGGTCAGCGTGAAACCGTAGCTGTTGTAGGTGGCGCCCTGGCAAATCGTGTCGTAATAGGTTTGCGGCTCGTTGTCCAGCACGGTCACCGTCACCGAAGCCGAGTTGGTGCATCCGTAGGCGTTGCTGACCGTGACAGTGTAGTCGGTGGTCTGTAAGGGCACGTCGGAAAAGTGCGGCTCCGTGAAACCGGTGTTCCAGATGTAGGTGAGGGTGGTGTCGTAAATGTTTTCCGGCGGTGGGAAGCTGCGGATGGCCCGGATAGGGCAGAGTTGGTATGCGGACATAGAGGCCATTTCACTGGTCAACAGAGAAGGAACGGATGTGAAATTTCCCGCGTTGACACTGGAATAGTACTCCGGTACTGTGGCGGAAGTGAAATTGACACCCCAGAAAAAATCGATATCCCACCATCCATCCATCCCTTTTTCGGTACTGCTACCATATGCATTCATATCCAAGGTGGTTCCTCCTGCAGCCATCAGGGCTGTTTCTATCAATGGCAGTTGTGCGTACAGCATAGATAGCTGACCTGAGGCGGGCAAATACCAGCCGTGTTCAAAATCAATATTGTTTATGCCGCATTGTGCGCCGGTTCCCACATAATTACGGATAATCTGGGTGTTGGAATAGCCTGCGGTGTCTTGCAAAAGCGTCATTAATCCATTGCTGTTCGGAAGATTGGGAATGTCTTGATGATTGTTTTCAGACAACAACGGCGCTAATGGGCAATCTTGGAGCGCCACCACCCAGCCGCTACCGTCGGGGAAGGTGTAATACACGATGCCCTGCGACCCATCCTCGGCGGTGAACAAATCGCCCACATGATAAACTTGAGCGAGTGTCCATCCTGACATGAGTTGCAAAAACAGGTATATCAATAGCGCCTTTTTCATTTTTTCTGGTATTTGCTAAAAGGTTCGGATGCCGCGCACTATTCGCGGATAATTTTTTTCAGAAAAACTAAGGGCATTGTTTAATACCCAAACTCGGTTGCTACTGATTTCTGTGGAGGTCCAGCATGACCCAAAGGAATCCAATTGGACAATGTCCCCACCAACCAACTGTAAAGAATTGTTCACCTTGATTTGCTCCGCATACAATTTATAGGCTTGACCGGCTGCTGGCAGATACCACCCCTGCTCAAAGTTCACAGTGTAGGCAGCTTCGTACTCATCAAAGGTGCCGCTTTGGCGAATAAGCAGGGTGTTCGTATAGCCGTCCATGTCAGTCATCGCAAGTCTCCCGCTGTTGAAATTGACCAAAGCGGGAATATCATTCTGATTGGATATCGCCCACATCTTGTTCGGTATCTCTTCCAAATCGACTGCCCAACCGTGCTCGCCGGTGTTATCCACGTAAAACACAACGCCCATGGCTACTTCGTTGCAAGGCCAGTTTTCAGGATGTACCGTGGTGCCGTCCGTGCACAAGATGTCGCCTACCCAGACTTTCGGCAACTGCGATGTCAATGTTACGGACGCATGCGAGCCCACCGCAAACAGGTTCGTTTCGCTCCCGACACACATCGTGCTCGGGTCGGCCAACGCTTCCACCGTAGGCGTCTCCGCCACGAACAATTGCAAGACACTGACACTGTCGCACCCCTGCTGTGTCGTGTCATTCAGGATATGGACGAAGTAACCCGCACTGTCCTGAATCCCAAGCTGATACCCGTGTTGCGTATAGGTGTTCCCTGTACAAATCGTGTCGCTGAACATGTTGGAATACGAAGACCCGACGGCAACATCAATAGGCAACGTGGCACTGCCGCAGCCATTGTCAACAGTGAGTGTTATATGTGCGGAGGACGGGGCGTTCTGCGAAAAATAGAGTTGCGCGTTGGGAGTGCCCTGCCCTCCGTAGATCATCACCCCATTGGGGACAGTCCAGTGGTAAATCGTCTGCGAAGGCGCATTCGGCAGCGAATAGATTTCCGCCGCACCGCCGCACACCGCAGACGGGCCATTGATTGCGTCAGACATTGAAAAGGTGTGGTTCACCATGAGGTGCAAGATGGTCGTTGAGTCACAACCGTAGGGAAGCGGCACGTAGTTCGTGTCCGTGACCTCCCCTTGGGCAAGCTGGGTCAGGTGAAATCCGTTGGCGTTGTAACTCTCCCCTTCGCACGCCACGTCATAGATGTGCTTGTAGCGGGGGTGAACATGCAGATACAACGTGTTGACGCCTTCTTCAATGCAGTCGGCCGCGTTGTAGTAGGTGTTGTATGCGGTGTAATCTCCCGGCGTCGTATAGACAGGCAGGTTGAAGCCGTGATTCTGGTAACCCATCCCTTCGCAGATGGTGTCGTGAAATACAAGATTTTGCGGCACGGTGTCCTGGACAAAAGTCACTGATTGCGTGATTTGGCATCCGGTGACGGTGTTGATCACGCAAGTGGCCACCGTGTTTCCCTGAAGGGTGTATGTGGTGGAGGATGCGTGGCTGCCGTTACTCCACGAATAGCTTTCGAACCCTTGGGGGGCGCTCACCGTGATCTGATTCCCGTTGCAACCGGAAAAGGAGAGTCGATTGCTGGCGCAGGAGGCTGTGAAATAGGCGTATCCGAAATGGGCACCGGCCCTGCAGTCGAAGGTGGAGATTCGGAACTTCACCGTCTGTCCTGCATATCCCGACAGATCAAAGCCATTGATCGTCCAGGGTCGCCACATCACCTGATTGTATTGCTGGAAGCCTGGGATGGTGGGTGATGACACGACATCGTATTCCATACATCCGCTCAGAAGCTGACCGTTGGCATCGAGCATCTGTATGAGAAAATGGGCTATCACCGCACCGGCGCGCCGCAGATTGTCAGCGAACGCATGACGCTTGTGCAGTACGAAAAAGACTGACGCTTCAGCGTATAATAGATTTGTAAGAACGGAGGGCGGAAAGCCTTGGTCATTCACACATACGGACACAGCC
>CACXUB010000008.1 GCA_902770735.1 uncultured Bacteroidota bacterium | reverse complement strand
GTGAAGGCCGGTACGCCGCTGTCTGAAGGTTCTCTGACTCCTGTTGACATCCTGAACATCAAGGGTGCGCAGAAGGTGCAGGAGTACATCATCAACGAAATCCAAGAGGTGTACCGTCTGCAAGGTGTGAAAATCAACGACAAGCACTTCGAAGTCATTGTGCGTCAGATGATGCGCAAGATGGAAATCGAGGATCCGGGTGATACCACGTTCCTGCAGGGCGAGCTGATTAACAAGAACGACTTCCAGGAGCAGAATGACCTGATTTGGGACAAGAAGGTTGTCGAGGATGCTGGCGATGTCGAATTGGTCAGCAAAGGACAGTCTGATATCGTCCGCAAGGGTCAGATCATCTCGGCCAAGAAGCTGCGTGATTTGAATTCCATGTTGAAGCGTAGAGACCTGCGTTTGGTGGTGACCCGCGATGCACGTCCGGCCACCGGTAAACCGATTCTGCAAGGTATTACCCGCGCTTCCCTGCAAACACACAGCTTTATCTCCGCCGCATCCTTCCAGGAGACGACGAAAGTCCTGACAGAAGCTGCCATTAACGCCAAATCCGACAACTTGATCGGTATGAAGGAGAATGTCATCGTCGGTCAGAAGATTCCGGCAGGTACGGGTGTCCGTGCTTACCAGAACATCGAGGTCGGCTCGAAGGAAGAGTACGAATCGTTGATGGCTTCGAAAGAGGAAGAATAAGACTGGAGACTGGAGACTGGAGACTGGAGACTTGAGACTTGAGACTTTTGAGTAGAAAGTAATGTGGTATCTTAAAGTCCAAAGTCTAAAGTCTAAAGTCTCGAACCCCAAACAATTACAATTTGCAGTAATAGTAACATTCAAAAGAAAAATCGAATATGGCTGAAAATAAGAATGAACAAAAGATGGATTTGAGTATCAGCGAGGAAGTTGCGCAGGGCGTGTATTCGAACCTGGCCATCCTTTCCCACTCTGAGAACGAATTCTTCGTGGATTTCGCCTCCATGTCCCCGGGCATTCCGAAAGCCATTGTGCGCTCCCGCGTCATCATGACTCCCGTGAACGCCAAACGTCTGCTTCGCGCGTTGCAGGACAACGTTTCCAAATACGAGGAGCAGTTCGGGGTGATTCAGGACCGTCCGAACCAGATGCCTCCGTTCATGAGCGGCGGCGGTCTGGCATAGTCTGAACTACGTTCAACTTTTTTATAAATTTTGTGGCGGCTGGGAGCGAGTTTCCCGGCCGCTTTTTTGTAATTAAGAATTAAGAATTAAGAATTAAGAATGAAGAATTAAGAATGAAGAATTAAGAATGAAGAATTAAGAATGAAGAATGGGAGGGTGGGGATTTTTTGTATTTTTGTGCGCTAAAATTGTTCGTATGGTTTCAGTTAAGAGAATATTTTTGGTTTTGTCTGTTATGTTGTGGTGTGTGTCTTCTTTTGCGCAGTCGGACACCATTCACATCGGACAAATCTGGTCTTCTGTCCCGGTCATCGGTAAACTCGCTGATCTTCCGTTTGTTTTTGACGGAAAGGGCAAGTGGTGCTATGGGACTTTTAATTTTGAACTCAAATATTATCCGTGGACCATCGATGATTCGGCGATATATGTTTATCGGGTGAATTGGATTCATGAAAAGAAGAAACATGTTACATATCTTTCTGACAATGAAGGGAATATACGGCTTCGTTATTTGGATTTCAAGTTGGCGCGCGGTAGTTTTCTCTCTTTGGGAGATGTTGGATTATTCCTTTCGTATAATACCACCCTGGATGATTTTATCAAGGCATTCAACATCACGGATACTATAGAGTTCGGTCCCGAATGCATGGCTCCGTATAATTATAAATTTAGACATTGTAGGCACAGGCAATTCACTAATTTGTGGTTCTATACGGACGAAGGGAGGCGTACGCATATTACTTTCAGCTTTGACCACAAGCGGCGCTTGAGGTGTGTCGAGTTGGACTACTTCAATGCTGATAAAGTTGAGGTGCGGTCGTTTAGGTAAAAGTTTGCTTATCATTTGAGTATGGAAGAAGAATTGTTTCAGCCTAAGGGCAAGACGTTTTATACAGCCGGGGGCTTCTGGTTCGTGAGTGTTATCCTCTCCGTTTTTATTGTTTTCGGGTTGGTTTTAGTCGGCATTTGTGCGTGGGGCCTTTTATCGAAGTCTTTAGAAAATTCATTCGAAACGGCATTATGCGCTTTCTTGCTTTTATTCGGGATCTTCATCGCTGTCTATTTTATACGTTTGTTTTTTGTTATGGTTTGGCCTCAGCGGTCCTTCTTTATAACAATCGACCGATCTGGCGTGTCCTCAAATGGCGTGAAGACTTTGGAAACCACCGATGTGAATTCCTGTACAGACTGCGAGTACAGAACTTTTGCCTGGACGGACATTGAGAAAATCGGTTGTACCTCGTTTCCCAAAACAGGTCCGTTTTATATGATTATCTTTACCAAAAATGCCGAAATCTTCACGGTTTGTCTTCAGCAGTTCTTCAGGTGGAAGTCAATCGAGAAAGAGATTGAGCAATTCATGCCGTGTACGGATTTCGGTAATCATGATGTTTTTTTGAAGGAGCAGCAATAATTTTTTCCGAAAACGTGTCGTATATCAAAAAAAGTGTATCTTTGCAGCGCAAAGTACTTTTAAGATTATGGAAGAAAAAGAGGTCAGACAGACACTGAACGACATCCGTGAAATGATGAGCAAATCATCACGCTTTCAAGCGGTTAGCGGGTGGTCCATCATTATAATAGGTTTGTATGCGGCGGTCGCGTCCGCGATGGCGGCTGCAGTGATCGGGGTGGGGGATTGGCTCCCCGGCTTCGAAAATCTGCACCGATACGCAAACCTGAACACCCCTTCGCGCATCCGCATCGCCGCGTTGATCGCCATCGGGCTGCTTGCGTTGTCGCTGTTCACGCTTTTCATCTTTGCCATCGTGAAGTCCAAACGGCACAACCTGCGTTTCGCCTTCGAGAAGCGGACGGTCCAGATGTCGCTCGATTTCTTCATCCCGCTTGCGGCGGGCGGTCTGCTCAGCATGGCCTTGGTGATGCAGGGACACTACGGGCTCACCTCATCCATCATGCTGCTCTTCTACGGCCTCGCATTGGTCAACTGCAGCCATTACACCTACCCTATCCTTCGCTACCTCGGTTATGCGGAGCTGATTCTCGGCATCATCGACTGTTTCACGATGTCGCACGCGCTGCTGTTCTGGTTTCTCGGTTTCAGTGTGATGCACATCCTCTTCGGTATCCTTTACGTCATCATGTTTGATCGGAAGAAATAAGAGTTAGCAGTTAGTAGTTAGTAGTTAGCAGTTAAGGGAGTAAGTAAAGTCGTGGTTTGTTTGATAATATTAGGATTTAAATTGATATGGCGATTATAGATGGGTTAAATAAGGTTTTCGAAAGCAAGATCCGCTTGGGCATCATGTCGGTGCTGGTGGCCAACGGCTCGTCGGATTTTACCACGCTGAAGTCGCTGTTGGAGCTCACCGACGGCAACCTTGCGAGCCATGCCCGAAGCCTGGAAGAGGCCGGCTACCTCCGCTGCGAGAAGAAATTCGTGGGCCGCAAACCCAACACCACCTACATCGTCACTGAGTCGGGCCGAAACGCCTTTGCCGCCCACATCGACGCGATGGAACGCTTCTTGAAGGAATGCCGCGGCTAATTTTTTTTGGCCGCATACTTTGTATTGCAAAGTTCTTTTTATCTTAAAATAAAATAATATGACAACAGAAACGACAACCGCGGTGACGACGCCGCAAGCAGAACAAACAAGACCTGCCACGCAGGAAAAATCAAGAATGAAACGCAGCGACCGCATGCTGCTGAAGCTCCTCCTCATCGGTGGTAAACGAACGGAACGCGACCCAGGTGGAGGCGGAGAAAGAGGTAGAGCAGATGTGGAGCACCCCACAGCGGGTGATCGGGCCGGTGGTGCGCATCCCCGGCAAAAAATACCACAAGGATGTCTATCTCCTGCCCGAGTCCCTGCAGGTGAAGGGCGACGTGAAGACAGAGAAACGGCATCGGGGCAACTTCGACGTGACCGTCTATACCGCTGACCTGACGTTAGACGGGAATCTGCAACTGCCTGATCTTTCGGAATATGTGGATTCCGTCTATGACCTCTCGAAGGCGGAGGTGCTGATTTCGCTGAGCGACTTCCGGGGACTGTCGGAGAACGTGGTGCTGCGGCTGAACGGGAAGGAGTACACAATGAAGTCCGACAAGGACGAGGAGCTGGGCTCGGTGCTGTGCTGCCGCGTGCCGGTAAGCGAGATTCAGGATTCGGTGCCCTCGACTTACTCCGTGCGCCTGCCGCTGAAGGGTTCGGAGTCGCTGATGTTCCTGCCGGTGGGCAACAGCACCTCCGTGCAGCTGACCTCCAACTGCGCCACGCCGAGCTTCCAGGGCAACTTCCTGCCGGACGAGCGCACGGTGACGGACAGCGGGTTCACCTCGACGTGGAAGGTGCTGGCCCTCAACCGCGACTTCGGGCAGTCGGTGACCCAGTGGGTGGACTACGGCGACGGTGGCTCGCACAGCGTAAGCATGAAGAAGAACGAGTTCGGGGTGATGATGAAAGTGCCGGTGCTGCAGTACCAGCAGACCACGCGCACCGTGAAGTACGCCTACCTGTTCATCTTCCTCACCTTCGCCACAGTCTTTTTCGTGGAGTACCGCCGGCAGACGCCCATCCATCCTGTGCAATACCTGCTCATAGGTGCCGCGTTGCTGGTGTTCTACACGCTGCTGCTCTCGTTCTGCGAGCACATCCCCTTCCTTTGGTCGTATCTCATCGCCATGCTGATGACCATCGTGCTGATCACGGGCTACTTGGCGGGCATCCTGAAAATCCGCAAGACCGCGCTGATGGTGGGTGCCCTGCTTCTTCTGCTCTACGTCTTCATGTATGTGCTGCTCCAGATGGAAACCTACGCCCTGCTCTTCGGCAGCCTCGGCATCTTCGTGATTCTGGCCGTGCTGATGTTCGTGTCGCTGAAAGTGAAGTGGTACAAGGAGTAATTATGAATTATGAATGTAGAATGAAGAATGAAGAATAGGAAGGGGATGTGTGAAGTCCCCTCCCTTGTTCATTATTTTGAAACAGTATTGTGAAAGAGCAAACACAAACGACCATTTTCGGAATCTTGAAGCTGATTCCGTTCGCCGTCGTCACCGCAGTAATCGTGCTGTTTTGGGTGGATGACTTTCTCGGCTTTGTAATTTCTTTAATCTTCAGTTGGATCCCGCCGCTGGCGATTGGCTTGTCGATAGTGTTTTTCATTATGGGGTTGCGTTGGCGAGATATTTGGCAGCGGATCGCAGTGATATGGGGAGGAATCAACGTGCTGTTGGTAGTCATTTATGTCCTTGCAGTGGCACCCGATCGGCGATGCAATCCCGACATCATGGCCGAACATTACGAAAAGCATCATGCCGAGATGGAAGAACTGCACTGCTATCTCCAAAATGCGGTCGCCGACAGCTGTTCCGTTACCTTGGAATTCAAGGGGAACAGACTGGAGATGTTCCATGTGTGCGCAGGAGAAGAGTACCACTATTCAAACTTTTGGAATGAGGAGGCGCGTGAAAAGAAGGACTCGTTGATGCGCGTGGTGGGGTTGGAGCAGGAAGAATATGACGGCATACGCCGGAGGCTCAAGAAAATGGGCTGTATTGGTATAGAGTATTCGCAAACCACACCCAATTTGGTAAAAATCTGGTTCCGCCGAGTGGGAATGGGAAAGTATGATTATATTATCAACAGTCGATCTATGACAGACGAGGAGAAATCCACCGCTATGGAGAATCTGGATTTGATTCCCTATAACGACCATTGTACCTTCCAATACGGCGGCGGTGCTATCGGGCCGCAGACGTTCGGCAAGGAGATGAAGGAGGATTTTTTGAAACGGCATCGGGCATGGTAGCGATGCTTGGAAGCGTTGCCCCCTGCGCCGGAACGTCCAAATAAAAAAGAAGACAGTTTATCACCAAAATGTCAAAAAATGTTGAAAGTTAAAATGATTCTCCCCGCCTTGCAGGAGGCGGAAAGCCCTTACTGGCGGCCCATAAAATATTCGTTGTTCCCCCCTTTGGGGCTCGCAACCCTTGCCGCATATTTCTCCGACGAGGATGAGGTGGAAATTCAAGACCAGCATGTGGAGAAGCTGACGTTGGATGACACACCCGACCTTGTGTGCATCCAGGTGTATGTCACGAATGCGTTTCGGGCTTATCAAATAGCCGATGGTTATCGTCAAAAGGGAGTACATGTGGCATTGGGCGGTCTGCATGTGACCACGCTTCCCGATGAAGCGGCCCAGCATGCCGACACCCTGTTCTTAGGACCTGGGGAGGAGGCCTTTCCCCGGTTCATCAAAGACTTCCGCGAGGGGCACCCAGGCAAGCGTTATGTGGCCAACTGGAGGAGTCTGGAGAATGTTCCCCCTGTCCGGCGCGACCTTATCAAGAGGGAGAAGTATTTCGTCCCCAACTCCCTTGTGGTCTCACGGGGCTGTCCCCATCATTGTGATTTTTGCTATAAAGACGCCCATTATGGGGACGGGAAGTCCTTTTACACCCAAAAGGTGGATGATGCTTTGGCAGAAATAGAGAGACTTCCTGGCCGGCACCTCTATTTTCTGGATGACCATTTGTTGGGCAATCCCCGCTTCGCCTCCGAACTCTTCGAAGGGATGCGGGGGATGGGGCGGGTGTTTCAAAGTGCCGCAACCGTGGCTTCGGTCTTAAATGGCGACTTGATAGAAAAGGCGGCCGAAGCAGGCTTGCGCAGTCTGTTTTTGGGCTTCGAGACATTTTCGCCGGAGAACCTTCGTTCCAGCAACAAAATACAGAATCTCTCAAAGGATTATGCGGCGGCGGTGAAACGGTTGCAAAGTCTTGGCATTATGATTAACGGCAGCTTTGTTTTCGGTCTTGACCACGATGACAGGGACGTGTTCCGCAGGACAGTGGACTGGGGCATTGAGCATAGTATCACCACGGCAACGTTTCACATCCTGACGCCATACCCAGGCACGCGTCTTTTCCAGCAGATGGAGCAGGAGGGTCGCATTGTTTCGTATGACTGGAGCAAGTATGACACCCGCACCGTTGTTTACAAGACCGTCGGTTTGTCTGCTGAAGAACTGAAACAGGGTTATGACTGGGCCTACCGTGAATTTTATTCGTGGCGCAATATTTTCAAGGCGAGTTTCGGTCATGACAACCTGAAGCAGCAATTGGCTCACCTCTTTTACATGGGCGGGTGGAAAAAGTTCGAGCCGTTCTGGAATTTCATGATCCATCATGGTGAGCTCAACAGGATGTTACCCGTACTGGAAAAATTGTTGGCGAGTACGCGTCGGCAAAGAACTGCAGAAGGAAGTCACTTGAGCTTGGATCCAAAAAATTAAAACTTAAATTATTATTTTTGCAAAAATTTTAAGACAATGGAAAAGATAACGTTAAAAGAGAAAATCCAACGTGGACTGGCGGCTGTGTGGGATGCCGTGAAGGCGCATCCCGTGGAGATTGTCATCCTGCTATATGTCTGCGTGGCTGGATGTTATGGAATATCCCATCCGGATATATTTGATGTAAAAAATGAACCGGCACCGTGGTGGTTCCGGCCGATGTCACTGGCGCCGTTTATGGTGGTGGCGGCCTATTCGCTGCAACCGTTGCGCAAACGCGGCATCGGGTGGCTGCTGCTCTACCTGCTGCCGCTCGCGGGGATGGTGGCCGGGTTCGCCATGCCGTTCCTCCTCGACTGGGTGGAGGAAACCGTCTATTGGATTGCCGTGCTGGCGGCGCTTCCGCTGTGGTTGTGCGTGCGGCATCGCCTCACCGAAAACGAACCCTTTGTGCAGCGCAACGTGCAGATGGCCTGGTCGGCGGTGCGGGCGTTGCTCGTCGCGGGAATCCTCTATCTGCTGTATGCCGCCATCGCATACACCATCCAATCGCTCTTCGACATCCCTCACAAAGTCTGGGACGGCTGGTACGAACAAGCGGCGTTGCTGCTATTTTGCGGATTGGCTCCCGTGCTCTTCTTCGCCATGGAGGACCGTCCCGAAACCATCGAGATCCGCCGTTTCTGGGCCGTCCTGCTGAATTGGGTGCTCACGCCCGCGCTGCTGATTTACACGGTGGTACTCTATGTCTATGCCGCCAAAATCCTCTTCACCTGGAACTTGCCGAAGGGCGGGGTCGCCATCATGGTGACGGTTTTCTTCGTGATCTTCTTGTTGGCCAAGATGTTGCAGATGCTGACGGAACCGCAACCCTTCAAGTGGTTCTACGACCATTTCAGTCTGTTCGTCTTGCCGTTGCTGGCACTCTTCTGGACAGGGGTCGCCCGTCGTTTGGCGGACTACGGCCTGACCGAATCGCGTTACTACCTGCTGTTGGTCGGGGCATTGATGACGGCGTGCGTGCTGGTGTTCCTGTTCCGCAACCGCCGTGGCTATTTCGCGTTGGCAGCGGGAGCGTTGGCCGTCGTGTTGCTGACGGTGCTGGTGCCGAGTCTTCGTGGCGAGAAGATCGCGCAACGGGCGCAGGTCCAGCGCGTGCGCACAATGGCCAAGCAACTCGACCGCCTGAACGACGACGGCACCTTGCGACTTCCTGAGCCCGACCCTGCCGACACGTTGCAAATGGTTGAACACCGCAGACTTTACCAGTCGCTCAACTATTTGGACAACAGGAACGACACGGTACTCTTGAAGAGCGAATTCGGCATCGTCCGGGAGTCGGACTATTTGGCATCATTGTCGGAAAAAACGGCCAGTTATGCTTCTGCATGGTCGGAAGAATTAGCCAGAGAATCGTTAGAGGAAAAAGTTGTAATTGTGGAGGAACAACCCACTGTCTGTTTATCGCGCAAGACTGACGAACTTGTGGATGTGAGCGGCTACAGCAAGATGTACGGGACACCAAACCCTGCCAATGCGGACGAACAACTGTCGATTGGAAGCGGCCGGAAAATTTCGGCAAATCAAATCTTCCGGGAGCAGTTGCATAGGCTTGGTTGTCCGGATATGTCGCCTTCGAGATATTGGATAAAAGATCATGAGGACGAGTTGCTGATTTATCGCACCGACAGTTTGTTGGTCTGTTTCAACCGGTTGCACTTGGAACTGCTGGCCCCCGACAGCACTAGGGAAGTGAGTTATTACGACTGGGTAGTGCTGGTGAAGTAGGAGCAAATGTTCCCAACGGAGGTTTGTTGATGCGGTTTTGCGTCTAAGTCATTGTCTAAGTCATTGTCTAAGTCTAAGTCTAAGTCATAGTCTAAGTCATAGTCATAGTCTAAGTCAATCGTCTAAGTCAAAAAAGTGTATCTTTGCCGCATCAAAACCAAACCGTTATGGAAAAGAGATACATCATCAGCGGCGGCGGTACCGGCGGGCACATTTTCCCGGCGTTGGCCATCGCCAACAAAATCAAGGCAGAAAATCCCGATGCGAAGATCTTGTTCATCGGGGCGAGTGACAAAATGGAGATGCGGCGCGTGCCGGAAGCGGGTTATCCCATTGAGGGACTGGAGATTTACGGTATCCACCGGGAGAAATCGCTCAACGGCCTGATGTGCAATTTGCGTCTGCCGGTGGTGATGCTGAAGGCCATGCGTAAGGCCAAGAAGATCATGCGCGAGTTCCAGCCCGACCTGGCCATTGGGGTGGGGGGCTTCGCCAGCGGTCCCGCGCTGAAAGCCGCTTCCCAATTAGGGATTCCCACGCTACTGCAGGAACAGAACTCCTATCCCGGTGTCACCAACAAGATGCTGGCCAAGAACGCCAAAGCCATCTGTGTGGCTTATGACGGCCTCGACCGCTTTTTCCCGGCGGAGAAGATCATCAAGACCGGCAATCCTATCCGCAAAGAGATTCTGGAGCTGGAGCGCAAGAAACCCGATGCTTACCAGTATTTCAACTTCACGCCGGAGAAGAAAACCGTGTTGGTGGTCGGCGGCAGTCTCGGTGCCCGCACTTTCAACCAGACCATGGCGGCGCATCTCGACGAGTTCCGCAAGGCCGACCTGCAGTTGCTGTGGCAGACTGGCGAGCAGTTCTATAAAAACATCGATCCTGAGCTGTTGAAACAGCAGGACGAGCATATCCGCATCGTGCCGTTCATCAAGAACATGAACGACGCTTACAGCATGGCCGACGTCATCGTGTCGCGGGCGGGCGCGCTTGCACTCGCGGAGTTGGCCATCGTGGGGGCGCCCACCATCCTCGTGCCGTTCCCCTACGCTGCCGAAGACCACCAGACGTTCAATGCCAAGGCGCTTTCCACCAAGGATGCCGCCTTGCTCATCCCCGACAAAGAAGCCAAAGAGAAACTGATTCCCACGCTGATGCAGTTGGTGGCCGATCCGCACCGGATGCAGACGCTCGGCGACAACATCAAACGTTTCGCCTTGCCGAACGCCATCGACCTGATTTACGAGGAAATTGTGAGGCTGGGATAGCTTTTTGGATAGCATATTAAAACCGTCATGTCAAGGGAGAAAGAGATTTACAAAGTCACGTTGGTGGGCTCGGTGGGTAACATTATCCTGCTGACTTTCAAATTTATAGCGGGCACTGTCGGGCACAGTGCGGCGATGTTGGCCGATGCTACGCACTCGTTGTCGGATTTCCTCACCGATATATTGGTGTTGGTGTTCGTGAACATCAGCGCCAAGCCGCAGGACAAGTCGCACGACTACGGGCACGGGAAATTCGAGACGTTGGCCACATTTTTCATCGGGTTGGCATTGGTGGCGGCCGCCACGGGCATCATCGTTTCGGGTGCCGTGAAGTTCGCGGACTGGCTTGGCGGGGCGCAGATTGCAGCTCCCGGGAAGCTGGCCTTGTGGGCGGCGTTGATCTCGATTGTCGTGAAAGAGATTTTGTACCAATACACGAGCCGGAAGGGCAAGTCGTTGGATTCGCAGGCGGTGGTCGCCAATGCGTGGCATCACCGCAGCGACGCGCTGTCGTCGGTGGGCGCGGCCATCGGCATCGGCGGGGCCATCCTGCTGGGCGACCGTTGGACGGTGCTGGACCCGCTGGCCTCCATCGTGGTGGGCGCCATGCTGATGAAGGTGGCCTGGGACGTGTTGAAGAACAGTGTCAACGAGCTCACCGAGAGTTCCCTGCCGGAGGAGACTGAGCGGGAAATCGAGGAGATCATCACCTCCTTCCCTGACGTCACCGACCCGCACAACCTGCGCACACGCCGCATCGGCAGTCGCATTGCCGTCGAGGCGCACATCCGCATGGACGGAGACCTGCCCTTGAAGGAGGTCCATGCGCGCGCCAGCGACATAGAACGGAAGCTGCGGGAGCGGTTCGGCGCCGACACGTACGTCACCTTGCATACCGAGCCGGCGGAAAAAAGCCAGGGCGCGTGATTTTCGCCCTCTCCCCTCGAAATCTTTTCCCGACGTGACCGAATTTTTATTATTTTTGCCGTCTTAAAATCTGATACGTTGGAAGAGCAATATATCCAGAAAATACGTGAGAAACTGAAAGATACGAAGACGATTACCATCGTTTTCCATTTCAACCCCGATGGCGATGCTTTGGGCAGCGCGTTAGCACTGTACCACTATTTCCTTGACGACGGCTACGAGGCTTCGGTAATCTCACCCAATCCGTTCCCCAATTTCCTGCGGTGGATGCCCGGCGCCGAAAATATCATCGTGGCCCAGGAAAACCTCACGGAGGCCCGCAAGCGCATCAAAGAGGCCGACATGCTCTTTGTGGTCGATATGAACGCCCCGCACCGCGCCGGACAGGACTTGCAGAACTCGATCGTCAAATCGCCGGCCTTCAAGATCTTGATCGACCATCACGTGCAGCCCGACATCAAGTGCGATGTGATGTATTCCACGCACCTGACGTCCTCCGCCTCCGAGTTGGTTTACAATTTTCTGTATCAATATCTTACACCTGAAAAGCCTGTCACAAAGGAGATTGCCGAATGCTTGTATGTCGGCATCATCACCGATACAGGTTCCATGTCCTACTCGTGTGATTTTCCGGACTCCTATTCGGTGCTCCGGAGGCTGATCGAGTCGGGCGTCAACGGGGAGGAAATCCACCGCAAAGTCTATGACAACTACACCGAGAGCCGTATGAAACTGCTGGGTCTGGCGTTGTCGCAGCGCATGGTGGTGATGTCGGAGTATGGGGCTTCCTACATGTATCTGACCAAGAAAGATTTGATGGACAATGGCTTTCAAATCGGTGATACTGAGGGGTTTGTGAATTATGGACTGTCGATGGGGATGGTGCATTTCACGGCATTCTTCACGGAGCGCGACAACCGCATCCGCGTGTCGTTCCGTTCCAAAGGTATCGTGGATGTGAACCTCTTCGCACGGAAATATTTCGATGGCGGCGGCCATGCCAATGCGGCGGGTGCCTTCTACCACGGTACAATGGCGGATGCCATCGCCCATTTCGAGAATTCTGTCAGGGATAATGCGCAGCAGCAAAAGTAACGGTATGCGTAAGTTCTTGTTTGCCATGCTGATCGTGATGTGTGCCGGCGGTTTCGCTGCGTGTGGCGACCGCAAGGCCACGGGCTCTGTCGTCTCTTCTTCGGAAACCCCGAAGGAGGACAAGGACGCCCCGTATGTGGAGGGCAACAAGAACATCATGCGCCGGGAAAATGAGGAGATGGAGATGTTCGTACGCCGTTACGGTTGGCAGATGCAGCGCACACCCACCGGGCTGTATGTCCAGGTGCTGGAACCGGGCTCCGGAGAACCGTTCAAGGAGAACGACCGCGTTGCGATGGAATACCGCACCTTCCTGCTGTCCGGAGAGCAGGTTTACAGTTCCGACAGCAACGGCGTGAAGGTTTTCATGGTGAAACGCTCCGAGGAAATCGACGCCTTGCACGAGGCGGCGCAGCTGTTGCGGCCCGGCGCGAAAGCCCGTCTGGTGATCCCGTCCTATCTGGGCTATGGCGTTGCCGGCGACGGCGACCGTATCCAAGGATTGCAACCTATCATGATGGAAATCAGAATTTTAGATAAAGACGAAAAAATACCTGAAACATATATTCCCAACCCCTATAGCAATTAGTCGATGAAACGAAGCCGATACTTGTGGATGTTGATGGCACTGTTGTGCGTGACCGCTGTCTCCTGCCGGAAATACAGCGGATTCAAGCACATTTCCGGTTTTTATTGCCAGTATCATGTGCAGAACGAAGGTAATCCGCAACCTCAGACGGGTGACTTCGTGGAGGTGAATATGGCGTTGCGTGCCGGCGATGAGGTGATTTCCCCGATGACCCGGAACAACATGCTGGTTGACGACCTGTATCACGGCGACATCTATTCCGCCTTGAGGAAAATGCATCTGGGCGACAGCGCGACCTTCATTTTCAACGGCAAGAAGTTTTACGAGGATTTTCTCTGCATGGGAGACTATCCGTATGGCAAAACGCCTATCACTGCGGATATCAAGCTGTTGAAAATTTTAACGAAAGAAAATATTGAAAACGCTGAGGTTCAGTATCTTGAGCAAAGAAAAGAAGCGCGAAGGGTAGAGGATTCGCTGATTCGCGCGTATGCCAACGAACATCATCTGAACACCATACACAAGGGGATTTATTACACGTGCAACAGAAAGGGTAACGGAGTCAAGGCCAAGAAAAACAGCACCGTGCAAGTGTTGTATCGCGGTCGCAAGTTGGACAACACGGAGTTTTCCCGCCGCACGGATGCCTCAAATCCGCGTTCGTTCGAGGTGGGCAAGGGTCAGGTGGCCCGCGGTTTCGACGTCATGGTCCTCGAAATGAATGAAGGCGACCAGATTACCGTGGTGTTCCCTTCCTCGTTGGCCTTCGGCGACAACGGGAGCGAGGAATACGGGATTCCGCCGTTCACCCCGGTGGTGTATGACATCGAATTGTTGAAAGTTTTGAAATAATAGTTATAAATCGAAAAAAAACGAAAATGAAGAAAAATTTCACGAAATTAGCATTGATCGGGTTGGCTGTGGCCACCGTTTTGGCTTTTGGCGCATGTAGCAAGTACAAAGGATTCAAGAAAACCAAATCCGGAATCTATTACAAGTTCTACGGAGATATTCACGATACCGCCATTTCTCCCCGAACCGGCGATCTGGTGGGCGTTCTCCTCACTTTGCGCGCTGGCGACTCGACGCTGTTCGGGCCCCTTCCCAATGAGATGCTCATGGACTCTCTCTATGAAGGCGATATGTTCGAAGCTCTCCGCATGATGCATGTGGAAGACACTGCCACTTTTATTTTTGATGGGCCGAAGTTCTTTGAGACGATGATGGAGCAGGAATACCCCTTCGGCGAAGACCCGCTTTACCTGGAAGTGTTGCTCTATGGCGTGATGCCGAAAGCCGAATTTGAGAAAATGAAAGCCGAATACGACGCGAAACTCGAAGTCAGCAGAGATGAGGAAAAAGGGAAAATCGATGAGTATTTGGAAGAGAATCCTGGTCTGAAACTGCAGCCCACCGGCGTCTATGTGAAAACGGTCAAGAAAGGAAACGGCGACAAGGTCGAGCCCCTGCAGACGGTGAAAGTGAATTATACTGGCCGTTTCGTTGACGGAACCGTTTTCGACAGCTCCGATGACGAACCGTTCGAGTTCACCGTGGGCGCTGGCCAGGTGATCCCCGGATGGGACGCCGTCGTTTCCACGATGAAAGTGGGTGACAAGGTGACGGTCCTTATCCCTTCTGAAATGGCATACCGCGAGGGTAGAGGCGCTATCCCCCCGTATTCTCCGCTGGTGTTTGACATCGAGTTGCTGGAGATTGTGAAGTAGCTGTTGGCTGTTGGCTGTTAGCTGTTGGCTGTTAGCTGTTAGCTAAAAATGTAAAAAAGCAAAAGGATGTCGGAACAGAATTATGCGTTACGGATTGCGCAGGCACTGAACCTTTCCGAGGAGCAGGTGCGGAACACGCTGGACTTGTTGGAGACCGGCGCGACGATTCCGTTCATCTCCCGCTACCGCAAGGAGGCCACCGGTTCGTTGGATGAGGTGCAGATCGGCAATATCAAAGACTTGTATGCCAAGTGGTTGGAGCTCGACAAACGCCGCTCCGCCATCTTGGATTCCATCTCCGAACAAGGCAAACTGACCCCGGAACTGCGCGAGAAGATAGAGCAGGCCGACTCGATGAGCGTCTTGGAGGATTTGTATCTGCCCTACCGACCCAAACGCAAGACCCGCGCTTCGGTGGCGGTGGAGAAAGGTCTGCAGCCGTTAGCCAAAATCCTGTTGTCGCAGCGACAACTCGACCTGGAGCGCGAGGCCGCCCGTTTCGTCAACGAGGAGAAGGGCGTGGCGTCGGCCGAAGATGCTTTGGCCGGGGCGCGCGACATCATCGCGGAACTCATCAGCGAGAACGCCGGACTGCGCAACCGCCTGCGCCAGACATTCCTGCGCTACAGCCGCATCTCCACCCGTCTGATCCCCGACAAGGTTGACGAGGACGAGAAATACCGTATCTACTACAAAGCTGAGGAACTGTTGGCGAAAGCCCCGTCGCACCGCATTTTGGCCATGCTGCGCGGCGAAGAGGAGGGCATCCTGCGCGTGCACATCGCCCCCGACGAGGAGAGGACGCTCGCCGACATGAAACGCCGTCTCATCAAGAACAACAGCAACGGCGCCCAGCAGGTCTGGATGGCCGCCACCGACGCCTACAAACGGCTGCTGCAACCGCAGATGGAGACGGAAATGCGCAAGTTCTACAAGGAAAAGGCCGACAAAGAGGCCATTTCCGTTTTCACGAAGAATGCGCGCCAGTTGCTGTTGGCGGCTCCGTTGGGACAGGTTACGACATTGGCCATCGACCCGGGTTTCCGCACCGGCTGCAAGGTCGTCATCCTCAACCCGCAGGGCAAGTTGCTCTACAACGAGACCATATACCCTCATCCGCCGGTGGCGCAATACAAGCTCGCCTCCGACAAACTGAAACGCTTAGTGCTTCAGTATCAGGTGGATGCCATCGCCATCGGCAACGGCACCGCCGGGCGCGAGACGGAGAACTTCGTTCGCCACATCCCCTTCGAGCGCGAGGTGAAGGCTTTCATGGTGAATGAGAGCGGCGCGTCGGTCTATTCGGCGTCGCCCGTGGCCCGCGAGGAGTTCCCCAACTATGACGTGACGGTGCGCGGCGCGGTCTCCATAGGCCGTCGCCTCATGGACCCGCTGGCGGAGTTGGTGAAAATCGACCCGAAATCCATCGGGGTGGGGCAGTACCAGCACGATGTGAACCAGAAGATGCTGCAGGAGAGCCTGCAGGCCACGGTGGAAAGCTGCGTCAACTATGTGGGCGTGGAGCTGAACACCGCGAGCAAACAGCTGCTCTCGTACGTGTCGGGCGTGGGTCCCGCACTGGCGCAGAACATCGTCGATTACCGCGACGAGAACGGCCCGTTCGAGTCGCGTGAGGGACTGAAGAAGGTGCCGCGTTTCGGAGCGAAAGCCTTCCAGCAGGCGGCGGGCTTCCTGCGCATCCGCGAAGCCGAGAACCCGCTCGACGGCAGCGCGGTGCACCCCGAAAGCTACAAGGTCGTCGAGAAAATGGCGAAAGACTTGGACTGCTCCGTCGCGGACTTGATAAAAAACAAGGAACTGCGGCAACAGATTGTGCTGCAGAACTATACGACGGCGACGGTCGGCATGCCCACGTTAGAGGACATCATGAAGGAGCTGGCCAAACCCGGCCGCGACCCGCGCACGCAGTTCGAGATGTTCGAATTCGACAAGAATGTGCACACCCTCCGCGACCTTACCGTCGGCATGGTGCTGCCCGGCATCATCACCAACATCACGAACTTCGGATGTTTCGTCGATATTGGCGTGCATCAGGACGGACTCATCCACATCAGCAAACTGAGCGACCATCGCATATCCGACCCGTCGGAGGTTGTGCATCTCAACCAGAAAGTCATGGTGCGCGTGGAAAGTGTTGAAATTGAGCGTAAAAGGATAAGCTTGGCATTGGAAAAGGAGTGACGGCAAACCTCGGTTATCCTTTTTTTTCCACAATGCACAAGGATATGATTTTTTTTATTACTTTTGCTACGCTTTATGTTGGCGAAAGTATTTTTATAACTTGTTGATAATTAGTAATATAAAATAAGTCTAAGTATGAAAAAATTGACAGACAACACCAAATTGGGTTTGCTTATTCTGCTCTGCAACTCGGTGGTTTTGGTTCTTTTCATCATTTCGATGCTTTTCCTGATGAAATTCGACAAAACCAACACTGCGGTAATTCAAGAGCGTAACCACTACAACGGTTTGTACGAATCTTATGCCATGGCGCAGCACCCGCTCAAACAGGACAGCGCCGAAGTTGCTTATTATCAGTACAAACTGGATACTCTTCAGCAGAAAACCGCTGCCACCAAGGACGAGCGGAAAGCGCTGGCGGAAAGTATCGAGGTGACCAAGCAAACGCTGGCTGACAAGAAAAAACTGCAGCAAGACAATCTGGCCAAGTTGGCGGAACTGGAAAACGAATTTGCTCCCGCCCAGCAGACTTGGGATCAGCTGAATGCTGACAACAATGCCGCCAAGAAATCGTTCTGGGTGTTGGCGGGTATCACCATCTTCGCCTTCCTTCTGAAGACATTCGTTTTTGCCGTTTGGGGCGCCAGAAACAACAAGAACCTTCGCGCTATCGCTCCTTGGATGAAGGACGGTATGAAACCGTGGATGTCCTATGTGGCTTGGTTCGTGCCCATCTACAACCTCATCAAACCCCTCTCTTTCTTCAAGGAAGTGTGGGAAGAGACCGATTATGCCCTTGAAAACGTCGGCGCGCTCGAAAGAGATGAGAACAAAGTCGATAATTCCGGCCTTGTCATGTCCATTTGGTGGGGCTTCCTGCTGGTAAGCGTCTGGTTGATGAATTTCGTCCTGTTCAGCACGTTCTTCCGCGAAGGCGCCTTCTTCACCAAGGCTAATCACGGCACGATGGTGGTTGTCGCCATTGTCATCATGGTGATTTGCATGGCGTTGGAAACACTGCTGATCATGAAGTACAACCGGAAAAACGAACTCCTTTTGAAAAACGAGGATAAGTTCTAAGTCCTACGATTCTGAATAAAAAAAAGCAGGGCCTCGGCTCTGCTTTTTTTTGTGTCCATAACCCAAGCCGTCACGGCAGGGTTTTCTCTATCGTAGCCCAGAGCAGCGCGGCGGTGCGGTCCCAGGTGAAGAGATTTTGGCGGGCTTTCCCGTTCTCGATCAGACGGTTCCGAAGCTCGTCGTCCTGTCGCAACGCGCGCATGGCCTCGGCGATGTCTTGCGGTTGGTATGGGTCCACGATCAGCGCGGCGTCGCCCGCAATCTCCGGCATGGCGGAGACATTCGAGGTGATGACCGGCACGTGGGCGTTGAAGGCATCTACAATGGGCAATCCGAAGCCTTCGAACAGGGAGGCGTACAACACGCCCAACGTCGAGGCGGTGAGCTCGCAGACCACGTCGAGCGGCTGCCGCCCGAGCATGATCACATCTTCCCTGTGACGCATCTGCAGGTAGGTGTCCTCGATTTCCCCGGCCCACCATTTCTTGTCGCCCACCACCACCAGTTTGGTGGAGTCGGAACGCGAATCCTTGAACAAATCGAAGGCTTTGAAGATATTGTCCAGATTTTTTCTCTTGTGTATCAGACCGACGAAGAGAAAGAACTCTTGTCCGTCTGTAAAACGTTGTTTTACAGCTGTTTGTTGCTCTTTGTCGAAAGGTTTGTATGCGGAGTTGGAACCGCTGAACACCAAATCGATTTTGTCGGTGGGCACTTGGAAACTCTTGGCGATGTCTTGCCGGCTGAATTCGGAGACAGTGGCCAGGCGTGTCGCGTTGCGGGCGAATTTCGGGAAAAAGCGGTCGTAGTAGCGGCGTACCACGGGCGGCACGAACTCCGGATGGTGCAGGAAGTTGAGGTCGTGGATGACATTGACCACAGGGATTTTCAGCCCTGTCGGGATCCATCCGTCGGTGGAAAGGAAAAGGTCGGGTTTTATCTTCCGGAGTTGGAAGGGAATGCCATATTCGAAGAAAAGGTACCATAGGTAGGGGTGCCGGGCCTGCGGGTGCGCCACCACGGGGGTGACGTTGTCGCTGAAGACAAACGATTCGTCGAATTTCCGGTCAAAAAGGAAAAAGAACTGGTGCTCGGGGTGTTGGCGGGTGATGCGCCGCAGGTTTTCATACGTGAATTGCCCGATACCCTCCAGTCTGTTTTTCAGCAGCAGGCGTGTGTTGACGGCAATTTTCATGTCGGGGAACTGTTTTTCAGCTGATTAAAAACGGAATACAACGCTTGATCAATCCTTGTTTGTCCGGTAGGTGTAATCGTCCATGGAGGATTTGCGGGGCGTTTTCGGTTCGTTTTCGTTGAGGTTTGCGGGCTCTATTTCTTTGATGTTCAGCTGGGTGCTCACCACGTTGTTCCAACGGTTCTCCTCCACGTGATAGAGGACGTTGAACGGTTTGGAATCGCTGATGATGGGCAGTTGCGCTTTCTGGTTGAAGGCGATGCCGTCGAAGGAGCTGCCGCGTTCGTATGGACTTAAAACTCTGCATTTCAGATGTTTGTCGCCCACGATGCGGGCGTTGCCTTCGTCCACCACGCCGTCGGTTTCAAAGACGGGTTCCATGTTGCCGGGACCGAACGGGGCGAATTTTTTCAGGTTTTTCAAGAAATGCGGGGTTATTTCGGAGAGCTTCAAGGTCATGTCCACGGTGATTTCCGGCTCGTATGCCGACTCGTCGAGGTTTTCCTTCACATATTCCTCGAAGCGCTGGGAGAATTCTTCCAGATTCTCTTGCTTCATGGTCAGTCCGGCGGCGTATTTGTGTCCGCCGAAGTGTTCGAGCAGGTCGGCGCAGGAGTCAATGCCGTCGTAGATGTTGAACTCCTTGACGGAGCGTGCGGAGCCGGTGATGAGGCCGTCGTCGGAGCTCATCAGCACGATGGTGGGCTTGTAGAATTCCTCCACCAGTCGGGACGCCACGATACCGATGATGCCCTTTTCCCATTGGGGGTTGTAGATGACGATGCTCTTGCGGTTCTCGAATTCGTGGGAGTTGCGGATCATGTCCATCGCCTCTTCGGTGGCGTTCTTGTCCTTTTGTTTGCGCTCGTTGTTCTGCTTGTTGATGCGGGTGCTGATCTCCATGGATTTGTCCTCGTCTTCCACGATGAAAAGACGGACGGATTCCTTGGCGCTCTTGATGCGTCCGGCGGCGTTGATGCGCGGTCCGACGTAAAAAACCAAGTCGGAAATGGAGATGACCCTGGTGAAAATGGTGTCCTCGCTGAAGGGAGGATAGGTTCTCATCTTGATGCCGGCTTGGTCGAGGATGGAGCGGATGCCCATGCGCGGGATTTTGTTGATCATTTCGAGGCCGAAGTGGGCGAGGATGCGGTTTTCGCCGGTGATGGCCACGATGTCGCAGGCGATGCTGACGGCGACCAGGTCCATGCGTTCCAGCCACAGCTCGTCGGGCAGGCCGTTGCGCTGGCAATAGCCCTGCACGAGTTTGAAACCGACGCCGCAGCCGGAGAGCTCCTTGTAAGGGTAGGTGCAGTCTTTACGTTTGGGGTCAAGGATGGCGACGGCGTTGGGAAGGGTTTCGCCTTCGAGGTGGTGGTCGGTGATGATGACGTCAATGCCGTATTGGTTGGCGAGGTCGACCATGTCGTTCGCCTTGATGCCGCAGTCGAGGGAAATCAGCAGGTTGATGTTGTTGTCGCAGCAGTATTGGATGCCCTTTTCGGTGATGCCGTAGCCTTCGGTGTAGCGGTCGGGAATGTAGAATTTGATGTATTCGTGGGCGTCCGAGCCGCGGATTTTGCAGAGGAAGGAGTAGAGCAGGGCGACGGCCGAGGTGCCGTCCACGTCGTAGTCGCCATAGACCATGATTCGTTCGTCATGGATGATGGCTTTGGAGAGTCTTTCCACGGCGACGTCCATGTCTTTCATCAGGAAAGGGTCGTGCAGTTTTTCAATATTGGGTTCGAAGAAGTCGCGCGCGTCCTGCACGGTGGTGATGCCGCGCTGAGCCAGCAGAGTGGCGAGCGGACGCTCAAGATGCAGATGGTCACATAGTTGCGCGACCACCGCTTCGTCAGGAAGCTCTTTTTTTACCCAATGTTTTTTCATTTTTTTACTCACAAAAACTGCGCCGCAAATATAATGATTATTTTTTTACGATTCCACTAAATATTTCCGATTTTCATTTTTTTGTCGATATCGGTGATATACTGCTTCA
Source organism: uncultured Bacteroidota bacterium (assembly GCA_902770735.1). Lineage (GTDB taxonomy): Bacteria > Bacteroidota > Bacteroidia > Bacteroidales > WCHB1-69 > F23-D06. The sequence goes on along the minus strand of CACXUB010000008.1, from coordinate 15,225 downwards.
TTTTTTTGTCGGTCTCGCTGAGGTTCCGGATGGTGCGGCAAGCGTGCAAAACCGTTGCGTGGTCTTTGTTTCCGCAGTATGCGCCGATGACGGAGAGGGGCAGATGGGTGTATTTTTTGGCGAAATACATGCTGATTTGCCGCACCTGGACGATCTCGCGCTTGCGGGTTTTGGCGTTGATGGCCTCCACGGAGATGCCGAAGTAGTCGCACACGATCTTCTGGATGTACTCGATGGAGATCTCCTTGGCGGTGGATTTCACGTATTTGTCCACCATCTCGCGGGCGAGGTCGAGCGTGATGTCGCGGTGGTTGAGGGAGGCTTGCGCGAGGATGGCGATCATGGCGCCCTCCAGCTCGCGGGTGTTGGAGGTGATGCGGAGCGCCAGATAGTCGATGACCTCTTTCGAGAATTCTATCCCGTTGCTTTCCAACTTTTTGGTGATGATGGCCGTACGGGTCTCAAGGTCAGGAACTTGCAAGTCGGTGGCCAATCCCCATTTGAACCGGTTCAGCAGACGGGGCTCAAAGCCCGTGATGTCCACCGGTGATTTGTCGGAGGTCATGATGATCTGCTTCTTGAGCTGGTGCAAGTGGTTGAAAATCTGGAAGAAAGCCTCCTGAGTCTTGGTCTTGCTGCCGGAGATGAATTGGATGTCATCGATGATCAGCATGTCGACGGCTTGGTAGAACCAGTAGAAGTCGTTGAGGTTCTCGCTCTTGACGGCCTCCATGTACTGCTGGTAGAAGGTGTCGGCGCTGACATAGACGACGATTTTGTCGGGGAAGTTGATTTTGGTCTGGATGCCGATGGCGTTGACCAGGTGGGTTTTGCCGAGTCCCACGTCGGAGTAGATGAACAGCGGGTTGAAGGGGGTCTGGCCGGGGGCTTTGGCGATGGACATGCCGGCGGCGTAGGCCAGGCGGTTGCAGTCGCCCACCACGTAGTTGTCGAAGGTCAGGGTTTCCGACAGGTTGGAGGGGATGCGCTGTTTTTTGATGCCGGGGACGACGAACGGGTCGGGTATGTCCCTGCGGTCCATGGAGTTGACGTCCAGCGGGGGCATCATGGGCGGGTTTTTGACATCCTTGCGCCCGGACGACGCGATGGTGATGGAGGTGTTCTGCGTGGGGTTTTTGCCGCGTTCCACAAGCACTTTGTAGCGCAATTTCGCGTCGTTGCCCAGCAGCTTGCGGATGGCGGTGCGTAGCAACGCCACGTACTGCTCCTCCAGTATCTCCTTGTACCACAGGCTCGGAAGCTCCAGGGTGAGCAGCTTGTTGTCCAATGCGACAGCGTTGATGGGCTCGAAGATGGTTGAAAACACCTCCGGCGACACGGTGTCACGGATGATCTCTAAACATTGGTTCCAGACGGTAGTATATGTGGGTAGCTCTTTTTCCATTTGCAGTTTCAGTTTCGTACTTTAATCGCTATTTCTCTTAAATTTAACAAGTTATGATTCTATGCCAAATCAAAATTCTAGACCGCAAAATTAACAAAAAAAAAGTTCAAAAAAATATTTTTTACCCCTTGATTTTTTGAAAAAAAAGTGTATTGACTTGTTTTTGGCGACTAATGTGTGCTAAGACAACAAGTTATGGAATTCCTCGTATTTGCCCACGTCCATCCAGCGGTCGGTGTCGTGCGTGTAGGCGCGGATGCGGTGCTCCGACGACCGTTCGAGGTAGAACTGCGTGATGGAACTTTTTTCCACAGCAGGTATGGTGCGGGCGAGACGGGTGTCGAGGACGTGTATCCCGCTGAAGGCCAAGTCGGTGAGGTGGTCGGACGACCTTGTCGTGAGGATTTCCCCGGTCTTCACGTTCCGCCATCCGCAGAGTTGGCCGCTGTCGCCGTCGAAGCGGAAATAGCGTTGCGTTTGGCGGTGCCTGACGGCGAGCGTGGCCTCGGCATTGTTCGATATATGACTGTCTATCAGTTTTTTAAGATCGATATCGGAGAGGATATCCACGTTGTGGAGCAGCAGGAGGTCGCTGTCGTTCCACAAGGGTTCGGCGAATTTCAGGCCGCCGGCGGTGTCGCGGAGATAAGCCCGTTCGTCGGAAATGCGGATGCGGTCCGCACACGGGTGCGCGCGCAGGGCCTCCAGCATCTTGTCCGGGAAATGGTGGATGTTGACGATGACATCCTGGATGCCGCTCTCGAACATCCGTCCCAAAACAATGTCCAAAAGGGTCTTCCCTTCGTATTTGACCAGCGCTTTCGGCCTGTCGGCGGTGAGCGGGTAGAGGCGGGTGCCTAATCCCGCCGCGAATATGAATCCGGTGATCTTCATCCTGAAAAAATTTGGGCTGCAAAAGTAACAAAAAGTTGTTGATTACATCTTCCCGAGATCGTTTTTTTTCTGCTGAAATGTGCTATTTTTGCAGTTTTAAGAATATAGTGTGATTATGAAAAAGGCAATATTCATGGCGGTTGTAAGCCTCGCCCTGGTTTTCACGGCTTGCAAGGACAAGAAAGTCACCACCCAGTACACCATCGGGAACCTCGGATACCAGTCCGGTTCCGTGCAGGGTTCACAGTGGACCGAGCTGCAGGATTATTTCGGGAAAACGGTCGAATACAACAAAATCGTCGAATTCGAGGGCAAATCGTTGGCCGAGAATGACGCGCAGGCAAGGGAATTTTGTCAGAAAGAGATTGAGAAGATCGACACCGCGTATGTCTGCTCCTTGCTCGTGAGTTCCGACTTTTTCATCTACGGCATCGCGACCTTGAACGCCAGCGGGGAATACCGAATCGTCAAAGCGCTGAAATTCAGCGAGGACGGCACGGAAGAGGTTTCCGATTAGCCGCGATTTGAACGGACTCGCTCTTTCAACATCGGGACGAACACAAAGTCTCCGAAATCTTCCTCTTCGTATTCTGTGTCGCTTATTTTCACGATTTTCTTCATGATCTGGGATTCCTCTCCGACGGGAATCACCATGATACCTCCTATAACCAACTGGTCGAGAAGGGCTTGCGGGATGTTCGGCGCACCGCATGTGACGATGACGCGGTCGTAGGGCGCGAACTGCGGGTAGCCTTTGAAACCGTCGCCGTAGTAGGTCACCACCGACGGCGCGAGCTCGTCCAGACGCGGTTTGGTCTGCTTGTACAGCGCGATCTGACGCTCGATGGTATAGACTTTCGCCCCCATGGCATACAGGATGGCCGCCTGGAATCCCGATCCGGTGCCGATTTCCAACACTTTCATGCCTTTTTTGACCTCCAGCAGCTGCGACTGGAACGCTACGGTGGAGGGTTTCGAGATGGTTTGGTCGGTGGTCAGCTTCAGCGCCACGTCCTCGTATGCGCGAGGCCAGAGCAGCGACTCCAAGAACCGGTGCCGCTCCATCTTGTCGAAGGCGTTGAGCACGTTTTCGTCCGTGATGCCTTTCTGCCGTAGCGATTCGATGAGACGTTTTTTCTGCCCGAGCAACAGGTAGTTTTCAGTAGGCATAAATATCTGGTTTTTACGATGTTATAATCCGAAGGAGGAACCGTCGAAGCAGTGGGTGCAGATGCGTTCCTTGGGCAGTCCGATGGCGTCGGTGATCATATCCAACGTGTTGAATTTCAGCGTGTCCACGCCTAAATGGCGACGGAGGATTTCTACCATGTTGGCGTATTCCTTGGAGGTGCTGTCCATGTAGCGGTGCAGGTTTTTGTTGGGGTCGCCCTCTAATTCTTCGATGACGCGGCGGGTGATGAGTTCCATCTGGGTTTTGGACGCGGAGAAGTTGAGGAATTCGCAGCCGTAGAGCAGGGGCGGGCAGCTGATGCGGATGTGGACCTCCTTGGCGCCGTACTCGTACATTTTGCGCACGTTGTCGCGCAGTTGCGTGCCGCGCACGATGGAGTCGTCGCAGAAGACGATGCGTTTGCCGCGCAGCAGGTCGCGGTTGGGCAGCAGCTTCATCTTGGCCACGTGCTCGCGCATCTCCTGATTCGACGGGGTGAAGCTGCGCGACCAGGTGGGGGTGTATTTGACCATGGCGCGCTGGTAGGGGATGCCCTTGCCGGTGGCATAACCCAAAGCCATGCCGATGCCGGAATCAGGGATGGCCGACACGAAATCGGCGTCCACGTCGTCGCTCTTGCCCATGGCGTAACCGTTGCGGTAGCGCGTGTTCTCCACGTTGATATCTTCGTAATTCACAGAGGGATAGCCATAGTAAATCCACAGGAACGAGCAGATCTGCATCTTGTCGTTCGGGGCGAGGAGCTGCTGGTAGCTGTCGGCGGTGATCTTCACGATCTCGCCCGGTCCGATGTAGTGCACCGTCTGGTAGTTGAGGTTGGCGAAGCTGTGGTTTTCGGAGGCCACCACGTGACCGCTGTCGTCCTTGCCGATGACGATGGGCGTGCGGCCGTAGAAGTCGCGCGCGGCGATGAGGCCGTCCTCGGTCAGGATCAGGATCGAGCAGGAGCCTTTCACCTTATTATATACATATTGTATGCCCTCCACGAAGTCGTGCCTGCGGGTGATCATCAGGGCGACGAGCTCGGTGGGGTTGGTGTTGCCGGAGCTGAGCTCGGTGAACTGCTGGTTGCAGTCCAGGCACTCCTTCTCCAGTTCGGCGATGTTGTTGATCTTGCCCACGGTGGAGATGGCGAAGCGCCCGAGGTGGGAGTTCACCACGATGGGCTGCGCGTCGGTGTCGCTGATGACCCCGATGCCGGAGGTGCCCACGAATTTGCCCAGCTCGTCGCCGAACTTGTTCCGGAAGTAGGCGTTCTCGATGTTATGAATGGAACGCCGGAATAGTTTCATGTCCTTGTTGTAGGTGACTATTCCGGCGCGTTTGGTTCCGAGATGAGAGTGGTAGTCCACCCCGTAAAATAAATCCGCAATGCAAGGTCTGGCTGATACAATTCCGAAAAATCCGCCCATGTTCTTTGACTTTTATTATTAGGTTATCAATATTTTGAGTCTTGAGTTGCGCGAACCCTCAACGGGTGGCAATAATACGTTTTTTTGGCGGAGGAGTGCCCCCGCCGCGTTTCTTTTTTTATGAACAAATGTTCATAAGAAAAGGTGTTCGGCAGCCTGCTCGCGGATGTTCAGCTCGTTGGCGATGCCGAGGAGCACCTTGTCGATCTTGTCCTTCACGAACTCCTCCGACTGGATGAGGTGCAGGTTGGGGTGCTTCTGCCACGCCTTGATGAGGTTGTCATCGACCTGGATGGCCTCCGCGAGGGTCTCCTCCATGCGGGCGGAGTTGTTGCTCAGCGTGTAGCTGTGGGGCGCGCCTTTCGCGCTGGTGCAGAGGTGGAAGACCGCCTTGTAGCGGCCCAGCAGCTCGCTCTCGGTGTGGTTGGTCTGACGGAGCAACTCCTGCCAGTCCTCGGGGGTCATGTAGGCCGAAAGGTCCATCGCGCCGCGGTCGTTGATGATGAGCGCGGGCTTGTCGGTCGCCTCGGCAATCCGGTAGAAATCCTCCTCCATCTCCAGCAGGAAACGCATCATGTTCTTGTGGATCTCGAAGTAGAGGTGCTTGTCCTCGGTGAGGAACTCGGCGCCGGCCTTGATGAAAAGCGTGGCCGCCTCGGGCAGCGTGAACACGGCGTATCCCAGTTTGGTGAAAAACTCCTCGATACGCTCGTTGGTGGTGGTTTTCCCGGCGCACGGACCGCCGGTGAGCACGATTTTGGTAATCATAAAGGCAATCAATTGAAAAGCGCGGCAAAAGTACATTTTTTACGAATACAGACACAATAACCAATAACCCCTAACCAATAACCATTAAAAATGTATTTTTGCACTTTCAAAAAACAAGAAGAATATGAAGAAATATCGTATGGCTATGTTGATTTGTATGGCGGCGTTGACCGCAAGCATGAGCGCGGAAGCGCAGAAATCAGATCGTTACAAGAACGCCGCGTTGGAGAACATCATGACGCGCGTCTCCGTCCGCAGCTACCTCGACAAGCCCGTGGGGGCGGCGCAGATCGAGCAGCTGCTCCGCGCGGGCATGGCGGCGCCCTCGGCCGTGAACCGCCAGCCGTGGCATTTCGTGGTGGTCACCGACCGCGAACAGCTCAACGCGCTCGCCGAGGCCAACCCGCACGCCGGCATGGCCGCCAACGCTCCCCTCGCCCTCGTGGTGTGCGGCGACATGAACAAGGCCCTCGAAGGCAACGCCCGCGAGTTCTGGGTGCAGGACTGCTCCGCCGCCACCGAGAACATCCTCCTGGCCGCCAACGCCATGGGACTCGGCGCCGTCTGGACCGGCACCTACCCGTCGGAGGAACGCTGCAAGGCCGTTTCCCGCATCCTGAAACTGCCGGATCACATCATCCCGCTCTGCACGATTGTCGTCGGCTACCCCGACAAGGAAAACACGCCCAAGGATAAGTGGAAACCCGAGAATGTTTCCTACAACACCTATGGCAACAAGGATTTCAAAATGAAGGAACGTCCGATACAAGAGTCTGATTTCGTGGAGTTTGACTACACGCAGGCGGCGAACCTCAACCCGTTCACGTGGTTCAAGGGAGCCGGGCTGCTGTTGGCTTCCGGAGAAGGGGAGGACCATAACGCGATGACCATCGGCTGGGGCGCTATGGGCAACATCTGGCAACACGACATCAGCACCATCACGGTGTATGTCGCGCCCGCCCGCTATACGTACGAGTACATGGAGCGGTTCAAATACTTCACCGTCATGGTTTTCGACGACGACCGCAAGGATGTGCTGGAATACATGGGCACGCACAGCGGCCGCGACGGCAACAAGGAGCAGGCGCTGGGCTTGCACGTGGCTTACACGGAGCACGGCACGCCGTACTATTTGGAGGCCCGCGAAGTCTATGAGTGCGAGGTCATCTACCGCGACGAGTTCGACCCGAAAGGTTTCGGGGACATCCCGCGCAAACGCTACGAGAACTTCCCCGCCGGCATCCACCACCAGTACATCGGGAAGATTGTGAGCGCGCGGAGGAGGTAGTTGTATATGTTAGTTTTTTTTCTATCTTTTCCGCGTTAAATTAATCAGTGAAAATGAAGTATTCGGAACTTGAAAAGAAATTGAGAAAGCTGGATGTTACCTCATTGACAACAGTGATCATTCTATATACAAACCCGATAAATTCTTGATATGAAAAAAATTGCCGTTATCATTTTTGGTTTGCTTCTCGCGCAAGGTGTGAGAGCCCAGACAATTACATTTACAGTCCCAGAAATTCCCGGAGACATCGAAAAAACCGAGTATGCCAAATATACCCAACCTGCCATGGAGTGCATTGAATGGCTGAAGGTGCATTCCCCGAACGATGTGCAGCGGAAGAAAGTGTCGGATTTTGCGCTCTGGTGGCTTTTCGGCACACCCGATGTGCGCATTGAACTTAACGCCGCAGTGGCGAATATTGAGAACAGGGATTTGCTAATCCTGCTTCTCGGCGGCTGGGCGCAGTACGCCATCCAGAGCAAGGATGACAGCCAGTTGGAGGGCTGTTATGCCGGGGTGAACACCGCTCTCAATTACTACGTGAAGTATAAGAAAGTGCTTGGAAAGGACAAGGGTGCGGAGAAGTTCCTCAAGATGCGTGAAAAAGGGACGCTGAAGTCCTATCTGGCCAAGTCGATGCCGGAGTAGGAATAATTCCCGCAGAACTCGCAGAATTACGCAGAATTATATGTGCAGATACGTGTGATATGCGGAGATTTTCATTGACATTACGAAAAAACAAATAATATGAAAAGATTATTGCATCTGGGGAACCGCCGCGCAAGCACCCTCATTGTCGCAATCCTCCTGCTCCCGCTTCTCGCGTGGGCGCAGACAGAGCCGACCTCTGAAGATTCAGAGCCGATATACCGCTTTACGACAACCATGCCCGAATTTCCCGGCAGTTTCAACGCCTATCTTGCAAAAACCATACAGTTTCCGGAGGATGCCCGCGCAAAGGGGGTGTCAGGTACGGTGCTGGCGGAGTTTGTGGTGGAAAAGGACGGACGTGTCAACCAAGTCACCATCAAAGTGCCGCTTTACCCTTCCTGCGACGAAGAAGTGGTCCGTGCCATCCAAGGAAGTCCCCTCTGGAAGCCCGGCACCAACCAGGGCCATCCGGTGCGCTGCTACTTCCAAGTGCCCGTCACGTTTGAGTACGTCACGGTGTATCCCGAGAAAATTACCGATGTCGCTCTGATCGACTCTCTGAAGACCCTCTTGAAGGGCGGCACTTTTCGTAACGAAGATTTCACCCGCTTCGATTTGGAGAAGGCCGGTTATTACCGGTTAGGGAATTATTATGTCGTCAGATGCATGCTTGCGGGGCTGGCTTCAGGGTATGGCTCAAACTTCCAGCATTATTTTGTAATCGATGTCCAGAATCGGAAAGACTTCTATTTTATGAGTCTTTCTGATAATATGAAGAATGTCTATCTTTATGACGACTTGATAGTGAATAGAGTCGATTATGCGGATGGGTTTAGCGGGGATGCGAGGTATTTTAAAAGAAAGAAAGCCACTTTCAAACTGATAACCCAAAGAATATCCACCAAAGATCTGCAAGTCAAAACAACTGAAAAATCGTATGCCAAGCTTGGCTGGAAAGAGGTGTACGGATTGCGTCTTTATTAACACTTCCGTGCAGATTCGCGTGATCCGTGGAGATAAAAAGAAAATCCGTGGAGTAAAAACAAGAAAACGATGGACGAAAACAGCAAAATCATGGAGCTGGCCTACGAGGCCGGGGCGATCCTGTTGGAAAACGGGGCGGAGATCTCGCGCGTGGACGAGACCATGCGGCGTATCGCCGGCCACTACGGCGTGGACGACGAGAGCTTTTTCGTGCTCAGCAACGGCATCATGGCCACGGCGAAAGGATTCGCCCGCACCAAGTTCATCCCCATCAAGGGCACGAGCCTCGACAAGGTGGTGGCGGTGAACCAGCTCTCCCGCGAAGTCTCCGAGGGCAAGTGCGACCTCGAGCAGTTAGAGTCGCGGCTGAAGGCCATCCGCGCCATGCGCCCGAAGCCCGCGTGGGAGCAGATTGCGGCCTCCGCGTTCGGCAGCGCGGCCTTCTGCATCATCTTCGGCGGTGGCTTCGCCGACAGCATAGCGGCGTTCGTGGCCGGGTTGGTGCTCTGGGTCTATATGCTGTTCGTCGGTTACCGGCACCTTTCGCGCATCGCGGGCGCCATCACGGGCGGCTTGCTGGCCACTTTGCTCTGCGGGGTGATGTTCCGACTGGGTTTGGGCACGCACCTCAGCAACATGATCATCGGGGCCATCATCCCGCTGATTCCCGGAGTGCCCTTCACCAACGGTATTCGCGACTTGGCGCACGAGGACTACATTGCCGGCATCACGCGGCTGTTAGACGCGCTGCTCACCTTCTTCTGCATCTCCATGGGAGTGGCCTTGGCGTTCATGTTGGACGCGGCCGTCAGCGGCACGATGCAGCACTTGGAGACGTTGACCGCCGCACCCGAAACGGCGGGGATGTTCGTGCAGCTGTTAGCCGCCTACGTGGGCACCGTGGCCTTCGCCGTACTCTTCGGCGTGCCCCGCAAGTACTACTTGGACAGCGGATTGTGCGGGATGTTGGGGTGGCTGCTCTACCTGATTTTAATGAACTATACGGAGTTGTCGGTCGCCAACGTGGTCTTTTTTGCTACCGTGTTGGTCACCTTCACGGCCATGGTGTTGGCCATCGTGCGCAAATGTCCGATCACGGTCTATCTGATCTGCGGCATTTTCCCGTTGGTGCCGGGCGCAGGCATCTTCTGGACCACCTACAACGTTGTCTCCGAGCAACTTGGCGCCGCCCTGCACACGGGCGTCACCGCCTTGAAAGTCACCGTCGCCATCGCCTTCGGCATCATCTTGGTGGCGGAGCTGAACGGGAAGAACCGGATTGGGAAGTGGCTGGCAAAAAGGAGGAAATGATGGAAAAAGTACTGATTGTTTGCAAACCAAGTGGGAAAAATTGATAAATGAATAGCACTATGAAAAAAATCACCTTTGTTGTATTATCTGTTCTGACGTCGCTGTGTGTATGGGCGCAGCCTGCAGGACATTTCGCCTCCCCGGTGTCGCCACGACAAGCGATGCCTTTTTCCGGCGCGAAAAGCGATTACCAATGGAAGATGACGGACTTCCACACGGATGACAACTATCAGATCTGCACCTTCGCCTATAATGGTGACCATCGGCTATTGGCGATGACCGACTCCATCCGTAACGAGTACCAGGTCATCGACTCCATGAGTTACGACGCCGCCGGCAATTTGGTCCGGCTGTCGGGCTGGCAGAAGCTCGGCGGGGTGTGGCAGAACGTCTATTACATCGACTACACCTACAATGCCGCGGGGCTGATCACCTCGAGGAGCAACTACAACAATTTCGGCGGCACTTGGGAGCTCGGTGGCATCTACCATTACACCTACAATGCGCAGAACCAGCTGGTGCTCACCACCTTGGATTTCGCCGGGATGCTGTATCAAAAGATTGAGTACCAATATGTTGGCAACGACTGCGTGCAGGAGTTGTGGTACAGCTACAACTTCGACTCCGGCACGCTTCTCCCGTCGGAGAAGATCGTGACGAGTTATGTTGACGGTCGCAAGGTGCTGCGGTTGGACAGCTTGAGCGACGACGGTTTCTACTGGCAGTACAACGGCAAGTCCACGTATCAGTACGACAATCGCGGCAACTGCACGGAGTATCACCAGTACGACCACACCGACTACGAGGTGGAGCGGAGCGTCTATACATACGATTATGGCAAGCCGCTGAGCAGCACGGTGATTCCGTGGAACCCGGAGATGGACCGTCCGCGGATGTACGACAACGTGGACGCCTGCGTGCGCGAAGCCTGGTACAGCGTTGACGTGGACCACGTGTTGCAGTACGTGTGCGACTACGTTTACGACTACAACGACATTGCCACGGGCGTGCAAACTTCTGATTTTCAAATAGTTTCCCTTTATCCCAATCCAGCCTCGGGCCGTATCGTCTTGGACGGCTTGGCGGATGGCGATGCCGAGGTCCGCGTTCACGACCTCTCGGGGCGTCTCGTCCTCACCCGCCGCGCCGCCGGTCCCACAGCTCTTCTTGACGTCAGCTCCCTCGTCCCCGGCTGTTATGTAGTCAGAGTGGTGCAGGGGGATGAGGTGAAGGTTGTGAAGGTGGTGGTGGAAAGGTAAGAGAGGGTTCGCCGTAGCATTCTACTTCGTAGGCGAAGCCTCCGCACCAAAATTCCACAAGCGTCTAAAAGTCTCTGGCGACGAACATAGGTCCATGGGCTGACGAACATAGGTCTATAAGCCCACGAACATAGGTTCATGGGCCGACGAACATAGGTTCGTAGGCCAACACCTGTATATGCATAAGCCGATGCCCGTATACGCATTGGCCGATGAGCATTGTCTTCACGAGCCTGTTTCTGGATCACAGACGCAGCCTTTAGACGTTGTCTTCCACGACATATTCTTCATTGACATACGCGCACAAGTAAGGATTTTGTTCATATTTCAGAACAGGCTTCTTCAGGAGCATATATGGGAACGTAACGTGTCCGCCGTATTCTCGTTCCCAAGAATCAAAATACTCCACCACACTCTCCTCCCCATTATAGTTCACCCTGCATCGTTTGTGCATCTTCGGATCGAAATATTTCGCCAAATCATCCCATGGCAACAATGCATCGATTTCTGAAAGAAGTCCAATAGACATCCTTTTCGATTCATCTTCCTCTATTGTTGTATCGTATCGGATGTCTCCAATTTGGTTTTCCCAAACCTCAATCGTTTTATACTTCGCCAGTTGCTCATCTGTTCTAATATCGTTTTCCTTCATGAAACGCATCAGCAGATCAACGGGGTCATGCAGCCGTTCGATTTCGCAAGGGAGATGGAAATGAATCGGAATACTTAGATGCCAGGCAATCTCCCTGCGTATATCGTATGCCATAAACTCTTGTCTCTCAGGCGAAAGTACCTCTCGGCCATATCGCACAATGTCGTGACAATGCGAGCTGGCATACGATTGGCGGCCTAGGGCATAGTGCATCGAATACCACATCATATCACCTTCCATCCAACGCTTGCTCAGATCTGTCACGTCTTTGATTTTCTTGCGTTTCAGGTAGTTCGCTATTTCCGCCGCAAACGCGTGGAATTCAGGAGTGTCATATTCGATGTCACGGAACTGTCCAAGGGAATCCAAAAGTTCCCTGCCTCTTTCGCTCTTGGCTCCTGCGAGTCCGATTGCATAGCGGTATCCCATCCAAATCAGAGACTCCTGATAAAAATCGCTGTCTTTCTTGATTTTGCTTGCCATATCATAATTGTTTTAGTAAAATATTCTGTCTAATAAGTATGAGAATTTCGGAAATGTTACACATGGGAACAAAATTTTTTTTCAAGTTTTTTTTGTTCTTGTATATTAAAAAATAAATTGTATATTTGCAAAAAGATTGCAAGCGATTGTTTGCGATTGTAACATGTTGAAAATTAAGTAATAGAAAACAAATAAAAGAAAAAAAATTATCATTAAACAAATTAAGCGGAAACAAGAGTTATCATGAACATTCAAAAGATTCAACAGTACAAAGCAGATTTCGACTTAATCGTCAAAACCGTAAAGGATGACGACGGGCAAGAAATGGATGTATGGTATGCCCGGGAGTTACAACAAGTGTTAGGGTATTCCCGATGGGAGAATTTTGCGACTGCCATAGGTCGTGCCATGCAGTCTTGTAAAACGCTGGGTGTCAATATTGACGACCATTTTCGTGAGGTCACGAAAATGGTCTCGTTGGGTAGTGGATCGCAACGCGAAGTCCAGGACTTCATGCTCACCCGCTATGCCTGCTATCTTATTGCCCAGAATGGTGATCCCAAGAAAGATGAGATTGCCTTTGCACAAAGTTACTTTGCCGTGCAAACCCGCAAAATTGAGCTAATCGAAGAAAGGCTTCATCAACTCTCACGAATCGAGAGTCGGGATCGGTTACGCGCTTCTGAAAAACAGTTGAGCAAGAACATCTACCAGCGTGGAGTGGACGAAAGAGGGTTCGGGCGAATCCGCTCAAAAGGCGACCAAGCCCTTTTTGGCGGTCTCACCACCGAACAGATGAAGCAACGTTTGGGCATCAAAAGCGGTGCCTTGGCCGATTTTCTCCCCACCCTGACTATTGCCGCCAAAAACCTTGCCACGGAGATGACCAACCACAACGTTGAGCAGAAAGATTTGCAAGGGGAAGAAGGCATCACAGCGGAACATGTACAGAACAACACCAGTGTCAGAGGGATGCTGGGGCAGCGGGGAATAAAGCCAGAGGAACTGCCTGCGGCGGAAGACATCAAGAAGGTGGAGCGGAAAGTGGCGAAAGACGAAAAACAACTACAAGAAAAGTCACAGAGGTTGCCGAAAGAACAATAAGGCGATTCTAACAGAAAAAAGAACAAAAGATCATTATCTTCAAACCAAAAACATAAACCTATGAGTACCACATTAAAAGAAAAACTTGAAAACGAGGCCTGTTTCCTCCGGATTTCCATTCCTTACGACAAACGCGACAAATACACCATGGTCTCCTTCGACAACGGTATAATGTCAGAGCTGGAGTGTGACGAATCTTTCGTGCCCCCGATGTACGACGAGAGCACCAAACTACTGGAGTTCTGGATAGATTTAAGAGAGCGGAAGCTGAAGGACTGGGACGAGAGCAATGGCTATTTACATGTTTGGGCGAAGGTGCGCGACGAAGGCACCTACACCTTGTATGACAAAGACATGAAGCCGCTTTGGCAGATTCAAGGCTATGTCCCCAGCGCCCTGATCCCCCCGTACGATATGGGCTTCGGTGATTATCTGGAACTCACTATCGAAGCCGACGGCACGCTACCTGAATGGCGGAAAGCGCCCGACTTCTCCGACTTTCTCGTGAGAGGCCGTGAGCCCGGGCCGGTGATATCCTACAAGTGGAACCACGCGGCAACCGCCTACTACGGCGTCTTGGGTTACAAGCTTGACAAAGAAGAGGTCATTTGGCTGGTGCAGCGATTGATGGGGAAGTATTCGATCAGCGCGGAAGAAGTGGTGGAAGGGGTTTCGTGAACGGGAAGTGGGTTGCTGAGGAAAAAGAAAAAATGCGTATTTTTGCAGGCTTCATTTAAATGTAACTTTAGCGATATGGACGGATTTAAAAATTTGGAAATCAAAAACTTTAGAGGCGTTGAACATCTGAAGATTGATGATTTGTCCCGCGTGAACGTTTTCCTTGGACAAAACAGTTCAGGAAAAAGTTCCATTTTGGAATGCCTGTTGCTGATCATGGGCATGTCCAATCCAGATTTGCCCATGAATGTCAACTCTGTTAGATCACGAAGCTTCAGCAATTTTGCGGATTTAGGATATATGTTTCCTAACTACAATTTAAGCATCAAGCCCGAGATCATTTCCGAAATGCTTGACGACACGAAACGTCGCTTGGCATTGGAAATGACCTACATTTTCGATGAAAAGTCCGCTGCGGAGCCGCAAAACGGTCAGATCCCCACTTCGGAGACCAAAACCTTCCTGAACACTCTAAAGTTGGCATTTGAAATTGAAAGTAAAGGAAAGAAGAACATTTTCGAAAGCAGTATCTCTATAAATCATACTGGTTTGGTCTCCGGCAAGAAGATAGCAGAAGGGTATTTGGAGAAAAACAGCGCGGCTTTTCTTCCTGCCGACTTGGCAGCGGGCAATCCCGCCAACGACTTGGTGGAACTGACCAAACGCAAGAAAAAAGACATGGTCGTGGAGCGGTTAAAGCATTTCGACCCCCGCATTAATGCTGTAGAGATTCTGAACAACGTGGCGTATGTCGGTATGGATGGTATCGACCAATTGCTTGCGGTCAACATGATGGGCGACGGATTGCGCCGTTACCTGAACATCGTGGCAGCCTCGGCCAATCCGACGAACAACATCATCCTGATCGATGAGATTGACAACGGTCTGCATTATTCCGCCTACAAGAAGCTTTGGGAGGCCATCTTTGCCTTGGCTACAGACACCAACAAACAGGTGTTTGTGACCACCCACAGCAAAGAAACGCTTTACCGGTTGAACGAGATGCTAGAAGAGCATTCAGAATATCAGGATGCGTTGCGGCTCTATACGATTGAGAACACCAAACTGAAAGGGCATCAAGCGTATAAACTGACTTACAATGGATTGCGTGAGGCATGCGAGAATAACATAGAGTTAAGGAGCA
>CACXUB010000007.1 GCA_902770735.1 uncultured Bacteroidota bacterium | reverse complement strand
TTAGTATTAGGGATTGCCGGCGGCTCCGGCTCAGGAAAGACCTCCGTGGTGCAGAAAATCGTCAACCAGTTCACGAAACACCACGTCAGCGTGTTGTCCCAGGACGCCTACTACCGCGACAACGGTGTTTTGACGCAAGAAGAAAAGGAGAAAATCAATTTCGACCATCCCTCCGCCATCGAGTTCCCGCTGTTAGTGAACCACATCGAACAGCTGAAAGCGGGCAAGACCATCCCGATGCCCACCTACTCCTACGTGACCTGCAGGCGCGGCGAGGAGACCATCCCCGTGCACCCCGCGGAAGTCCTCATCGTGGAAGGCATCCTCATCTTCACCAACCCTGAACTCTGCGATATCCTCGACATCAAGGTGTTCGTGGACACGGACGCCGACGAACGGCTCATCCGCATCATCAGCCGCGACGTCATCGAACGCGGCCGCGGCCTCGACAAATCCATCCGCCACTACCGCAACTTCGTGAAACCCATGCACGAACTCTTCATCGAACCCACCAAACGGCTCGCCGACATCATCATTCCCGTGGGCGGCAACAACAATATCGGCATCGACATCCTCACCGCCAAAATCCGGGAAACACTAAACCACAAACTTTGACATTTGTCTGTAACCATGTAACTATTAAATCCGTAAACAAAAAAACACTATTTTTGTGGCTTGATTTGAAAAATAATGACGAAAATGAAAAATAGAATCTTATTCATCCTGCTAATATCTGTTATTCAGATAGTTATTGTCAGCAACAACATGGTTTCCGCACAGAAACTGAAACCCACGGAGGTGCCCTCCGATGTTGTCCAAACCCTTGACGAACAATATTCTTACGTGAAAGTGACCGGATGGATGAAAGACGGCGACAACTACATCGCCAACATCAAGGACGGCGCCACGAACGGGAAAGTCTTCATTGCCGGCGACGGAGAATGGATCCGCACGCTGTTCATGGTGCCCGTGAACGAACTCCCCTCCACGATAACCGAATACGTGAAGGAGAACTTCCCGGAATGGATCATCAGCGTGAGTGCGCTGGAGGAGCAAGAGGAGGTAAGCACGCACTACTACCTGGAAGTCAGGGAGGATGCTGTGGGTTCCAAACCGTCGCTGCTGACCTTCGCCAGCACCGGGCAGAACAAGTTGCTCACGCGTGAAGACCCGGAGGGATTCAAGGATCCCACGACAAAGCATCCCGACAAGATAGAGCAGGCCAAGGCTGCCGCCGCCGAGCGCCAGGCCGAGAAAGCCGAAGCCGCCAAACGCGAAGCCGAGGAGAAAGCCGCCGCTGAAAAAGCCGCCAAGGAGGCCGCCAAGAACGCTCCCAAGGAGACTGCCGCCAAACCGGCCGCACAGCCTAAACCCACCACCGCCTCCAACAAACCCGCAGCTGAACCCCAGCCGGAAAAAGAGGCCAAGCCCAAAAAGGAGAAACCCGAACCCGTGGTGAAAGACGAGCACGGCAACGTCGCCATCAAGGCCAGCTCCGTGCCCGATATCGTCTCCAAATCCCTGTTGAAGAAAGTGCTGCATCCCGCCGAGCTCAACTGGTTCCTGGTCGATAGCATGTACATCGCCCGCTGTCTCAACCAAGGCAAGAAAACCGCCGTCTATATCAACCCGAAAGGTGTCTGGGAAAAGACCCTCACCATCATGCCCGAAGAGTCTGTCTCCGGCCTGATGGCCAAGCACCTCAACGATTTCTACCCCGGCTGGCGTTTCAAGAGCGCCGTCAAGGAACAACGCGCCGACAAAGACGACAAAATGATGGTGGAATTCTACGAAAAAGCCAATTACAAGGCCAAATTAGTCACCACCGTGTTTTTCGACAAGGCGGGCAAACTGATCCGCACCGTTGACCCTGACTACGAGTTAGGCGGCGGCGACAAGAAAGAGAGCGCCGAAGACGACGCCCTGAACAAATACTACGAAAAGATGAACATGGAGCTTGACAACGACGACGCGGCCAGCGTGCCCGAGAACGTGAAAGCCGCCTTCAAACTGAAATACCCGAAGGTGAACAACGTGGAATGGACCGACGACGGCTACATGAACTACCGCGCCATGTTCTACACCACCCGCGGCAAAGAGTTCTGTGTTTACAACAGCTACGGCGAACTCACCGAGACCTGGCTCATGGGCAAAAACGAGAGCCTCTCCGCCACCATTCAGGACTATCTCAAAAAAGAGTACAAAAACTACAAACTGAAAGAGTTCTACACGGTGAAACGCCTCGCCGACAAAGTCACTGCCTACAAAGTCATCATTGTTGACAAGAAAACACAGGAGGAAGAAGAACTGTGGTTCAATCTGTCCGGCAAACCGATTGAGTATTAGGTTAATTGGTTAGTTGGTTAGTTGGTTAATAGTTTAAGTCTAAGTCATAGTCTAAGTTTAAGTTTAAGTCATAGTCATAGTCATAGTCTAAGTCTAAGTCATAGTCATAGTCAATCGTCATAGTTAAATGAAATACATCGAGATCAAGTTAAACATTGAGCCGGCGGAGCCGTGGAAAGAGGTGTTCACGTCGTTGATGGCGGATGCCGGATGTGACAGTTTCATGGATGGGGATGAAGAGGGCGAGTTGCTCTGCTACATTCCCGAGAAAGACTATCAGGAGGATGTTTTCAAGGATTTGCTGGAGACCCCACAGTTCCCGGAGGTGAAGCTCTCCTACTCTGTCGCGCCGATGGAGGACAAGGACTGGAACGCCGCGTGGGAAGCCAACTACGAACCGGTTTTGATAGACGGGTGCTGCTACATCCGCGCCCCGTTCCACCCGGAGAATCCCGATGTTGACTATGAGATCGTGATCGAACCGAAGATGTCGTTCGGGACGGCGCACCACGCCACCACCTCGCAGATGGTCTCCTACTTGTTGGAAACCAAAGTGCGCGGCAAGTCGGTCCTCGACATGGGCGCCGGCACCGGTGTTTTGGCCATCCTCGCCTACATGAAAGGGGCCTTTCCCGTCACCGCCATCGACAATGACGAGTGGGCGTACCGCAACGGTATTGAAAACGCGCAACAGAATGGTTGTGAGCATCTTAACGTGCTCTTGGGCGATGCCTCGCTGCTCGGTGAGGAACATTACGACATCATCCTGGCCAACATCAACCGCAACATCCTGCTGCAGGACATCCCGCAATACGTGCAGTGCATGAACGACGGCGCATTGCTGTTCCTGAGCGGCTTCTACGAGGAAGATTTGCCGGCCTTACGCTATTGCTGTGCCCAAAACGGCCTCAAGTATGTGGACCACAAAGTGAAAGACAAGTGGGTGGCGGCAAAATTCCAAAGAATCTAACCTGCGGGCATTCTGATTTCCATTTCGAATATTTTGGCGGAAGGTAGCTATCTTTTTGTTATCTTTGCGCACCATTTTTCTATGTGACGATGAAGAAGATTTTGTTTGTCAGCGTTTTGCTGTGCTTGTCGTTATTATCTCAGGCACAGCGTTTTACATCCTTTTCCAAAGATCCGTCCAAAACGGTGGAGGAGATGAAGGAGTTTTATGCATCCGTGCCGAAGGACCGCCAAAAGGAAGCCAAAGCCATCTTGGACACCTTCGAGCTGATGTGGACCACCCGCATAGACGCGGAGAACCAGGCCGTATTCATTGACGCGGCCAACAAGATGGTGAAGAAAAAACACCGCCCTATTCCTCATTTCCAAAGTTTGATACACACTTACAACACCTTCCTGCAAAGCCAGTACGCGGACGAGTCCGAAACTTGGGGGAAGATCCTGAACTTCCACATCGGGCAGAGTTCCACCTTTTTCCAAGGGAAAATGGAACTGTACAAGCACTTTTTCCAAGACAACATTCTGAACCAAGGCGACAACGTGAAATGGGTGGCCATGGGGTTCGCCGACCACCTGGGATTTGCCGAGGAACCCTATTTCGATTTCAAGGACATCGACCTTTGGGGCTATTCCGCGAAGGACAGCCTGATTGTGAGCAGCGTCAACGGGCGCTATTACCCTGACAAACTGAAATTCGACGCCAACGGAGGAGTGGTCTCGTGGGACCGCGCCGGCTTGGACGCCAACGTGAGAGCCGAGCTGAAGACCTACACCATCGACCTGCGCTTCCCCCGCGTGGTGGCCGACAATGCGCTTTTCCACTATCCGAAGTTGTTTGCGCAGCCCATTCCCGGACGGTTGGAGGAGAAGGCCCTGCTGCCGACTTCCGAAGAGAAGGCCACCTACCCGCGCTTCACCAGTAAAGACGCCTCGCTGCCCGTGAAGAACCTTTACAAGGATGTTGACTACGTGGGCGGTTTCGAAATGAGGGGCGCTTCCATTTACGGCACCGGCCAAGGCGACACTCTGGCCAAGATCACCATCTACAACGAAGGCGAGGTGATCATCACCGCTCAATCCCGGAGCTTCCTCATCCGACCCAACAACCTCCTTTCTGAAGACGCGAAAGTTTCCGTGTACATTGAGAAAGATTCCATTTACCACCCAGCGGCCAACTTCAAATACGACAACGAGAAAAAAAGTCTGCTTATCTCGCGCCCGAAACAGGGAGTAGGACGTTCCCCGTTCTTCAACTCTTACCATAAACTGGACATGTACGTGGAATCGCTCCAATGGGTCACCAGCGAGAAACGTATTGAGCTGAAGCCGATTGTGGGCAACTCCAGCGAACAGGAGGCTTACTTCGAATCGCAGAACTACTACGAAGAGGAGGTCATGCACGAGGTGGCCGGCTTCAACACCGTAAACCCATTGTACACGCTTTGGGAACTATTCAACAGCGTAGGATACGAG
Organism: uncultured Bacteroidota bacterium; assembly: GCA_902770735.1. GTDB lineage: Bacteria > Bacteroidota > Bacteroidia > Bacteroidales > WCHB1-69 > F23-D06. The sequence goes on along the minus strand of CACXUB010000007.1, from coordinate 30,616 downwards.
AATCTGACCATCGAGGATGTGATTGGCTGGTTCAACAAACCGCCGTTGGACATCAAGGCGATGATGATTGACTTCGCCGCCCGCGGTTTCATCGAATACGACATCAACCACAACCAAATCCGCTATCGTAGCAAAATCGCCCAATATCTTAACAACCAAGTCAAAAAGAAAGACTACGATTACATCAAGTTGGAGTCCAAGACGCACTACGCCTCCCTGGATTTGGCGACCAACGACCTGAAAATCACCGGTTGCGAGTTTTTCGTGCTCAGCGACCCGCAGATTGTCAACGTCTATCCGATGGACGAGCTCGTCACCGTCAAGAAAAACCGCAACATGGTCTTCTCCGGCCGTGTCATCGGCGGTCTGTTCGACTTCGTGACCCACAACTGCGCCTTCGACTACGACCGTTTCCTTGTGGACATGGACATCATTGACACGCTGATCATGTACGTGGAGGACAAAAACGGCCCGATGGACATGTATGGCGATTACAAGCTGCAACGCGTGCGCAGTGAGATTCAGGAACTTTCCGGCATCTTGTACATCGACGTGCCGGGCAACAAGAGCGGCATGACCGACTACCCTGACTATCCGATTTTCGAGGCGCGCAAAGGCGGCAAGGTGTTCTACGACCAACCCTATGTCTTGGGCGGCGTCTATGACCGGAACAAGTTCTACTACGCTGTCAATCAGTTCCGTATCGTCAATTTGGACAATTTCGTCATTGACTCGATGAAATTCAGCGGAGCGTTGGTTTCCGGCGGTATCTTCCCCGACATCGCCGAGCCGTTGAAAGTTCAGTCCGACTTCTCCCTCGGTTTCATCCACAACACGTCCGGTCTGCCGATGTACGGCAACAAAGGCGGTTATCAAGGTCGTATCAGTCTTAGTAACAGAGGTTTACGAGGAAAAGGAAACATCGATTACATCACGTCGCACACCTATTCCGACAGTTTGGTGTTCTACATAGATTCCACGAACGGTGCCGCCAACACGCACCGGGTGGACGAGCAGATGGCGGGCACGGAATTTCCGCCGGCAAGCGTGGACGAAGCTTATCTGCACTGGGAACCGTATGAGGATCAGATGTTTATCCACACATTGCAGAATCCGATGGATATCTTCAAAGAGGCGACTTTGACGGGCAACTCCAGAATCACCCCGATGGGAATGTACGGCACCGGCATCGTGAAGTTCAACAGGGCGGACATCTCCTCGCGGGAGTTCTTCTTCAAGCATCATGAAATTCTGGCCGACACCGCCGACCTGCGGATTTACGACATCAGCGGCGGCAAGGATGTCGCCTTCTCCACCGACAACTACAACTCCCATATCGACTTCAAGACGCGAAAGGGTCACTTCAAAGCCAACGGCGAGGCATCGCTTGTCTATTTTGTGCAGAACGAGATCAAGGCCAAGTCATCGGAGTTCGAATGGGATCCCATTGACTCCACCATACTGCGGTTCAAATGGGACGATCCCCATAAAGACACGGATATTGACAACACGCCCATCAAGGACCTTGTTGATATGCAAAGTGTTGGAAATGAGTTATTTGCCGTTGCTCCAGAGGTCAACTACCAATTCACTGCGGTGAATGCGGAGTTCGATTTCTCCCAAAACATCATCAATGCCCACGGTGTGCGTTACATCAACGTGGGTGACGCCGCCATCACGCCATTGCACGGCGATGTGACCATCCGCAAGAAGGCGGCCATGGATGTGTTGGAGAAATCGCGCATCCTCGCCGGGCGCGACAACAAATTCCATGAGCTCTACAACTGCACCACGCGTATACAGAGCGCCACAAGATTCTATGCCAATGGTTATTACGATTACATCGACGCCGAGGAGCGCGTGCAGACGCTCTATTTCGACACGGTCTATTTCATGAAGGAGACCTTCGGAGAGGCGAAAATCCCGTTGGAGAAAGATTTCCATTTCAGCGACCAATTCGCGTTTGACGGACGTGCCGAACTGCACAGCACCAACCCGTTCCTCTCCTACTTCGGCGGGGTGGAAATCATCCATGGTTGCGACACCATCAAGCACGCGCGCATGAAGATTTTGCAACAGGTGGATCCGAACAACATCATGCTTCAAATCCACGACCGCACCAAGGACATGAACGAGCGCAAAGTGGTGGTGGCCATCGCCTCCAGCAACAAGACCGGCCGGATTTACACCGCTTTCGGCGTGGCCAAAGACGAGTTCAATGACGCGGAATACATCAACGTGTTCGGGTACATCACCTACGACAAGGAGACGCGGGAGTTCAAGGCGGCTTCCAAGGAGAAGCTGATGGATCCGAGCGTCCCGGGCAACATCATCGTGTTGAACACCGACAACTGCGAGGCGCACGGCAGCGGTACCATTGACATGGGCGCCAAACTCGGTCGCGTGAACTTCGTAACGAACGGTACCATCGTGAATTACATGCTCGCCGACTCCGCCGAGATGCACCTTACCACCTCCATTGACTTCTACTTCAATGAAAAATCCATGGACTTGATGAACAAAGCCCTGGAAAACACCACGTTAGATTTTGTGGATGTATCTGATGACCAAGCCTTTGACCTCGCATTGTACAACATTTTGGGCAAGGCCGAATACGACCGCTACCAACGCAGCGTGGCCCTTGGCCAGAACCGCAAACTGCCCGAGGCCCTGCAGGTCAAGTTCCTGTTCTCGAACATCGACTTCGAGTGGGACAAGGAACAGTCCACCTTCAAGTCGCAGACCAAATTGCCGTTGATTGTCTGCGGGGCGAAACAGGTCTATAAGACCGTGCCGGGCCGCATCGTCATCGAGAAACGCGGCTCCCGCAACCGCCTGTACCTGTACTTCGAATTCGACAACCAGTTCTACTACTTCCAGTTCGACAACAACGCTGTGTCGGCGTACGCTGCAGACAAGGCGTTCAACGATGCCATCAGCAGCGTGAAACCCAAGAACCGTTTCCAGGCGCCCGACCAAGCGAAAGGACTTCCGTCGTTCACCTACAAGCTGGGTAACAGAAGTTTGAAGAACAAGTTTGTGAAGAAGTATTTCACTGACATAGAGGAAGAACCCGAAACGGAAGATTAGTATGGAACCTATCTGGATAGCAGGTCCGTGCGCGGCCGAATCCCGCGAGCAAGTGTTGGAAACGGCGGCGCAACTCGTCGAAGAAGCGCGGTCGGCCTCCGTTCGGCTGCACTTTTTCCGGGCGGGCGCATGGAAAGTCCGCAGCGCGCCCGACAGCTTCACGGGTGCGGGCGAAGAAGCGTTACCATGGCTCGAGGAGGTACAAAGAACCTGGAATCTTCCTGTCTGTGTGGAGGTTATGAACGCCCACCAGTTAGAGAATTGCGCCAAACACGGCATCCGCGCTGTGTGGGTGGGCGCCCGTACCGCCGTCAACCCCATCGAAGTTCAACAGATCGCCGATGCCATCCGACACTCCGACTTCACCGTCATGGTGAAAAACCCGATGATTCCCGACTTGAAGCTGTGGATGGGCAACCTCGAACGGTTCCTGCAAGCGGACATCCGGCAGGTGATGGCTGTCCACCGTGGATTCCCCGACGCCACAGAGAACATCTACCGCAACGCCCCGATGTGGCAGATTCCCATCGAGTTGAAGGTGCGGATGCCGGAACTGCCCATCCTGTGCGACCCGTCACATCTGTGCGGGCAGGTGCGTTGGATTCCCGAGGTGGCGCAAATCGCGATGAACTACGGCTTCAACGGACTGATGACCGAATGCCATTGCCGCCCCGAACAGGCGCTCTCCGATGCCGAGCAGCAGATGACCCCGTCGGATTGGGCGCAAATGGTTTCGCATCTCGACCTGCGCACCGACGCCCCGGACTTGTCGCTCATAAAACAACGCGCAAAGCTGGAAAACATTGATAATCAAATCAGTGAGCTACTTTATCAGCGTATGATGGTGGCTGATGAGATTGCAGACATCAAACGGGCGAACCATATCGCCGTTGTGCAACCGCAACAATGGCAACAAGTGGTGAAACACTATTTAAAACACCCAGAAGATACTGTATATCAGGATTTTATAAACAAGTTCCTGGAATTGTTGCACCAAGCTTCGATTGAACGACAACGGTGAGGTTGGCTGTTGGCTGTTAGCTGTTGGCGATTAGCTCTTTCGCTTTTAGAATCACCTTGTCGGTTTGGTTGATAACAGGATAGAAGGCTTCATCGCCGTACAAATTGCGGCCAATCAACGCTTTCAACCAGACTTTCAGCTCTTTAGACGCGGTGGGGGTCATATTCGAGACTTTTTTCTTGCTGGTTTTCTCATAGTAGGCGATGAGTTGATGCAGCATCTCGTCGGTGACGGTCATGCCCGCGACATACGACTTGGCATCGGCAAATCTCCCCTGCAAGTCAGCCTTGTGCTCGGTGGCGTAATGGAAGGCGAATTGGATGAGGGCGGAGGAGTTTGCGATGTCGTAGTAAGCATTCATGTTGTCTCCCCGGTCGATGGGCACGAAATAGTCGGGCATGATACCGCCGCCGCCATAGACCTTGCGACCTTTCAATGTGTGATATACCTTACTGGAATCCAGATGGATACTGTCGGCGCTTTCCATCTCGCCGTTGAGCAACCGTTTATACAAATCCTCGTAATAGGCTTCGGTGCCGTTATGGTATTCACGCTGGATGCAACGGCCGCTGGGCGTGTGGTAGCGGGAGGTCGTCAAGCGGATAGAGGAATTGTCGGACAAGTCGAACTGCCTCTGCACCAATCCTTTGCCGAACGACCGACGACCCACGATAATGCCTCGGTCGTTGTCTTGGATAGCGCCGGCGACAATTTCGCTGGCGGAGGCACTGAAGTCGTCGATCAGAATCACCACCCTGCCCTCCTCGAAGTCGCCCTGACGAGTGGCGTAAATGGATTCGGGGCGCACCTTGGACCCCTCGATGGAGACGATTTTCTGGTTATTAGGCAGAAATTCATCGCAAACGCTGACGGCCGCGTCCAGGAAGCCGCCGGTGTTGGAACGCAGATCCACCATCAGGGACGTCATTCCCTGCGATTTCAGTTTGCGGATGGCGTTGTTGAACTCCCTGGCCGTGGTGCTTCCGAACTCGTTCAGCTTGATGTAGCCGGTGTGCGCGTCCATCATGTACGCCACATCCACCGTATAAGTCGGGATGACCCCGCGAGTAATCTCATACGTGTATTTGTCCTTGAAGCCCGGACGCAGAATCCCGACTTTCACCTTAGAGCCTTTCCTTCCGCGTAACAACTTGAAAGCCTGCTCGTTCTTAATTCCGATGATGGATTTTCCGTCCACCTCGACCATGCGGTCACCCGCCATCAATCCGGCCTTTTCAGACGGACCACCGGAGATGACGGACACCACCATCAGGGTGTCGTTCATGATATTGAACTGAATGCCGATACCCTCGAAAGAGCCTTCCAAAGTCTCCATCATAGATTTGTTGTCTTCGGCGGTGGAATAGGTGGAATGCGGGTCCAACCCTTGCAACATGGCATTGATGGCCAGTCCGTAAATGGAATCCACATTGACGGAATCCACGTAGAAACGGTCGATGTAGCCCATCACCTCGCTCAGTTTCTGCAGCTGGGCGTTGCTTTTCCGGCTCAGACGGTTAGGATTCACGCGCAAAGCGATGGAAAATCCCGCCAGGAAGGCGACAATAATCCACAAAATGAAAAGGAGTCTGTTATGTTTGTTCTCGTTCATTGCTTCAAACATTAAAGGCGGCAAAGATAAAATTTCCTTGGACATATACGGCAGATGAAACATCAAGCGGAAATCATTTTTCAACATGCATATTCATATCCAACATAATTTTTTTTTACTTTTGCGGGCTCGTTTGAATTCACCTTAATTGAAAAAGATTTCAACAACAGTCAAATATAAGAACAAGAATCATGTATCCGATTTTGCATCATCCTATCTTGGATATTCCCGAAAGGGAGATCACGACCTTTGAGTACAAGGGTCAGCAAGTGAAGGCCGCGAAGGGCTACACTATCGCCGCTGCTTTGCACCAGGCGGGTTTTCCCATCCACAGTCACAGTTTGAAGGGCCGCGAGCGCAGCATGGACTGCGGCATCGGCAAGTGCGGCGCCTGCGAAATGCTCGTCGACGGCGTGGTGAAGCGCATCTGCGTCACCCTCGTCGATGGCGTCAAGAAAGTGGAGGAGATCGCCCACAACTATCTTCCCGAAACCGACACCATCCAGCCTGCCGAAGGCCCGAAAGTCTATAAGACCGAGGTCGCCATCATCGGCGCGGGTCCTGCCGGCCTCGCCTGCCGCGAACAGCTCAACAAGTTCGGCATCCCCAACATCGTCATCGACAACAACGACCGCATCGGCGGACAGTTCACCATGCAGACCCACCAGTTCTTCTTCTTCGAGAAGGAGCAGAAATACGGCGGCATGCGCGGTTTCGACATCGCCAAGACGCTCGCCGGCGACGACCACTCCGGCATTCTGCTCAACAGCACCGTGTGGGACATCCTCGAAGGCAAGCGCGTGGCTGCCAAGAACATGCAGGACGGCAGCATCTTCTTCGTGGATGCCAACTTCCTCGTCGTAGCCACGGGTGCGTTCCCGTTTATGCCCACCTTTGAGAACGACGACCTGCCGGGCGTTTATACCGCCGCTGTCGTGCAGAAAATGATGAACCTGCAGCACACGCTCCTCGGCAAGCGCATCCTCACCATCGGCGCCGGCAATATCGGCTATCTCACTTCGTATCAGGCCGTTCAAGCAGGTGCGAAAGTGGTGGCCATCGTCGAGGCCATGGACCACGAGGGCGGATTCCCGGTGCAGGCCAACCGCGTGCGCCGTCTCGGCATCCCCATCATCACCTCCCACACGCTGCTGAAAGCCATCCCCAACGAGGACCACACCGGCGTAATCGGCGCGGTGATTGCCGAATGCAAGAACTTCCAACCCGTGCCCGGCACGGAACAGGTCATCAAAGACATCGACCTCATCAATATATGCACCGGTCTGAAACCCGACAACCTCATCCTCGAAAAGGGCAAGGTCACCTTCGGGCTCAACACCTACGGCATCGGCGACGCCACCCGCGTGGGTGAGGGCACCTGCGCCGTTCTGCGCGGCAAACAGGCCGCCATGGAGATCGCCCAGACCCTCAACGTGCGTTTCAACTACGACGATTACCTCGCCGTGACCAAGGATTACGCGGATTCCCAGCAACATCCGGTGCGCGTGCTCGAGAAACCCAACCGTCCCTGTGGCGACCGTCTGCAGAAGCCGTTCGTCATGGCCGACTGTCTCTACGGTTTCGCCTGCAACCCCTGCACGTTCGCCTGCCCGCAAGGCGCCATCACCAAAATCGCCACCAACCACGTGCCGCAGATCGACTACGACAAGTGCATCGGCTGTATGAAGTGCGTCAACCACTGTCCCGGCTTAGCCCTCTTCGGATACAACATCCCGAAAAACTGGCTCTTCCTGCCGTTCGAGTACGACGCAGAGGAGAACGCGGAGGTTTTCTTGGTGGACGACAACGGCCAGAAGGTCGGCGAAGGTGTCATCGAAAAAATCACGAAGGGCGCGAACAAGACGCATGTCGCCCGCGTGAAAGCCCTGGATATCAGCGGTGAAGCATTGATGAGCGTCACCGGTTTCATCCTGAAAGAAAACTACCCCGAGCCGCTGAACTGGCAGAAACTCGACAAGAAGGAGGAGGATCCCGCCTTCGTCTGCCACTGCGACGACGTGAAAATCGAGACCATCCTGGAGGCCGTGAAGGGCAAGAAGATTATCTCCGTGGATGAGCTGAAGCACATCACCCGCATCGGCATGGGTCCGTGCCGCGGCAAACGCTGCATCCCGCGCGTGAAGTTGCTGCTGGCTGGTCACGGTGTGGAGGTCGTGGGCGACGCCACCCCGCGCGGCCCGCTCTCCTCGCAGCTCAACATCGGCGAGCTCTGTCCGAACGACAAGCCCGAAACATTCGTGACGAACGTCAACGGCCACCCGACCAAGAAGGTCGAGTGCGACGTCTTCGTGGCGGGCGGCGGCATCACGGGCAGCGGCCTGTTCCGCTACTTCGCCGAAGCCGGCAAGAAGGTGGTGCTCTGCAACGCCGAACGCGGCTCCTCCTGGCGCTGCATCGGCGGCGGCCGTCCCAGCTTCTCTGTGCCGGAAATCGCCGACATCGCGGAACACAACCGCGCCATCTTCGAATCCATCCAGAAGGTCACCAACATCAACTACAAGCCCACGCGCTACATCGGGTTCGCCCACGACGAGGCTAACTACAAGGCGTTGGAGAAATCCCTCGAATGGAGCGACGGCTACATGGTCGATAAGAAGGACTTCGTGAAGGAGGTTTCGCCCTACTTCAACCCGAACCTCAACACCTACCAGGCCGCCTGCATCACCAATGCGTGCTGGCAGGCCACGCCCGGCCCCACCATCAACTACATCCGCAACATCGCCATCGAGCACGGCGGCGTGCTGTTGGAGGACACCCGTCTGTTGGAGGTGCGCAAGACCGCCAAGGGCTTCATGGCGTTGGTGAAGACCCACGACAAAGAGTACGTGGAGTACCATTGCGAGCATTTCGTGAACTCCCTCGGACCGAGCGCCAACAAGTTCGCGGAGCAGTTGGGTATGTACCTCGGCTTGTATCCCATTAAGCACCAAGCGTTTATCACGCATCGTCTGCCGATGTTGGGTAAGGACGGCGACTCCTTGGACATGCTCATTGACCGTCGGAAGTACAAGGGCTTCTCCGCCGTCTATGGTCAGCAGTTCGCGGAAACCGGCCAAATCATTGGCTGCGCGTCGCCCGCGACCGAACAGCAGCAGGCCGGCAAGGAGCTGAAGTACAACACGCAGGAGTTCCTGCAGGTGTGTGCGGAGATGTTCATCGACTGGATTCCACAGCTCAAGAACGTCAGCTTCCAGGCCACGTGGGCGGGCTACTACACTGAGCCGCGCTACATCGTGGATCCCGAACACGGCCTGTTGGTCGGTATGCGCGGCCACGGCTTCATGTTGGGACAGTACCTCGCCAAGATCTATGTCGATAAGTACCTCGGCAAGGAGGCTCCGTCTTACATGTCGCGCCTCGCCATCTCCGGCGACGGTCTGAGCGAGAACGCCTTCCAATAGGGTCGAATAATCATTTGCCCCGGCGAATCGCAATTTCTACAGAGAGCCGTCAAGTTTTTGGCGGCTCTTTTTCGAATACTCTTAAAAATCCTTAAAAACGCATCCTTCCGTTAAACTTTTCATATCTCGCTTATATCCAAAACATTAGTTGTGGTTATCACCAACAACCTCGTCGCTTCTCAAAATGGAGTTCATCGGACTTCGCTTTATTTTCAGACACGGCGTGAAGATTAAAACATAGAAGTCCATCTTAAATGTTATGAAAAAAGTTTACTTATTCTTGTTTTTGATGGCGGGGATTGCAGCGGCCGTATCCGCGCAAAACTCCGGCTGCGCCCCGATAATGGATAAAGAGGGCCACATCTACAAAACCATGCAAACCGACCACTTTTGTGTGATGGTGGAGAACATGAGGACAACATACGACCGCTACGGGAAACCCATCCCACATTACGACACCACAGCCGCCAACCTCAACATTCCCCAATTCGAATACCCGAAAAACAATCCAGACAAAGACAATGTGGAAAACTACGGACTGCTTTACACCTGGGAAGCAGCCAAGAATTTGTGTCCCGAGGGTTGGTATCTTCCCAGCAAGGACGACATCATGATTCTAAGAGACTACTCCGCCTCGCTTTGCACCGGATACTCGGGGTGCGCCCATTTTTCGGGAAAACCGTCAAACTCCGCCTTTAACTGTTACCAATGGACTTCGACGGAAAAGAATGAATTATCAGCCTATTATGTCACGCACCAAGATATTTCATCAACCGACAAGAGCGCGTGCTTTTCCGTCCGTTGCGTGTATCGGAAACCTTGACAAAAACATCGTTATGACTTTTTTCTTATTTTTGCCGCCTGTCAAAAGCAGACGGCAAAATTTTTATCATACTGTAAATCAAAACGTTAAAAGCAAAAACCATTATGAAAAGAAGCAGTATTGTCTTTGTGATTATCGCCTTTTTCGCAGGAATCACGTTCCATGCGAACGCACAGGCTCCTTATAAACACGGCATCGGGGCGACCGTCGGCACCTCGCAGGCTGTGACGTACAAGACCTTCCCCACCCAGCACTTCGCCATCCAGGTCGATCTGGGCACCAAGTACTGTTACGTCTATGGCTCGCACCTGTGGTCGCTGGACCTCTCCCCGAACTTCATGTACGAAGGGCGGTTGTGCAAAGGTTTGTACGGATTTGTCGGCCTGGGCGGCAGCCTCGGCTACAACTGGCAACCCTTCTCCTACATCACTGGCTTGGAACCGGGCGACCCTGGCTACGATCCGATTCCCGACCCGACCAACCCGAACCAGAACTCCGCCACCATTTGGAGTGTCCACAACTGCAAGGCCGGCGCGAACGGTTTCTTCGGACTGGAGTACAAGTTCGACATCCCGCTCGCCCTGCAACTCGACTTCCGTCCCGGCTACCGCTGCATCTTCCTCCCAAACAGATTCGCCGACCACAAGTTCGACTGGGGGCTGAACTTCGGGGTGCTGTACACGTTGTGAGTTGTGGCGTTTGGCATTCGGGTAAGTAAATTTTTGCAAGGCCAATAACAGGTCGGACCTTCCTTCTTGGAATTATTCACCATTCACCAATCACTAATCACAATTAAATTCGTATCTTTGCCGCGAAAATATTTTGCGATTATGATACCCCGTTATTCGCGTCCGGAGATGAGCGCCGTCTGGACTGAGGAAAACAAATTCGGCGCCTATTTGAAAGTGGAAATCGAAGCCGCTGCCGCGTGGAGCCAACTCGGCGTGATTCCGGCTGAAGACGTTGAGAAACTGCGCACGAAGGCCACCTTCGACGTGCAGCGTATATACGAAATCGAGAAGGAGACCCGTCACGACATCGTGGCGTTCACCCGCGCCGTGAGCGAGAGCCTCGGCGACGAGAAGAAGTGGGTGCACTACGGGCTCACCTCCACCGATGTGGTGGACACCGCCAACGGCTACCTCATCAAGCAGGCCAACAACATCCTCCGCAAGGATCTCCAGCGGTTCATCGAGATTCTCAAGAAACGCGCTTACGAGTTCAAGGACACGCCCTGCATCGGGCGCACGCACGGTGTGCACGCCGACATCACCGCCCTCGGTCTGAAGTGGGCGTTGTGGTTCGAGGAGATGCGCCGCAACATCGAGCGTTTCGAGATGGCCGCCGCCGATGTGGAGTGCGGCAAGATCAGCGGCGCGGTGGGCAACTTCGCCAACACCCCGCCGTTCGTGCAGGACTATGTCTGCGAGCAGCTCGGCATCCATTCCGCCCGCATCTCCACGCAGGTGCTGCAACGCGACCGCCACGCTCACTATATGGGCACCCTCGCGCTCATCGCCTCCACAATGGAGCAGATGGCCATCGAGGTGCGCCACTGGCAGCGCACGGAACTCCGCGAGGCCGAAGAGGCTTTCGGCAAGGGTCAGAAAGGCTCTTCCGCGATGCCTCACAAGCGCAACCCCATCGGCAGCGAGAACATGTGCGGCTGCGCGAGAATCCTCCGCGGCTACATGGTCAGCGCCTACGAGAACATCCCGCTCTGGCACGAGCGCGACATCTCCCACTCCTCCGCCGAGCGCATCATGCTCCCCGACGCCACCATCCTGCTCGACTACATGCTCAACCGCTTCGGCAACATCTTGGAAAACCTCGTCGTTTTCCCGGAGAACATGCTGAAAAACATATACTTGACCCACAAGGTCATCTTCGCGCAGCGCGTCATGACCGCCCTCATCAACAAGGGCTTCTCCCGCGAAAGCGCCTACGACCTCGTGCAGCCCATCGCCATGAAAGCCTGGTTCGAAGGACAGGACTACAAAGAGCTCCTCGCCCAGAACGAGACCGTCATGAGCCACTTCACCCCCGAAGAACTCGACCAGTGCTTCACGTTGGAATACTACCTGAAACAGGTGCCCGCGATCTTCGAACGAGTTTTCGGCTGTTAACCATCTAACCTTCTAACCTTCTAACCTTTTAACCTTTACATTATGAACAACTTACACATTTTAGGAAACTCGAACTCCCTTTTCAACGAGTTCATCTCGGAAGTCAGAAGCGCCGATGTGCAGATCGACAGCATGCGTTTCCGCCGGAACTTGGAGCGTATCGGCGAGATTTTCGCCTACGAAATCAGCAAGAACATGGCCTACGCCGAGCAGGAGGTGGTAACCCCGTTGGGCATCGCCAACGTTCCCCGTCTGCAGGAGAAGCCGGTGCTGGCTACCATTCTGCGCGCCGGACTGCCGCTGCACCAGGGCTTGCTCAACTATTTCGACCACGCCGAAAATGCCTTCATCTCCGCTTTCCGGAAGTATGAGCGCGACGGCACCTTCGAAATCCAGATCGACTACCTCTCCTCGCCCGACTTGGACGAGAAGACGCTGATTCTCTGCGACCCGATGTTGGCCACCGGACAATCGTTGGTGTTAGCGTACGAAGAGCTGATGAGCAAGGGCGACCCGTTGCACACGCACATCGTGAGCGTCATCGCCAGCCGCCAGGGTCTCGACTACGTGATGAGCAAACTCCCCGACGACAACTGCACCTTCTGGATCGGCGCCGTGGATGAGGAGCTGACCGCCCACTCCTACATCGTGCCCGGTCTCGGCGACGCCGGCGATTTGGCGTATGGCATCAAGGAGTGAGTGGGGTTTGGCTGTTGGCTGTTGGCTATTAGCTTTTCACTGGCGAGGAATTGACAGCGGGGGGGGGGGGACTTAGACTTAGACTAATGCCTTAGACTAATGACTTAGACTAATGACTTAGACTTAGACTAATAACTTAGACTTAGACTAGTGACTTAATACTCTAAACCTTAAACTTATAAACTTATAAACCGAAATATGGGCGCATTCAAAGCATACGATTTCCGTGGTGTCTTCGGCAAAGATTTCGATTTGGACACCATCTATAAGTTCGGATTTTTTCTGCCTTCGCTACTGAAAGCGGACAAAATACTGATAGGCAGGGACATGCGGTTGACCTCCGACGATATGTTCCAGGCGTTGGCCCGCGGCATCACCGATGCGGGCGCGGACGCTTATGACATGGGGCTCACCACCACGCCGATGGTCTATTATTTCACCGCCAAACACCATTTCCCCGCCTCCGTGATGATCACCGCATCCCACAACCCCAAGGATTACAACGGGTTGAAGGTTTCCAAGACGGACGCGCTGCCTGTCGGCTACGACACCGGGCTCGGCGAGTTGGAACAGAAAGTGCTGCACGAAGAGGTGACGGTCACCGCCCCGAAAGGCAAAATCGTGGACTACCCCGTGAAAGACGAGTACCTCGCTTTCCAGTCGCAGTACCGCTATCCCATTGACAATCTGAACATTGTGATGGACTGTTCCAACGGAATGGCCTCCATTTTAGTGAAGGAGATCTTCGGGGAGCAACCGCTCTACCTGTTCGACATGTTGGACGGCACGTTCCCGAACCACGAGGCGAACCCGTTAGAACCGGAAAACATCGTCGCCTTGCAGGAGAAAGTGCGCGAAACCAAAGCTGACATCGGGGTGGTCTTCGACGGCGACGCCGACCGCGTGATGTTCGTCGATGAACACGGCGACTTCATCCCGCCCGACCTGATGATTGCGGTTTTGGGACACTATTTTATCGAAGAGAAAAACATCCAAGGACTTGTCATCCAAGACATTAGAACATCCAAGTCGGTGGCGGAATATTTAGAGAAGATGGGCCGGGAGATGTACATCTGGCGGGTGGGCCGCGCCTACGCCGCCATGAAATTGCGCGAAATCGACGGCGCGTTCGGCGGAGAATATGCCGGCCACTACTACTTCCGCGACTTCTTCTACTCCGACTCCGCGATGATTGCCGCCCAGGTGATCCTGCACGTCGTCGCCGAAATGAAGAAAAAAGGCGTGTCCGTATCACAATTAATCGGCCGCATCAGACGTTATGCCAACTCCGGCGAAATCAACTTCACCATCGAAGAGAAGAAAGCGGCGATGGAAGCGGTGGTGAACACGGCGGTCGCGCAGGAGAAGCCCGAAAAAATCCTCGACTTCGACGGCTACCGCGTGGAATTTGCCGACTGGTGGTTCAACATCCGCCCGTCAAACACGGAACCGTACCTGCGGCTCCTGATGGAGGCGCGGACCGAGGCGTTGTTGAAAGAGAAAAGGGCGTTTATCGAGGGGATTTTGAAACCGTTTTTGGCTGTTGGCTGTTAGCTGTTGGCTGTTAGCTACGACATTTGAGCGAGATACTTTTAGCTGCATATCGAAAAAGATGAGACAAGGGACAAAAACAAGGAATCAGATGCGACCATTGCTGTTGAAAACCGCGATGGCATGGGCATTTCTGTGCTTGTTCCTGACCTCTCACGCGCAGTTCTACAATGGTTCGCAGCTCACTTTCGGGAAAAACCGCGTGCAGCACCAGAACTTCAACTGGCAGTATCTGCGGGCGGAGCAGTACGACGTCTATTACTACCCCACCGGCCGGGCGCTGGCGCAGTATGTATTCTACAAAACGCCCGAAATCGTGGCGGAAATTGAACAGATGCTGAATTACACCTCCAGAAAAAAACTGCAGATCATCGTCTATAACACGCAGTCCGACTTCCGCGAGTCGAATTTTGCCTACGACTACGAAGACTTCTACAACCAAGGTGGTGTTACAAATATCTATGGCACAAAGATTTACATATATTTCGACGGTAACCGCGCGCATTTGGACAAGATGCTCCGGGGCGGCATCATGAACGTCTATGCCCATTGGTTGGTGCAAGGCGCGACCATCAGCTCCAACATCTCCTACGACTACCTGATGAACGTGCCAAGCTGGTTTTTCAGCGGACTGTCCTCCTATTACGGCGAACATTGGAGCGCAGAAGTGGAGACGCACGTCAAAAACGGCATTCTCACAGGCAGTTACAAACGGCTGGAAGAACTCTGCCCCGTGGAGGCGACCTATGCCGGGCACTCCTTCTGGAAATACCTCGTCGATGTTTATGGCGAAGAGGTGATCCCGAAAGTGCTCTATTTCACGCGCTCCGGCAAAACCTTGGAAAACGGCATGGCCCGCGCCACCATGACACCCTTCAAGGCACTGTCCTCGATGTGGTACAAATATTACATGGTGATGTTCCACCCCGACATGGGCAAGGAGATGCCCGACGGCGAGGAGATTCTCCGCAAGCCCAACCCCAAGCGCGACTACGCCCGGTTCTGCTTCTCGCCCGACGGCGACAAATACGCCTACGTCACCAATGAGGCCGGCCAGGTGCGCGTCTGGCTGAAAACCGCCGACTGGAAAAATCCCCGTTGCATCCTCCGCAAATATGCCAAAACAGAGGACAACCCCGACCTCTCCTTCCCCCTCATCGCATGGCATCCCTCCAGCGAAATTTTAGGCTTGACCCTCGAGTCCAAAGGCGATTGCCTCTTCATGCCCTACGACCTGGAAAAGAAACGGTGGGGCAAGAAACTGCTCGTCGATGTGGAGAAAATCACCTCCTGGCAATACTCCCCCGACGGCCAGGTGATGCTCTTCTCCGGATTCAAAAACGGGCAGTCCGACCTCTTCGCCTACAGCTTTCTTGCCCGCTCGTTCCAGAATCTCACCAACGATTTCTACGACGACTACAATCCCGTATTCGTGAATCCGCAGCAGGTTGCCTTCGCCTCCAACCGTCCCGTGGACTCTATCTTGCTGAAAGACAACCTTATGGATGCTTCGCGGCAGCGCAAATACAACCTGTTCTTGTATAACTACAAAACCAAAGACACGGCACTGTTACGAATTACAGACTCCCCGCTTGCGGACGAATTTGGTTTACAAACCATTGGTAGACAGCGAATTATGTTCTTAAGCGATGAAGGCGGCGTGGTCAACCGTTACGAGGCGGTCTTCGACAGCTCCATCAGCCGGATCGACACGGCGGTGCACTATATGTACTACGCCACCACAAAGCCGCTCTCCGA
Organism: uncultured Bacteroidota bacterium; assembly: GCA_902770735.1. Taxonomy (GTDB): domain Bacteria; phylum Bacteroidota; class Bacteroidia; order Bacteroidales; family WCHB1-69; genus F23-D06. The sequence continues at coordinate 14,514 of CACXUB010000007.1, read as the reverse complement.
CCGCGCCTACAACATTGTGGAGCATGCCTACAACCCCGCCACCAACACCATTGCCGACATCTCGCTGACGGACAACTGCAAACACATCCGTTTTTCCGAATTCCATCCCCTGTACCATCCGGAGATAACCCCGTCCAAATTCCACGAGCAGATACGGCAAGAGACAATACAATATATTGAGAAACAGAACTTTAAGGACAGTGTAAAAAACATCATCGGAGAACAGCAACACGGATTTGTCCTTTCAAAAAACGTTCCTTCGCAGGAGGTGCCGGATGACATTTCCGACGCGGACACCACGTTCACCTCCACCAAGACGGGCAAGGACTTTTCCATTCCCGTGGGACTGCCGTATAGAGTGCAATATTCTATCGACCAGGTGATTACGCAAGCGGATTTCAGTTTTCTGAACACCTCCTACCAGCAGTTCGAGGGCGGCTCCTCGCCTATCTACCTCAACACGGGCTTCAATGCGCTGTTCATGTTGGGCATCAACGACCTTTTTGAAGACTATCGAGTCACCGGAGGTTTCCGTATCGGCTGGAACTTAAATAGTTACGAATTCATGCTCAGCTATGAGAATCTGGCGCGACGGTTAGACCGTCAGATCACGATACATCGGCAGGCCATCGGTTCGGAAATAGGCGGATATGTCTATCGGCAAAACTCCAACAATCTGTTTTACACACTGAAATTCCCGTTCAACAAGACCAACAGTTTACGTCTGACCTTGAAAGGCCGTTACGAGACAAATGTGGTGACGGCGCTGAACGACCAGACGTTGCAGGCTGAAGACGCGCACCACGTGTGGGCGGGCGCGAAGCTGGAGTACATCTTCGATTCATCCAAGGAGTTATACACCAACTTATGGCGCGGCACCAAACTGAAAATCTTCGCAGAATACGAGCAACGTCTTGAACGTGAGACCCTTAACCTTCTGGTAGTAGGTTTTGACGCACGGCGTTCCATCAAACTGTACCGCAACATGACACTGGCTCTGCGCATGGCGGGCAGCACCAACGCGGGATCGGCGCGACTGGTCTATTACATGGGCGGGGTCGATAACTGGATCGGCGCGAAATTCAACAGCAACATCTCGGTGGACCAGACCAAGAACTATGCTTACCAGACATTGGCGACGAACATGCGCGGTTTCCGGCAGAACATCCGCAACGGCACCTCCTTCCTGTTGTTCAACGGCGAGCTGCGAATCCCCATCGTGCAACTCATTGCCGGCCATAAAGTGTCGTGGAACATCCTCAACTCATTGCAACTCAATCTTTTCGGAGATATCGGAACGGCTTGGACCGGTTTCACGCCCTACTCGGAGGACAACTGCCTCTACACCCGCTACATCGACAGCGGTCCGATCCACGCGGAGGTCAAGCGGCAAGTGGACCCGTGGGTGGGCGGTTTCGGCATCGGGGTGCGCTTCTCCCTCCTCGGCTACTTCCTGCGCTTCGACTACGCCTGGGGAGTGGAAGATTTGAAGATCCCGAACAAAAAAGGCATGTTCATGTTTTCGTTGGGGACGGATTTCTGATTCCCTATGCCGTTTTACATCTTATCGTTTCGTAAAAAAATGTATCTTTGCGCCGTTTTTAGAAATAACGAATAAAACCAAATAATCTATGAGAAAATCAGTTGCATTAAGCATGGCTTTGGCCGCTATTTTTTTGATTAGCGGCTGCGGACTCGGGAAAATGGTCAAAAAGTACCCGGAAGTGACGGTGACTTTGGACAACCCCGACCTGGAGAACAAAGGTGGTGAGGTGGCATACACCATCAAGGGCACCATTCCGCCAAAGTATATGAAAAAGAAAGCCACGATGACCTTTACGCCATCGCTGTCCGTTGACGGCCAGAAAGTCAACCCGCCGTTCGCCACCATCACCCTGAAGGGCGAGAAGGCCAAGGGCGACGGTGTCACCATCCCCTACAAGACTGGTGGCAGCTTCACCAAGAGCGGCACTTTCAAATTCGACGAAAGCTACGAGACGGCGGACATCGTGACCGGCGCTGTGGCCAATTTGAAGAAAAAATCGCACGACTTCGGTGACCGCAACCTCGGCGAAGGCATCAGCAACACCAGTTCCCGCGCCAACCTGACCCCGCGACTGACCGACAACGCCGACAACGGCACCGCGTTCCTGCTCGCACCGCACAACTACAAGGCCGAATTCATCGGGCGCACCGCCACCCTCTTCTTCGACCTCAACAGCGCGAACATGAACTGGAACAACCCCAACAACAAAACCAAGGCCGCCAAGGATTCCATCAAGGAATTCGTCGACTTCATGGGCAACGACTACATCATCGACCGCGTGGTGATTTCCGGCTGGGCTTCCCCCGAAGGCGAGGAGACCAACAACCAGGGCCTTTCCGAACGCCGCTTCCAAGTGGGCAAGAGCTGGTTCAACGACAAGTTCAATGCCTATCTGAAAGATTACGCCAAGCGTAACAACATCAAGATGAAAGACTTGCAAAAGCCTGTCTTCGAATATGTGAACAACGCCAAGGGTGAAGACTGGGACGGTTTCGAAGCCGCTATCGAGAAATCGAACATCGCCCAGAAGAACCAGATCCTCAACGTGGTGCGTTCGCAGTCCAACAATGACATGCGCGAGCAGAAAATCCGCGAGATGACGGACATCTATCCCGAAATCGCCGACGCCATCCTGCCGCCGCTGCGCCGTGCCGAAATCCAGATGATCTGCAAGAAACACGACACCTACACTGACGCCGAACTCATCCGTCTGGTGCAGTCCAACCCCGGCGACTTCTCCGTCAACGAACGTCTTTACGCCGCTTCCGTCGCCAACGACATGGCCGTGAAGGAAGCCATCTACAAATCCCTCATCAACAACAAGCAAACGGAGAACGACTGGCGTGCTTACAACAACCTCGGCGCCTTGAAGCTGAACGAATACTACCAGAACGGTAACCAATCCTATTTGGAAGAGGCTTTGAACTATCTTGAGAAGGCCGCCGCACTTTCCCCGAACAACGGCATCATCCTCAACAACATGGCCATCGCCGACTATCTCAGCGGTGACTTGGCAGCCGCACAGGCCAATTTCGAGGCTTCCGCCAACGCCTCCGTGCAGCCCGTGAACCAGAACTACAACACCGGCGCGCTCAGCATCCTCAACGGTGACTACACCAAAGCCGCCCAGCTGATGGCCAACCGGAGCTGCGACTACAACACCGCTTTGGTGCAACTGCTCCAGAAAGACTACAACGCCGCCAAGGCCACCCTCGACTGCATCGACAACGTGGACGCCAAGACCGCCTACCTGAAGGCCGTCCTCGCCGCCCGCATGAAAGTGGAAGAAGGCGTCTATAGCAACCTCGCCACCGCCCTCGACCTGGATGCCTCCCTGAAGAAAACGGCCAAGCGCGACGCCGAGTTCAAACGCTACCGTCACTCCGACCGCTTCAAACAATTGGTGAAATAGATTTCAATGTTATAACTTTTTCCACAGTCGGGCGAATCATTGCGGTTCGCCCGATTTTATAGAAGTACGTATGACTTAGACTAGTGACTTAGACTAGTGACTTAGACTAGTGACTTAGACTAGTGACTTAGACTTAGACTAGTGACATAAACATAGACTTTTCCGTGTGGCACGGACTTTAGATCCCTATTCCCTATTCACTATTCACTACTCACTAAAATTCACTATCTTTGCCCGTTACAATTAATAAAATCGAAAAATTCTATAACATATTGATACAAAAATGATTACAGAAAACAGAAACGTAGCCATCGCTTACGACTTCGACGGGACGCTCGCGCCGGGGAACATGCAGGAGTACAACTTCATCCCGGATCTCAACATGGACAAGGGGGAGTTCTGGCAGGCAGCCAACGAGATGGCCAAGCGGCACGACATGGACGAGGTGCTCGCCTACATGCACCTGATGTTGATCAAGGCCAAAGAGCAGAACCTCGACATCCGGGAGGGCACTTTTGTGAAATACGGCGAGAAGATCACCTTTTTCAAAGGGGTGGAGAGCTATTTCGACCGCATCAACGCCTACGCCGCCGCGCAGAACCTCCACTTGGAGCACTTCATCATCTCGTCAGGTTTGCGTGAAATCGTGAAAGGCACACGCATCGCCAAGTATTTCAAAACTATCTACGCCTCTGGTTTTCAATATGATGACAACGGGGTTGCGTGCTGGCCCGCGCTCGGCGTCAACTACACCAACAAGACGCAATTCCTGTTCCGCATCAACAAGGGCATTTACAACTCCTACGACAACACCTTGATCAACAAGTCGATGCCGGAAGACGAGCGCGCCGTGCCGTTCTCCAACTTCATCTACATCGGCGACGGGGAGACCGACGTGCCCGCCATGAAGATGGTCAACCTTTACGGCGGCACCACCATCGCCGTCTATAACCCCAACGCCGTGGCCACCCCCGAGCGCCCGGTGAGCGCGAAAGAGAAATGCATCAACCTCATCCGCCAGAAACGCGCCGACTACATCGGTCCCGCCGACTACACCGAAAACAGCGAACTCGACATCATCCTCAAAAAAGTCATCGACAAAATCGCGATGGAGCAGGATTTGCTGAACATCAAGTACAAGGAAATCGGGACAGTTGGGAGTTAGTAGTTAGCAGTTATAACGAAAACATTTTCCTTGAGCAGCCTCGAAGAGGCAAGACGCACGAAGTGCTAATAACCCCACATAAGCGTAGCGTAGTGTGGGGATTCAAAAAATAAAAAATATGAAAAACCTCTACGAAAAATACCAACAATCCTCGTGCGTCTGCACCGACAGCCGGAATCTGACGCCGGAGTGCCTGTTCGTGTGCCTGAAGGGCGCCAACTTCGACGGGAACAAGTTCGCCGCCGAGGTGCTGGAACAAGGCGCGAAATACGTCATCACCGAGAACCGCGAACTGATGGGAGATCCCCGCGCCGTGGTCGTGGACGACACACTGGAAACGCTGCAACAATTAGCGCACTATCACCGGCAGCAACTGACGATGCCCGTCATCGGCATCACCGGAACCAACGGCAAAACCACCACGAAGGAGCTGATAAACGCCGTGTTGTCAACCACTTACAAAACCACCTGCACCAAAGGCAACCTCAACAACCACATCGGGGTGCCGCTCACACTGCTCTCCATCAAGCCGACAGACGAGATGGCCATCGTGGAGATGGGCGCGAACCATGTCGGGGAAATTGACGCACTCTGCCAAATTGCCGAACCCACTTTCGGCCTCATCACCAACATCGGGGTGGCCCATATCGAGGGTTTCGGCTCGAAGGAAAACATTATCAAGACAAAAAAAGCTCTGTATCAACATGTTATAGCCAACAACGGCACCCTGTTCGTGAACGAGACGGACACGATTTTACGCGACGGACTGACCTACGACAAGGTGGTCTTCTACGGGAAAGATGCTGAAAGCCAGATCGTTTCGATGAACCCTTACCTCACCATCCGCATCGGGGAAAAGACGGTGGAGACACATCTGACCGGCAGCTACAACATCTGGAACTTCCTCGGAGCCGCCGCCATCGGCCGCTATTTTCGTATTAAAGACAACGTAATTGCCAAAGCGTTAGGCGACTATATGCCCTCCAACCACCGTTCGCAAGTCAACCGCATCGGCAGCAACATCATCATCTCCGACTACTACAACGCCAACCTGACCAGCATGACGGCCGCCTTGAAGAATCTGTCACAGCTGGAACATCCCCGCAAAGTGGCCATCCTGGGCGACATGCGCGAACTCGGCGATTTGAGCGTGGAAGCCCATACGGAAATCTTCCATCTCACTGAAAACCTGGGAATTGAGACTTACTTCGTGGGACAGGAATTCGCCAAAGTCACTTCCAAAAACGTCTTCGCCGACGCGGAGGAGGCAAACCGCTATTTCACAGAACATCCGCTGGAGAACGCCATGATCCTGATCAAGGGTTCCAACAGCATGCATCTCAATAAGTTAACCGCAATTCTCGAAGCATGAGAAACGAATGGGACGGCATCGGAATCATGTCCGGCACCTCGTTGGACGGCATCGACCTGGCATGGTGTCATTTCACCCGAAAGGAGAACGGCAACTGGGATTACCGCATTGACAAGGCGGTGACCATCCCGTATGCCGAGACGTTTCGCCAGCGGTTGTCGGATGCTCCGTATCTATCTGCTTTAGAGTACGTTAAACTCAACAACGATGTGGCGGAGTGTTTCGCGAAAGCCATCAACGACTGGCTGGGCGACGGTCCTCGGCCGGACTTTCTCGCTTCGCACGGGCACACCGTCTTCCACCAACCCGACATCGGGCTGACCACACAGATCGGCAACGGGGCCGTTCTCGCGGCAAAGACGAAAATCCTGACTGTCTGCGATTTCCGCACGAAAGACGTGGCCTTGGGCGGACAAGGAGCGCCGTTAGTTCCCATCGGGGATGAGCTGCTGTTCGGGGAATACGACGCCTGCCTGAACTTGGGCGGCTTCTCTAATATTTCGTATCGCATTGACAGCCAACGTATTGCTTACGATATTTCGCCGTGCAACATGGCACTCAACAAGTTAGCCAATCTCGCGGGATTGTCTTACGACAAAGACGGTCTGCTTGCTAAAGAGGGCACCCTTATTCCCGAATTGCGGCAAACCTTGAACGATTTGGGTTATTATCACCAAAAACCGCCTAAATCTTTGGGAAAAGAGTGGTATGATGACGTATTCACGCCCGTGCTGAACCCGTTTTTGTCGAACCACAGTGTCGCCGACCTGTTGCGAACGGTGGTGGCACACATCGCCGACCAAATCATCGCCAACGTGCCGGAAAAAGCCCGCACCCTGTTGGTCACCGGCGGCGGCGCTCATCACTCTTTTTTGATAGAACAAATTCAGAATCAGAGAAATACGCTAAGAGTCATCGTTCCAGATCCTTTGATTATCGATTACAAGGAGGCTTTGATTTTCGCCTTTCTGGGTTTACTACGGTTGACGGGCGAGAACAACTGCCTGCGCAGCGTGACGGGCGCCCGCGAGGACAACTGCGGCGGCTGCGTGTACGTATAAAAAAAGCCGCCACAATGTGACGGCTCTACTATTGCCTATTTCCTTGGCCCTATTCCCTATCCCCTTAAATACTCGTCAATCGCCTTCGCCGCGCTCTTTCCCGCGCCCATGGCGAGGATGACCGTGGCCGCGCCAGAAACGATGTCTCCGCCGGCAAAGATGCCCTTCCGGGAGGTGACGCCGTTCTCGTCCGCCACAATACAACCGTGCTTGTTGACATCCAGCCCTTGTGTGGTGGTGTAAATCAGCGGGTTAGGCGATGTTCCGATGGACATGATCACCATATCGGTTTCCAACACAAATTCGGAGCCGGGAATCGGCATCGGACGACGGCGTCCCGAAGCATCGGGTTCCGTGAGCTCCATGCGAATGCACTCCATGCCGCACACCCAGCCCTTTTCGTCGCCGATGATGCGCACCGGATTGGTCAGCAGTTGGAAGTCGATACCCTCCTCCTTGGCATGGTGTACCTCCTCGCGACGGGCGGGCAGCTCTTCCTCGGAACGACGATAGACGATGTGGACCTCCGCACCGAGACGGATGGCCGTGCGCGCCGCATCCATAGCCACGTTGCCGCCACCGACCACGGTCACCTTCTTGCCGACATAGTTCGGGGTTTCGTATTTTTCCTTGTAGGCGAACAACAGGTTGTTGCGCGTCAAAAATTCGTTGGCGGAAACGACACCGCAGAGGTTTTCGCCCTCGATGTTCATGAAATTGGGGAATCCCGCACCTGTGGCGAGAAACACGGCATCGTAACCCCATTTGTTCATCAGGTCGTCCACGGCGAGCGTGCGTCCGATGACCACGTCGCTCTCGAAGCGCACGCCGAGGTTCTTGATGGTCTCGATTTCGGGCTTCACGATGTCATTCTTCGGCAGACGGAACTCCGGAATGCCATAGACAAGCACGCCGCCAAATTCGTGAAGTGCTTCATAGACTGTTACATCGTAACCCATGCAGCGCAATTCCTTGGCGCAAGTCAAGCCGGCGGGACCGCTGCCCACCACGGCCACCTTCTTGCCGTTCTTCTCTACCGGTTTGTGGGGTGAAACATGATTCTTCATCGACCAGTCGCCGATGAAACGTTCCAGCTTGCCGATGGCCACGGGTTCGCCCTTACGGCCGAGGACGCACTTGCCTTCGCACTGGCTTTCCTGCGGGCAGACGCGGCCGCACACGGACGGCAGCGCAGTGTCCTCCTTCAGCAGCACGGCGGCCTTGTCGAACTGGCCGTCCTTGATCAGCGAAATGAAATCGGGAATGCGGATATGCACCGGACAGCCTTCCATGCAGAACGGACGTTTGCAGGTCAGACATCGGCGAGCCTCTTCCACCGCTTCTTCGGCGTTGTAGCCGAAACAAACCTCCCTAAAGTTTGAACGACGCACCTCGGGCGCTTGCTCGCGCACCGGCACGCGTGATTTCGGTGGAAGGGCCTCATGTGCGATACCGCCGATATGGCATTGGTGATTTTCACGTAATTCTTCCTCTTCCAACAACTTACGACCTTCAATATGGTCGTACATCGCCTGGCGGTGCATACACTCGTCGAAGTTGATGAGGGCGCCGTCGAACTCGGGACCATCGACGCAGGTGAACTTGGTCTGGCCGCCGACCTGCACGCGACACGCGCCGCACATGCCGGTGCCGTCCACCATCAGCGAGTTGAGGCTCACCACGCAGGGAATCCCTAACTCCTTGGCTTTCAACGACACGAACTTCATCATGATCATCGGGCCGATGGCGGTGATTTCATCGTAGCGACGACCCTCCTCCTTCACGAGCTTGGTCAGCATGTCGGTGACATTGCCCTTGAAGCCCATGGAGCCATCGTCGGTGGCGATGTAGAGGTTGTTGGTAATTTTGCGGAACTGCTCGATATAGAAGAGCAGCGACGCGTTGCGGGCCCCGATGATGACATCGCACTCCAGTCCGTGTTGTGACATCCACTTTACCAATGGAAAGACCGGCGCGATGCCAACACCTCCCGCTATGAAACAATAGCGCGAACGCCGCAGCATCCCGATCGGGCGGTGAATGAACGCCGACGGGTTGCCCAACGGCCCCACCACATCATGGAAAAAATCGCCAACCGCAAAGGATACAATCTTGCGGGTTGATATTCCTATCGCTTTGATTACCAGAGTAATAGTACCGTCCGGCAAATACGTGTCACTGACGGTCAAGGGGATGCGCTCGGCGGTCTCGTCCGCTTTCACGATGACGAACTGCCCGGGCAACACGGCCTGCGCAATCTTCGGAGCTTCCACTTCCATTAAAAAAGTGTCTTGCCCTAATTCTTCCTTTTTGACGATTTTATACATGGGTTAGAGGGTTAGAAGGTTAGAAGGTTAGAAGGTTAGAGGGTTAAAAGGTTATAGGTTAATTGGTTCAGGTACATTTACAACGAAGCGACAATGGCATCCGCAAGGGCTTCCAGTTCAGCGCGTTGCTCTTCTTTCATGGCCGATTTGAAGGTGATGGCGGGTTCCAGAACCGTGGTGTTCTTCATCTCGCCGAGGATGGCTTTGACGGCGTTGCCGGAGACGGGTGCCCAAGAGCCGTTCTCAATGACGGTGAAGGTGCGGTTCTGCAACAGATGTGCCTTGATATCAAGCAGATAGTTCTCCATCGGCGGGTAAAGTCCGCCGTTGTAGGTCGGCGCGACGAGCACGATGTGGCTGCAACGGAACGACTCCGACACCAAGTAAGAGACGTGCGTGGCGGAGACGTCGTACATGCGCACGTTGCGGCAGCCCTTGTCGGCCAGCATCCCGGACAGCACGGTGGCCACGGACTCCGTATGACCGTACATAGAGCCGTAGATGACCACCACTTCCTTGTCTTCGGGCTCGTAGCGGCTCCACTTGTCGTACTTCTCGATGAATTTCCCGAAATCCTTGCGCCAGATGGGACCGTGGAGCGGGCAGATCATGGCGATGTCGAACGTGGCGGCCTTCTTGAGGAGGTTCTGCACCTGCATACCATACTTTCCTACAATATTAGTATAATAGCGTCGGGCTTCATACATCCATTCGCGGTCGAAATTGACCTCGTCGGCGTAGAGGTTGCCGTTCAGGGCGCCGAACGTTCCGAAGGCATCGGCGGAGAAGAGCACCTTGTCGGTGGAGTCGTAGGAGACCAGCACTTCCGGCCAGTGCACCATCTGCGCCCCCACGAAGTTCAGCGTATGTTTGCCGGAAGCCAGCGTTTCGCCTTCCTTAACCACCTGAATCTGAACACTTTCAGGAATATCCATAAACTGTTTCATGAAGCGGGAAGCCTGCATGCTGCAAACGACGACGGCGTTCGGCCAACGCACCAGCACCTCCTGCAGGGAGGCCAGATGGTCGGGTTCCACGTGATGGACAACGATGTAGTCGAGAGCGCGGCCGGCCAGCACTGCGGTCAGGTTCTCCAAGAACTGGGCGCCTACCGCCTGATCGACCGTGTCCAAAAGCACCGTCTTCTCATCGAGGAGGACGTAGGAATTATAAGACGTGCCGCTCGGGATGGGCATCATGTTCTCAAAAAGGGCCAACCGACGGTCGGAAGCTCCGATATACCATAAATCTTCAGTAACTTTTCTTGCTGTATTCATATTTAATTATAACTGTTTGTCCTGCATATCATTTTTCGGTCATTCAAAACCAAGGTGCAAAAATACAAAAAAACATCTTTGCGCGAAAAAAATTAAATTATGAATCAACCGCGCGGCCGATTAATTTTTTTTGTATTTTTGCGGGCTATAATATTAATTGGAATAAGTATAAATAAAATTCTATAAAGTATGAAGAAATTTACCCTGTTAGCATCGTTATTGATGTTCATCACCCTGAGCTACGCGGTGAATGTTATCCCCGTAGAGGATGCCATGAGAGCGTCCAAGAACTTCCTCTCAGAGCGTGTCGGCGCGACCAAGGCCGGCCAAATGGAGCTGACCCTCGTGAACACGGAGTATTCCGCCGAAGGCACGCCTGTGACCTACCGTTTCAGCGTCGGTGACAAAGGATTCATGATTGTCTCCGCCACGGATCTGGCGAACCCCGTGTTGGCCTACTCCCTGGAAAGCAACTTCGAGACCGGCACCGGTGCCGACATCTACACCGAGCGTTACGCCGAGCAAATGTCCTACCTGATGGGCAATCCCTCCGCAGCGCTGTCCACCCGCAACGACTGGAGCCACTATCTGGCTGCCGACTTCAAGCCTTATGCTGTCAAGGGCAACCCGTGCGTGGAACCGTTGGTGACCACCCGCTGGACACAGGAGCAGTTCTACAACCAATACTGTCCCTACAACCCGCAGAACACCTACGCTGAGGATCACCGCACCCCTGTGGGCTGCGTCGCGCTGACCATGGCCAACATCCTGTACTACTACCGTTATCCCGAACACGGCTACGGCGTGCTTTCCTACATTCCCAAGGAATACAACGACGACGGTGAGCTCATCTACACCTATCCCCGCCAAACAGTGAACTACAGCCAGGCCACATACGACTACGACGCCATGACCGACCAGTTGGGCAGCTATGACGGCGAACTCGCCAAGCTGATTTACCACTGCGGTGTCTCCGTGCGCATGAGCTACGGTTGGGACGGTTCCGGTTCCCAGTCCGAATACGCCTTGAACGCACTTCAAGACCACTATTTCTTCTCCGACAACGCCCAGTTCATCAATGTCAGCGACGTGGTTCCCGCCGACTCCCTGATGTATCTGTGGGTGAACAAAGCCAAAGCCGAACTCGACGCCCGTCGTCCGCTGTTCTTCTCCGGTCAAAGCAACGCCGCCGGCGGCCACGCCTGGATCGTGGATGGTTACACCACCATCGGCAACGCCACCTATTTCCACGTGAACTGGGGTTGGGCAGGTTCCAGCAACGGCTACTTCCTCATCAACAACCAGGTCACCAGCAGCTATGGCAACTTCAATGTGAGCGGTTCCAACACCATGATGACCTCCCTGATCCCCGACAGCGCAGCCATCGCGAAACCCGCTGAGAGCTCCAAACGCGTCACCTCCAGCTTCGGCACCATCAGCGACGGCGCCGGCAACATGAAATACGCCCCCAACTCCAACCGCAGATGGGTCATCGCCTGCCCCGACGCCACCGCCTACAAGTTCCAGTTCTCCAAACTGAAAGTGAAGAACGGCGACAAGGTCATCATCTACAACGGCGGCACCGAAGCCTCCGGCATCAAACAACAATACAGCGGCAACTACCTGATGGCTGCCTGCTCCGACTACACCAACGTCTCCGGCTGTGAACACGGCGACTACACCGGCGAACCGCTTCCCAGCTCCGTCACCGTGAACGCTGACAGCGTGCTCGTGGTCTTCACCTCCACCGCCAACTCCGAAACCGACTACGGCTTCGTGTTGAAATATGAGGTCACCTCCTTCAACAAGAGCGCCTGCTCCGACAAAACCTACACCGACCAGTGCATGCTCCTGACCGACAAGCCCAACAACGCCACGAATGACGACACCTACCGCGCTTCCAACATTTGCGAGTACACCCTGAACCTCAAATACACGGATCGTCTCGTCTACGCTTTCCCGAAATTCGACCTCAGAGAAGGTGATTTCGTGGACATCTATTACAACAAGAGCAACTCCTCAAGCTCCAGAGAGCTGCTGGCTCGTTACGACATCAACACCCCGCCGACCCAGACCTACACCGCGGACATCCCGTTGTTCAACGTCTCCGGCGCCCCCACCTCCAGAATCATTGTCCGCTTCGCCACCGACAACAAGCTTCAAGGTACTGGCTTCGAACTCCAATACTACGGCATCCACACCGGTATCAGCGACTTCAACAACGTGGAAGTCAGCATGTACCCGAATCCTGCCACCAACTATGTGAATGTGGAAGTCACCGCCGATGACGCACAGGAATTCAGCGCGAAAGTGGTCAACATGATGGGCAAGACGGTTTACACCGATGTCTTCGGCCACAACGGCGGCACCGAACTGTATCAGATTCCGGTCAACGACCTCGCCAAGGGCGTTTACTTCCTCCATCTGAACAGCAGCAACGGCAGCCACGTCCAGAAATTCGTCGTGGAGTAATACAATATTATATTACACAAAAAGAAAGGCGGTCCAAACGGGCCGCCTTTCTTTTTTGGCATAAACTTAAGAAACAGAATGACTATTTCTTCGAGAAGCTGGATTTGTCCACGCCACACATCGGGCAGGTCCAGTTAGAGGGCAGATCTTCAAATGCGGTGCCGGGAGCAATGCCGTTGTCGGGATCGCCAACCTCGGGATCATACGTGTAACCGCACAAATCACATACGTATTTTTCCATGTTTTAAGAATTTAATGGTGAATTTATTATTAATATGAGTATATGAATTGGCTGTTAGCTAAAAGCCAATGGCCAATAGCTAACAGCCAATAGCCAAAAACTATTTCAGCGGGCAGGTGGTGTTCATGCTGCAGATCAGGTCGACAACCTTGTTGGAGTAGCCCATCTCGTTGTCATACCAGGAGACCAGCTTCACGAAATGCTCGTTGAGCATGATGCCGGCGTTGGCGTCGAACACGGAGGTTCTCTTCTCAGCGAGGAAGTCGGTGGAGACGACAGCGTCTTCGGTGTAGCCGAGGATGCCCTTGAGTTCGTTCTCGGAGGCTTTCTTCATGGCAGCCTTGATTTCCTCGTAGGTGGCGGCTTTCTCGAGACGGCAGGTCAGATCGACCACGGAGACGTCAGCGGTGGGGACGCGCAGGGACATACCCGTGAGTTTGCCTTGCAGAGAGGGGATCACTTTACCCACGGCCTTGGCGGCGCCAGTGGAGGAAGGGATGATATTGCCGAGGATGGAACGGCCGCCGCGCCAGTCTTTCTTGGACGGGCCGTCAACGGTCTTCTGGGTGGCCGTGGCGGCGTGAACCGTCGTCATGAGACCTTCCACAATGCCGAAGTTGTCGTGAACGACTTTGGCGAGAGGAGCCAAGCAGTTGGTGGTGCAGGAAGCGTTGGAAACGATGGGCTGGCCAGCATATTCCTTGTTGTTGACGCCCATTACGAACATCGGGGTGTCGTCCTTGGAAGGAGCGGACATCACGACGCGTTTGGCACCTGCTTTCAAGTGAGCCTCAGCCAGTTCCTTGGTCAGGAAGAGACCGGTGGATTCGACAACATAGTCAGCGCCCACCTCGTCCCATTTCAGATTGGCGGGTTCCTTTTCCGCGGTGACGCGGATCTTGTTGCCGTTCACGACCAGCATGCCGTCTTCCACGGACACTTCGCCCTGGAATTTGACGGGATTGCTGGTAGAGCGGAACACCGAGCGCAGCAGATAGGCCGTCACCTTGTTCTTCTCGTAGTCGTAGTTGAAGCGTATGCCGAACGATGCTTCCAACGAGTCGAGCACTTCCTTTACGCCCGCGTCGGGAAAGTTGTCACTGTTGGCTATCATCTTGCAGACATTGGCCGATACCTCCAC
>CACXUB010000006.1:35950-42454 GCA_902770735.1 uncultured Bacteroidota bacterium | reverse complement strand
GTCCCCTGTTGAAAGGTAAAAAACCTAATGATCCGACCCGTATCGGTTTCCTGTTCAGCGGTGAGGTTGGATACACCCATGACGGATCCCCCGCCCGCGGAGGCACATGGGTCGCCAACGATGAGACGATCGAAGCTCTTATCGCCAACCCGCTTCGCTACAGCGCCACCGAATTCGGCGTGCAGTACCAAGAAGGTTGCTATCTCACCAGCGAGTCCTTCCACAAGGAGCGCGTGAGAAAGAACGCCGGCTCCTGGGATTACCTCGGCCAATTGAAACTCGACTTCATGTTGGGTAAAAATCATAACGCTAAACTGTCCCTCAGCGGATCTTACGAATATGGCAAAGGCAAGAGCTGGGGCTCCACCTACGCGCTGTTCGACGGCGACAACAACCCCATCTCCTCCTCCGGCAACGGTCGTGTGAGCGCTCGTTTCAACCACCGTGTGGTGCAAAACGACACCGCCAAGCTGAAGAGCCTTGTGTATGACATTAACGCCACCTACACCCACTCCAACGGCTTGTCTTACGCGGCTAAACATAAAGACCGCCTGTTCGACTATGGCTATGTGGGCCAGTTCACCACCAACAAGGCAAGAGGTTATACATACTATGACGAGTATAAACTCAATGACTCCACCATCATTTACGGTGCTAGAGTGTTCAACGGCTGGTACGACTCCGTCGTGACCTTCCGCGTTGATCCCAACCACAACGTCAACCCGGTCCTTTCCAAATACACCTTGAACTTCCTCGAACAGTTCCCGTCCGAGGTCATCAATGAGTACTACGGCACTACCATTCCTTACGACCTTGACATTTATCAGTCTTTCGGCGCTTTGAGAAACGGTGACAGCCCCGACTTGATTTACTCTATGTACTATTCTCCCGGTACTGTGTTGGGTAGCTACAGCAAGTCCGAAATGGACCAGATTGGTTTGAAGGCCAGTGTCTCCATGATCATCCAAGACCATGAGTTGAAATTCGGTTACGACTTTGAAAAACTGACCTATCGCGGATACGGCATTGCTCCCACCCCGCTGTGGCTGCTGATGCGTAACGAGGCCAACTCCCATATCACCCAGTTGGATATGGATAATCCTATTATGTACGATAATGGTGAAGATATCATTGTGGACTACAACCGTCTCGTCAGCTTGGACGACCAGAGCGTGTTCGACAGAAACCTGCGTGAGCACCTCGGCCTGAATCCTGATGGCGATGACTGGATTGACATCGACAACCTTTCACCCAACACCTTCGACGTGGGCATGTTCTCTGCCGAGGAACTCCTGTTAGGTACCTCTTCTGGTGAGAGCCCGCTGGTCAGCTACTATGGTTATGACTATACCGGCAAGAAATACAACAAGAAAACCACTATTGAAGACTTCTTCAACAATGTGAACGAGAAAGGCCAGAAGACTTACAACATCGGTGCTTATGAGCCCATCTACATGGCTTTCTACATTCAGGATAAGTTCTCCATCAACTCCCTGTTGTTCAACATCGGTTTGCGTGTTGACCGTTTCGACGCCAACCAGTCCGTGCTGAAAGACCCGTATTTGTTCCGTGAGGCTTATACGGTCGGCGACCTCAAGCAAATCAACAACAACCTCAACTTCGTGAGCAACGCGAGCGACAACTGGGTTGTCTATTATTCTGGCAACGATGTTTATATGAGCGAGGCTGACATCGCCGGCGGCGAGTTCACCTCCCAGTCCATCGTGGGTTATCGTAACGGAGACATTTGGTACAACGCTGCCGGTGCCGAGGTTACGGATCCTGAAACCGCCCTTTCACTGAACGTGAATGGACCTGTCCTCAAGAACGAGATCGACCAAGTCAACTCCATCACGAAGGTGGAAGCCGGTGCCTTCACCGACTACAAGGCCCAATGGTCTGTGATGCCTCGTATCTCCTTCTCTTTCCCCGTGAACGACAATTCCCTGTTCTATGCGCACTACAACATCATCACTTCTCGTCCTACCAACCTGCAGATTTCCCCGGTTGACTACCTGTTCATCTCCAAGCGTAACGCTGCCGGTGAGATTATCAGCAACCCGAACATGAAACCGCAACAGAGTATCGACTACGAAATCGGTTTCCGTCAGAAGATTGGTGCGAAGTCCGCTATCAGCATTGCGGCTTACTATTCTGAGAAACGTAACCAGATTCAGGCTTACCGTTTCTCCGGCGCATATCCGAACACCTATTATTCTTACCAGAACATCGACTTCGGTACTGTGCAAGGTTTCACCTTCTCTTACAGAATGAACAGAACCAAGAACATGACCCTTTCCGCAAACTACACGCTGCAATTCGCAAAGGGTACTGGTTCCAGTACCACTTCCCAGCTTTCCATCTTGGCTGCCGGTCAGCCTAACTTGAGAACTCTGACGAACCTGAGCTTCGACCAGCGTCACAGAATCGGTGTCAACTTCGACTACCGTTTCGAGAGCGGCAAGGACTACAGAGACAACGGCGGTCCTGTTGCTACGAGAACTGTGAAAGCTGCTGACGGCACCGAAACGGCTAAGGAAATCGAATGGTTGGCCAACACGGGCTTCTCCCTGTTGTTCTCCGCCGCCTCCGGTACTCCTTACACTCGTTCCAGCACGCCTTACTCCAACATCGTGAGCGGTACCACCTCCACGCTCTCCGGTTCCATCAACGGTTCCAACATGCCTTGGCAGTATCAATGCGACCTTCGTATCGACAAATCCTTCATGTTCAACTTCAACAAGAACAAGAAGGACGAGAAGGGCAACACCAAAGCCGCCAAGCTGGGTTACCTGACTATCTATCTGGATATCCAGAACCTCTTCAACTTCAAGAACGTGATTTCTGTGTATGACTACACGGGCAATGCTGACGACGATGGCTATCTGTCCGCCGCCGCTTACCAACAGCAGATTAACTCTCAGGTCTATGTACCTTCTTACATCAATTACTATTTGATGAGAGTCCAGAACCCGTATAACTACAGCCGTCCGTTCCGCGCAAGCTTAGGTATTCAATTCGGCTTTTAATCAATAGAAAAAAATAATAAGATATATGAAAAGTATTAAACAAATTTTCTGCTTGACACTTCTACTGGCAGTTGTGGCGACCGGGTCGCTGCGTGCCGAAAAAGTAAAAGGAGTGGTTAGAAGTTCTTCCTCACCGAAAGCGGAATCGGCCACCTGTCTTCCTGCAAGTGGTTCCAATGAGTTGACGGTGAACAATGTACGCGCCTACATTGAGACGGGTGGTACAATGTGGTTCAAGGAAGTCGCCGAATATGAGGTACCGAGAGGTTCCGGTAAGACTTCCATGTTCTGCGCCGCCTTGTGGATCGGTGGTCACGATGCCAACGGTCAGCTGCACTTGGCCGCCGTGCGTTTCAGACAAGTCGGTGACGACTTCTGGCCTGGCCCGCTGAAGATCACGGGCGCCAGCACGACGCAGTCCATGTGTATCAAATTCGACAAGCATTTCAAGATCACCCGTGCCGAGGTTGACGAGCATATTTCCAGCTACAACACCTCCGGTTATGTGATGCCCGCAAGCATCGCCAACTGGCCGGCTCACGGCGACGAGGGTTACTCCTACTACCTCGCTCCCTTCAAGGATGTGAATGAAAACGGTGTCTATGATCCTGAAAACGGTGACTATCCGTACTATGACATCAACAACGACCTCTGTCCTTGGACGGAGGACAATATCGCCCGCGCTGCCGAGCACGCCCTTCCGAGAACTCCCGAGGATGTGATGTACTACGGTTCCGACTGGCAGAATTCAAACGGTATGATTTACGCCGACCACGTGTTGAAGGGCGATGAGACCCTCTTCTGGATCTTCAACGATAACGCCGGCCCGCACACTGAGACCCAAGGTAACCCCATCGGTCTTGAAATCCGCGGACAGTGCTTCGGCTTCGCCACCAACGACGAACTGAACAACATGACGTTCTACTCCTACGAAATCATCAACCGTTCCACCTACACCTTGACGGAGACCTACTTCTCCCAGTGGGTTGACCCGGATCTGGGTTACGCTTACGACGACTATGTGGGTTGCGATGTGGGACGTGGTCTCGGTTATTGCTACAACGGCTCCAATGTCGATGGTAGCGGTCAGAACTGGGCTTACGGCGACCAACCCCCTGCGGTGGGTGTCGACTTCTTCCAAGGACCTTACATGGATCCCGATGGTCGTGACAACCCGAAATTCTACTCCGACAGCGCTTCTGAAATCGGATACTGCGACAAGTTCCTCAACAGCGCTTACGAACTTGACCAAATGGCTATCAACGGTGTGAACTTCGGCGATAGCATCATCGACAACGAGCGTTTCGGTATGAGACGTTTCGTCTATCACAACAACAACGAGAGTGTCACCGGCGACCCGAAAATCGCTGTGGAATACTACAACATGCTGCGCGGTATCTGGCGTGATAACTCCAAGATGCGTTATGGCGGCAACGCCCACACCTCCAACGGTGGTAACGGTCCGGAGTGTGACTTCATGTTCCCCTCCCTCACCGACGTCTGTAACTGGGGTACCAAAGGCATCGACCCCATCCCCACGCAATACGGTGCTGACGGTTGGACGGAAGCCAACGTTGGTAACGCTGCTTACGACCGTCGTTTCATGCAGTCCGCTGGTCCCTTCACGTTGAAACCCGGTGCTGTCAACTACATTACCGTCGGTATTCCGTGGGCACGCGCCGCACAAGGTGGTGCTCAGGCTTCTGTGGAACTCCTGAAGCGCGCCGATGACAAGTGCCAGTCTCTGTTCGAGAACTGCTTCAAGACCCTGGACGGTCCTGACGCTCCCGATGTGACGATCCGCGAGCTGGAGAACGAGTTGATCATCTTCCTCTCCAACAACGATCCTCAGAAGAACAATTACCACGAGACTTACGAGGAAATGGATCCTCAGATCCCGAGATTCCTCGGCAGCAACTCTTTCGTGAACCAATATGACACGGTGTACGCTTACACGGTTGACGGTGAACCCGACACCATCGTCACGGTTTCCACGGTTCCCGTTGAAACGATCGACACGCTGACCCACGACCAACGTTCCTACAAGTTCGAAGGTTATCAGATTTATCAATTGGCTAACGCTTCCGTCAGTGTCACCGACCTTGACGATGCCAGCAAGGCTCTCTTGGTTGCCCAGTGCGACATCGAGAACAACGCCGGCCAGTTGATCAACTGGATTTATAACGACGCTCTCGGAACCTCTGTGGCTACCGAAATGGTGAACGGCGGTAACGAGGGTATTTCCCACTCCTTTAGAATCACGGAGGACAAGTTCGCCACCGGTACCAACAAGAAACTCGTCAACCACAAGGAATACTATTTCCTCGTTTTGGCTTACGGTTACAACGAGTACAAACATTTCAGCTTGGATGCCGACAACCTCGACGGTCAGCAGACGCCTTATCTCGCCGGTCGTAGAAACATCAAGACCACGGTGGGTATTCCTCACAAACCCGTTGAGACCATCCTGAACTCCAGCTATGGCGACGTGCCTATGATTACCCGTATCGAGGGTCAGGGCAACGGCGGTATGTTCCTCGACATGACCGACGAGTCCCGCGAGAAGATTCTGGCCAACAATGTTTATAACAATGTCCAATACAAGAACAACTATGGTCCTCTGAACATCGAAGTGGTTGACCCGTTGATGGTGAAACCTTACGACTACATCGTGAAGTTCCTGCCCAACGACATTGCAGAAGATGTGAACGACAGCACCATGTGGCAGTTGATCGTTTCCGACAATGTGACGGATAGAGAGCTTATCGACAACGGCATCTACACGATCGGTGAAGGCGGTGACACCGTCCCCACCCGTGTGACCACGGCCGCTATGCCTATCAGCATGACCAACGAGCAGTTGTTCCTCGACCTGGGTATCGCCATCTCCATCAAGAATTACAACTTCAAGGTCTATCAGAGAAACTTGGATGAGTTTATTAAAGACAATGGCGGATACACCTTTGGAAACATCAGCCAATACGCTCAGCCCGACGTGTTGGGTTCCGATATCGCCTTTGACGGTGACATTCCGTGGCTTACCGGTCTTGTGGATTTGGAAGGCGATTATCCTGCCAACTGGATTCGTTCCGGACAACAGACCGCTTCCAGCAAGTGGGAATGCAACTCTGTCCAGCCTGACCAAGCGGAATGTGACTATATGAAGTGGCGTGCTGAAGACTTCTTCAACCTCTTCAACGCTCCTGACGGCAACGGCAATACAGAAAAGGTTCGTGGATTCATGGATCCTAACCAACAGTTCGAAGACTTGGCTGGTGGCACCTGGGCTCCTTACGTGATGACCTCTCCTTATGACGGTGGTCCGAAGGCAAGATTCCTGGTGAAGGATATCACTCCTGGTGAGACTGCTCCCAACTCCTTCTTCGACTTCACCGGTCTTACCGGCGTGCCGAACATGGCATCTTACAACCAGACCCTCACCAACCTCTATTCTGTGGATATCGTCCTCACGCCC
>CACXUB010000006.1:0-35929 GCA_902770735.1 uncultured Bacteroidota bacterium | reverse complement strand
CCTGTCCTTCTGTTGACAAAGACGGTAATCCCGATAACAGCGGTACGACTGGTTTCGGTTGGTTCCCGGGTTACGCCATCAATGTGGAAACCGGTGAGCGTCTGAACATTATGTTCGCGGAGAACTCCGAAGACGTTCTGAACCACGGTAACGACATGATCTTCAACCCGACGACTGTTTACGCTTACTATAGAGATTTGAATGCCGACACGCTCCTTCTCGACGAGGAAGGTCAACCTATCCCGATGAATGAGGGCACGTACAACTCTTACAGAGACGTTTATGGCATGACCTTCGGTGAGCCTCTCAGCGGTGGTCGCCACTATGTCTATGTGGTCGGCAGCTCCGGTAACACGGCTAACACGTTCTACCGCTTCTCCAACCGTAAGAGAAACTACAACGACAGCTACCAGACGGTGACGGCCGCCGGTACTACTCACGGTAACACCTTCACTGGCAGCGACGGTCATACGTATCCTTACTATGAGTGTGGTCCGTACGATGAGTGCAAGTGGCTGAGCGAGAAGTTCAAACAACTGCCCACCGGCAACCTCACGACCCAAGGTCGTAAGTCCATGAAGATGCAGGTCTTCAACAATGTGATGTGGACCAGCATCCCGATGCCCACTCAGATGTATGAGGATCAGTGGTTGTCTTCTACCGCTACCATCAAGTTGCGTGTCTCCCGTCCGTACATGAGATACTCTTCCCGTTGGTACGATGATCCGAGTCAGTCGCCTAACGCCAACCAGAACAGCGGTTATCCGATGTATGAGTTCACCACCCGTAACATCGCTCCTGAAAAGGTTGAGCGCGTGGAGGATGTGGAGAACTTGCTCTCTGAGATCAACATCGTTCCTAACCCGTACTACGGATACTCCAACTACGAGCACGGTGCTTTGGAGAACTACGTGCGTATCGTGAACCTGCCGGCTTACTGTACGATTTCCATCTACACCGTCAACGGCACGATGATCAGAACGCTCACACACGGTTCCGACGCCACCTCCTTCGTGGAATGGGATCTGAAGAACCATGCCAACATTCCGATCGCCAGCGGTGTCTATATTATCCATGTTGACGCGCCTGGCATTGGCGAGCGTACGTTGAAATTCTTCTGTAACATGCGTCCTACAGACTTGAATGGTTTCTAAAATTATTAATCTTAAAAAACAGAGAATATGAAAAATCTATATAAATCATTAATAATTTGCGCAATTATCGCTCTCGTATCTGCAAGCACCTCCATGGTGTTTGCAGGTAACAGAGACCGTTCAGGTCAGGCAGGTGCTTCCCACTTGTTGATTGACCCGTGGGCTCGCACAAGCGGTATGGCCGGCGCCGGTGTGGCTGAGGTGCGCGGACTGGAGTCCGTGTTCTCCAATGTCGCCGGTCTGACCGGAGTCCGCAAAACGGAGCTTGCCTTCAACAGAACCCAATATTTGGTGGGTTCCAATTGCGGCATTGCCATCAACTCCATGGCCATCGCCCAGAAACTTGGCAAACAGAGAGATTTCGGTGTGATTTCCGTCTCCTTCTTCTCCCAAAGCTTCGGTGATATTCCGATTACCACCACGGAGCAACCTGAAGGCGGTCTGGGTACATTCAGCCCCACACTCACCTACATCGGCCTGCACTACGCCAAGTCCTTCAACAACTTCATCAAGGGCGGTATCTCCATCAAGGTTATCAACGAGCGTATTTCCGACTCCAAGGCCACGGGCTTCGCCATCGATGCCGGTGTCCAATATGTGACGGGTAAATACGAGAACTTCAAAATCGGTGTCACCTTGAAGAACATCGGTCTGCCGATGCACTATACCGGTGACGGTCTTTCCGTCCGCGCACGCATCCCCAGCCAAGATTTCGAGCAAACCCTCGAAATGCGTTCCGCCGAATTTGAAATGCCCTCCCTGCTCTCCATCGGTGTCTCTTACGACCTTCTGTTCTTCGGCAAGGAATATGCTGAATTCACGAAGGAGGAACTTCGCGAAGAAGGCCTTACCCGTGACAACGCCGAGCACAGACTCACCTTCGCCGGTACCTTCACCGCAAACTCCTACACCCGTGACGTTTTCGCCATCGGTTTGGAGTACGGTTTCCGCAACATCTTCATGATTCGCGCCGGTTACGGTCTTGAGAACATCGGCAGAGGTGCCAAGTCCAACGAAAATGAGACCGCTGCTATCCTGCTGAACAGCGACTCTTTCTTCACTGGCCCCGCAGTGGGTGCTTCCGTCTGCATTCCTTTCACCAAGGAGCGTCAGAAACACGCCGTTGGTCCTAGACTCTATATTGATTATGGTTACAGATTCACCAACAGATGGAGAGGTAACCACTATATGGGCATCAAGGTGGCCTTGTAAAGAACCGATTATTTTATTGTATATTATGAAAATAGAAGAGACTGTCAAGGTCTCTTCTATTTGTGTAAATTTATAACCTAAATATGGAAGATGTAAAGTATTATACGCAGGAGGGTTTGGATGCCCTGAAGCGTGAATTAAACCAGTTGGAGGCTGTAGAGCGTCCGAAAATCTCACAGGCGATTGCCGAGGCCCGCGACAAGGGAGACCTGTCGGAAAATGCCGAGTATGATGCCGCCAAAGAGGCACAGGGAATGCTCGAACTGAAGATCGCCAATCTCAAAAACCTCATCGCCAAGGCCCGCATCCTCGATGAATCCAAGATCGATGTTTCCAAAGTGCTGATCTATTCCATTGTGAAAATCAAGAACCTGAAGAACGGAATGGAGATGACGTACACCATTGTCCCTGAGTCTGAAGCGGACCTCAAGGGCGGTAAGATTTCCGTTTCCAGCCCTATCGCCAAAGCCCTCATCGGCAACTCCAAAGGAGACACGGTTTCCGTTCAGGCGCCCGCAGGCGTGATGGAATTCCAAATCTTAGATATTTCACGTTAATTTCACCATTATGGAAGAGACTATTTTCACTAAAATCGTCAAAGGGGAAATCCCTTGCTATAAGATTGCCGAAGACGACCGTTTCTTCGCGTTTCTCGACATCTCGCCGTTGGCCAAAGGTCACACCCTTGTGATCACCAAACTCCAGAACGACTATATTTTCGATTTGGACGACCAGATGTTGGGCGATATGATGGTCTTCGCGAAGAAGGTGGCCAAGGCCATGAAGCAGGTGCTGCCCTGCCAGCGTATCGGCGTGGCGGTCATCGGCATCGATGTGCCGCACAACCACATCCATCTCGTCCCGATCAACGGGGTGGGCGACCTTGACTTCAAAGCACCGCGTGTGCAACTCACCAAGGAGGAGTTCGCCGAGATTGCGGCCAAAATCTCCGCTGCCATTCAGTAAATCCCGAAGGTGGCGCAGCAATGTGCCACCTCTTTTTTTCTAATGTTATGAAAATCATAGGTATCACAGGAACCCTCGGCGCCGGGAAAGGCACCATCGTCGATTATCTGAAGGAACATTACGGCTATCGGCACTACTCTGTGCGTGGCTACCTGATTGAGGAGGCGCAGCGGAGAGGGATGGAGCTGAACCGTGACACGTTTGTGGTGTTGGCCAACGATTTGCGGGCCACGCACTGTCCCTCGTATATCACCGACCAACTCTACCTCCAGGCTGCCGAGGCCGGCGAAAACGCCATCATCGAAAGTGTTCGCACGCCCGGCGAGGTCGAGTCGTTGCGACAGCACGAACATTTCTTGCTCTTCGGCGTGGACGCGGACCCGAAAATCCGTTACGAGCGGATTGTGGGCCGCGGGTCTGAAACCGATCATGTCTCCTTCGAGACTTTTCTCGAAAACGAGGAACGCGAGATGACCTCCGACGACCCCAACCACCAAAACCTCGGCCGTTGCATGCAGATGGCCGACTATGTGTTCATGAACAACGAAGGGTTTGAAGAACTGTATGCCCAGGTGGAGGAAGTCATAAGCCAACTGGAGGATTAACTGTAGATAAAAAAAAAGGGGCTGCCGGATTTTTATTGAGTAATTGCCAAATTATTGAAAGGTGGGACTTTATGATAATGTGTAAAAATCAGGTGGGACTTACCGGCGGCCCTTTTTCTTGTCATTGCTTTCGACGCGCAAAGATAAAAAATTTTTCTTATGAAAATTAGTTTTGAAATAATTTTTTTATAAGTCAAATTTAACAATTAACTCTTAAAATTAACGCTTTTCAACTACATAAAACAAATGAACCAAGAAGAGAAAATTTTATCGGAACTTAATGAACAACAACAGATTGCGGTAACTCAGACGGAGGGTCCGGTGATGGTTTTGGCTGGTGCTGGTTCTGGAAAGACCCGAGTGCTCACCTATCGTATCGCCTACATGTTGGCGGTGAAAAATGTCAATCCGTACCGCATTCTGGCGCTCACGTTCACGAACAAGGCGGCGGCGGAGATGCGCGAGCGTATCGTCCAGTTGGTGGGTGCGGAGCTCGCCCGTGCCGTGACGATGGGCACCTTCCACTCCGTGTTCTACCGTATCCTTCGCGTCGAGGCCGAAAAGATCGGCTTCAGCAACAATATCACCATTTATGATACTGACGACGCGAAATCGCTGATCAAGAGCATTGTGAAAGAGATGGGGCTCGACCCCAAACAATATACCCCGGGTTTCATCCTCAGCCGTATCTCGATGGCCAAGTCCAGTCTGTTGTCCGCGCAGGAATATGCCGACAACCCGGACATCCAGGCCGCCGACCGCATGTCCAACAAGCCGATGATTTCGCAGATCTTCGCCAAATACAACGACCGTCTGCACAAGGCCAATGCCATGGACTTCGACGACCTGCTGTACTTCATGAATGTGCTGTTGCGCGATTCGCCCGAGGCATTGTACAAGTATCAGAACCGTTTTAACTATATCCTGATTGACGAGTACCAGGACACCAACTTCGCCCAGTACTTGATCATCAAACGTTTGGCGGCGTTGAACCAGAATATTTGTGTGGTGGGCGACGATGCGCAGAGTATTTATGGTTTCCGGGGCGCCGACATCCAGAACATCCTCAATTTCAAGCGCGACTATCCGGCCACGCGCATCTTCAAGTTGGAGCAGAACTACCGTTCCACGCAGAACATCGTGAACGCGGCGAACGCGGTCATCAGCCACAACAAGGACAGGATGCCGAAGGAGGTCTGGACGGAGAATGTCGAGGGCCCGAAAATCGAGATTATCCGTGCCGGGTCAGACCTCGAGGAGGCGCAGGAGATTGCCAACAAGATTTTCGAGACGCAGATGCGCGACCACGTCGAGAACCGGCAGTTCGCCATCTTGTACCGCACGAACACGCAGTCGCGTGCCATTGAGGAGGCGATGGTGAAGCGACACATCCCGTATAAGATTTTCGGCAGCATCTCTTTCTATAACCGTAAGGAAATCAAGACGATGCTGGCCTATTTCCGGTTGGTGATCAACCATTACGACGAGGAGTCGCTGCGCCGCGTGATCAACTTCCCCATGCGCGGCATCGGTGACACCACGGTGGCGCGGGTGGCGGCTACGGCTCAGGAAGCCCGCGTGCCGATGTGGGAGGTCGTCGCTGCGCCGGAGCGCTTCAACACCGGACTCAACGGCGGGGTGACGGCCAAACTGCGCGATTTCGCCACCCTGATCAGCGGTTTCTCGGCACAGCTGACCAAAATGGATGCCTATGAGTTGGGTATGCAGATTGTCAGCAAGTCCGGCGTGGCCCAGGCCTTGAACGAGAACGTCGAGGAGAAGGAACGCGCCGACCATGTCAACGAGCTGTTGAACGCCATGAAGAGCTTCACGGAACGCGAGCCGGAAAACATCCTCAACGAGGAGACCGGCGAGATGCTGGAGACCTATTTCCCGTCGTTGGACCAATATATGGAGTCCGTCTCTTTGCTGGACGAAAAAGACCTGAACAAGGGCGAAAAAGACGAGGATTTGAACGTGGTGCGGCTGATGACCATCCACTCCGCGAAAGGTTTGGAGTTCGATTACGTGTTCGTTTCCGGAATGGAGGAGAACCTTTTCCCGTCGTCCATGAGTCTGGATTCGCGCCACGAGATGGAGGAGGAGCGGAGGCTGTTTTACGTGGCGCTCACGCGTGCCCGCAAGCAGGTGTTCCTCACCATGGCCATGTCGCGGTTCCAGTACGGACAGCGGCGCCCGTGCGAGGACAGCCGTTTCCTGGACGAAATCCCCAGCCGCTTCCTGAAGGTGACGATGAAGGCATCCAAGGGCAGCGATGATGACGTGTTCGGGTGGCGCGGTTCCGAGTCCAAAACGGGCGGTTTCCGCTTCAACACCGGCGGTTCGCGGCCGTCGTTCGGCAGTCGGGAACCCCGCAAGCCGGTTACTCCCGCGCCCAAGCCTGTGGTGAAGACGAAAACGGAGGTGAACCTCGAGCAGATCGGCGAGCTTGCCGCCCCGGAGTCCATCCAGCCGGGCGTGCGCGTCTATCACAACAAGTTCGGTTTCGGACGCGTCCAGTCGGTGGAAGGTGCCGGACCCGATGCCCGTGCCGTGGTGCATTTCGACACCGTTGGTACGAAAACGTTAGTTTTAAAATTCGCTAAATTGTTGATACCCAAATAATAGACTATGCAGTTCAGAACCATAATCCCCGCCCCTGAGTTTCCGTTCCACATCGAGGAGACCGATTCCGTGATGTTGGTCGGATCCTGCTTCTCCGACAACATGGGCCACTATTTCGACACGCACCGCTTCGAGGTTTGTTCCAACCCGTTCGGGGTGCTCTTCAACCCGATTTCCATCGACAGGGCTATACGCTATATGCTTCAGCCCGACCTGTTCGACAAAAACCGATACTTTTACAAATATCGTGACCTTTGGGTCAGTTTTGCCCACCACGGCCGCTTTTCGAAGGAGAATTTCGAAGAGTTCGAATCCAATATTGATGAAAATCTGGAGCGTTGTGCGGATTTCCTGCGCAAAACCCGCTACCTGTTCATCACGTTCGGCACAGCGTTCTGCTACAAGTTCATCCCGCGTGATCTGATTGTCTCCAACTGCCACAAAATCCCGAACCACCAGTTCGAGCGGTTGCGTTTGGATGTGAAAAAGATTGTGTCCCAGTGGAATAGCACGCTCGCGTTGCTGAAGGAGGCTTGTCCGGAGATGAAGGTTATCTTCACGGTCAGTCCGGTGCGGCACTTGGGCGACGGTGCGCACGAAAACGCGCTGAGCAAATCCGTTCTGTTGCTGAGTGTCGAGAAATTGGTGGACAACGAGTTCACGTTTTATTTCCCCGCTTACGAGTATCTGATGGACGATTTGCGCGACTATCGTTTCTACGCCAAGGATCTTTGCCATCCCAACGACATGGCTGTCAATTATTTGGAGGAAAAATTGGCGGAGTCTTTCTTCACGGAGGAGACGCGGGCGCGGATGACGGAGATCGAGCGGGAGAACCGTTTCCTCAACCATCGGAAATTCCGGTAGGGTAGGAGGTTTCATGACAAAAAAAGGCGGCACCGTTTGGAGCCGCCTGACATAAAGTTATGAAACAAATCGGGTTATCCGAGGAACGGATAGCCGTAATCCGTTGCAGGAACGTAGGTTTCCTTAATGCAGCGGGAGCTGATCCAGCGAACCAAGTTGAGAATGCTGCCGGCCTTGTCGTTGGTGCCGGAAGCGCGGGCGCCGCCGAAGGGTTGGCAACCCACCACCGCGCCTGTCGGCTTGTCGTTGATGTAGAAGTTGCCGGCGCAGTGGCGCAGGATGTTCTCAGCTTGGATGATCGCGTAGCGGTCGCGGGCGATGATGGAGCCGGTGAGCGCATACGGCGAAGTCTCGTCGCAAACATGCAGCATTTCCTCGTATTTGTCGTCTTCATAGACATACACCGTGATGACCGGTCCGAAGATTTCTTCGCGGATGGACTCGTAATCCGTGGTCTTGGCCAGGATAATGGTGGGTTCCACGAAGTAGCCGACGGATTTGTCGTAGTTGCCGCCGAGCACGATTTCAGCGTCCGGGGAAGCTTTCGCGCGGTCGATGTAGCCGGCGATGTTGTCGAAGGATTTCTCGTCGATGACGGCGTTCACGAAGTTGGAGAAGTCGCGGACATCACCCATCTTCACGGTCTTCATCATGTCTTTGATATGTTGCAGGGTTTCCTCCCAGATGGATTCGGGCACGTAGGCGCGGGAAGCGGCGGAGCACTTCTGGCCTTGGTACTCGAAGGCGCCGCGCAGGATGGCGACGGCCAGTTCGCGGGCGGGAGCGGTCTTGTGGGCGAAGATGAAGTCCTTGCCGCCGGTCTCACCCACAATCTTCGGGTAGGTGTTGTAAATGTCGATGTTCTCGCCGATGAGTTTCCAGAAGCTCTTGAAAGTGCCGGTGCTGCCGGTGAAGTGGATACCAGCCAAGTGCGGCGACTTGAAGGCGACGCTGCTGATGACGGAGCCGCTGCCGGGCAGGAAGTTGATGACGCCGTCGGGAAGACCGGCCTCCTGGAGGAGTTTCATCAGGTAGTAGTTGGAAAGGATGGCCGTGGTGGACGGTTTCCAGATGGTGACGTTACCCATGAGGGCGGGGGCCACGTTCAGGTTCAGCGCGATGGAGGTGAAGTTGAACGGGGTGATGGCGTACACGAAACCTTCCATGCCGCGGTATTCGTTGCGGTTCAGCGTGGCGTGGTCCGAAATGGGCTGCTGGCTGTAGAGCTGGGAGGCGAAATAGGTGTTGAAACGCAGGAAGTCGATGGCCTCGCACGGGCAGTCGATTTCGGCCTGCATGGGGCTCTTGCCCTGTCCTAACATGCAGGAGGCGTTCAGGATGTAACGGTATTTGGTGGCGAGCAGCTCGGCGGCTTTCATCATGATGGAGGCGCGTTGGATCCACGGAGTCTCCTCCCAATCTTTCTTGGCAGCCATGGCTGCGTCGATGGCCATCTGCACCTCTTTGGCGCCCACTTTGTGGTATCTTGCCAGCACATGATTGTGCTCGGTGGGCATCACCACCTGTCCCATGTCACCGGTCTTGACCTCTTTGCCGCCGATGATCAGCGGGATCTCAATCTCTTGGTTGTATTGTCTTTCCAGTTCTTTTTGGAGCAGTGCTCTTTCCGGCGTGCCGGGTGCATAAGAGAAAACCGGTTCATTCTTCGGCTCTCTGAATACATAATTGGCGTTGTTCATAATGATTCTTTGTTCTTATTAATTTTTATGATAGGATGTAAAATTGCGGTGCAAAAATACAAAAAATTTGGTTAATGGTTAACGGTTAATGGTTAACGGTTGCCGGCCAACTACTAACTGCTAACTACTAACTACTAACTCGTTAGTATGCCCACTTCTGCATATCGGCCTTCAGAATCTGAATAGCCAACTCCACCACGGGTTTTTGGGAGGTCACGGCGAGGACGGTTTCGGCGAACTCGCGGCTCTCGGCGTCCTTGTCCATGTCGGCGGCCACGGTGTTGATGATGGCCTCGATGTCGCCCTTGGCGTCGCAGACCTTCTGCCAGACGTTGTCGGAGATGTAGATCTGCTGCGACAGGTTATGCTCGAATTCGCTGCGGATGGCGGTGAGCAGGAGGTTCTGTTCTTGGGAGACGGTCAGCCCGCCCGTGTGGATGCGCATCACCAGCTGGTTGGGGTCGATGCGCTCGAGAAACAGCGCCATGCGTTCGTAAGCCTGGAGCCGCAACGGCAGTATCGCCGCCCGGTTGCCCTTGCTGGCCTCCAACGCGGCCATCTTCGCCTTCGCTTCCATGACCATTTTCGTGACATACACCGCGCCCGCGACCAAAATCGCGACGCTCGCTAAAATGCAAAGTCCTAATATGTTCATAATTTAGGGTTTAGGGTTTAGGGTTTCAGAATGAGGCTGCAAAAGTACATAAAAATCAGAAAACATTAGGATAACGTGCAATTTAAAAAAAAAGTATCTTTGCAGATTATTTTTAAAAACACGAATTGAAACATTGTAGAAAATGACACTCGAAGAAATTAAAACGCTGGTGCAAGGTGAGATCATTTGTGGAGAAGAGTATCTCAACCAACAGATTGAATGCGTGTTCGCGTCGGATCTGATGAGCGACGTGCTTACCTTGAAAGATGTTAACAACCTTTTGTTGCTCACGGGTTTGAGCAATCTGCAGTCTATCCGCACTTGCGAGATGTCCGACATCAGCTACCTGTTGATTGTGCGCGGCAAGGAGGTGACCGAGGAGATGAAAGAGCTGGCCGAGGACAACGACATGGTGGTCATCCGGACAGAGTTCTCCATGTACAAGACCTCCGGTATCCTGTACAATGCCGGTTTGCCGGCCGTTTATTAACCATCTGATTATTAACCAAATCTGACATTATGAATTTTGTTTACCATGTAGAAGGCGGTGATTTCACCAACGCGGGTTCCACATCCAGCCAGGTGAAACGGATGCTTAAGAAGATCGGGGTCAGTCCCGAAATCGTGAAGAAGACGGTCGTGGCGCTCTACGAGGCTGAAGTCAACATCGTGGCCCACGCTTACCGCGGCGACATCACCGTCGATTTGGAGGAAGACCACGTCAAAATCGTGCTCGCCGACGAAGGCCCCGGCATCCCCGACATCGACAAGGCCATGCAGAAAGGCTACTCCACGGCTTCCCAGAAAGTCCGTGAGATGGGCTTCGGCGCCGGCATGGGCCTCCCCAACATCAAAAACAATTCGGATTCCCTCAACATCACCTCCGAAGTCGGCAAAGGCACCACCATCGAATTCATCAACTATTTTCAGTAGAGACGTGCCATGCCGCGTCTCCGCAACGCCCATCAACCCGTTATTCTCCTAACCTCCTAACCTTTAACCTCCTAACCTCCTAACCTCCTAACCTTCTAACCTTTAACCCTTAACCATTCATCATGGCTGAAGATTTCCACCACGCATTAAAATTCAAATACGACCTCTGTATTGGCTGTTCGCATTGCACGGGCGTGTGCCCCACGAGCGCGATACATGTGGAGGACGGGCATCCGGTGCTCGACCCGAACCGCTGCGTCGATTGCGGGCGTTGCTACGTGGCCTGCCCGATGAACGCCATCTACATCGAGCAGGACGACTTCCAGACGGTTTACGACTACAAATACCCGGTGCTGCTCGTGCCTTCCATCTTCCTGTCCCAGTTTGAGGAGAAAATCCGCGAGCGGACGATTCTTTCTGCTCTGCTGCACCTCGGTTTCAAAGACATCTACGAGGTGGAGAAAAGCGTGGACTTTATCAAAGAATATCTTCGCAGGGATCTCGAAAAAGGGAACGTCCCTTACGAGAAACCGGTCATTTCGTCGTTCTGCCCGGCCATCGTGCGACTGATCCAGGTGAAGTTCCCCGTTCTGGTGGACAATATCTACCTCGTGAAAGCGCCTTTCGACATGACCGCCGAATACATCAAGAAGAGTTTGACGGAGAAAGGGGTCAAGGAGGAGGACATCGGCATCTTTTACGTGTCGCCGTGCGCCGCGAAGATTGCCGCCATCAAGAGCCCCGTGGGTGAGGAAAAATCTCCTGTGTCGGGTGTGATTAATATGAACTATCTGTATAGCAAGGTGTTGCGGGTTATCAAGACGGGTGAATACAAGATGTGCGACGAGTCGGCACGCTTCCACCGCCTGTCGAAGGCCAGCATAACCTATCCGCTCACCGGTGGCGAGACCAAGATGTTACGCACCGGCCGCAATTTGGCGATTGACGACATCCACAACGTTTCCGAGTTTCTGGAAAAGGTGGAGGATGAGGATATCCAAGACATTGATTTCCTTGAACTTCGCGCCTGTGACGGCAGCTGCTGCGGTGGCATTCTCACGGCGGAGAACCGTTTCCTCATGATCGAACGTCAACGCAAGCGGATGCAGAAGTGCTCCGAGGAAGTGGACGCGGAGGACAACGATTTGCTCAACTATTTCGACTACCTCGCGCCGAAGCGCCATGTCAGCAATGTGGAGCCGCGCTCGATGGACAAGATGGACGACAATGTGGCGGCGGCCATGCAGAAGATGAAACGGGCGTTTGAAATCAACCAGAGCCTGCCGCAGGTCGATTGCCACCTGTGCGGATACCCCTCCTGCAAGGCGCTCGCCGACGCGGTGGTCACCGACAAGGCCCAGATCCAGCAGTGCATTTTCGTGCAACGCGCCATGGAGCATTACGACCTGCTGACCCCCAAGGAGGCTCACGACATCTCCGCCAAAGTCTGGGGCGCGAAAAAAACGGATCCCACCATTGTGAAAAACCTGAATCTATAGTTAATTAGCAGTTAGTAGTTAGCAGTTAGTAGTTTTGGGAGTATGTAGGGACGTATCGCATACGTCCGCAATCAATAATCATAACCTATAATGCAAACCACATTGCATATATTTTGGGAAGCGTTACGAGAGTCGGTTTCCATCACGCTGTTGGTATTATTGCTGATGGCGGTGGTGGAGTCTATAAACATCTCATCTTCAGGACGTTTATTTAAGAAATTGCACGGGAAGCCCGTGGCGGAGTTGGCCTTGGCGTGCCTGCTCGGCGCGATTCCCGGGTGCGCGGGCGGTTTCGTCGTGGTGTCGCTGTTCACCCACCGGCTGCTCTCCTTCGGGGCACTCATCGGCGGCATGGTGGCCACGTTCGGCGACGAAGCGCTCTTTCTCGCCGCCGAAAGCCCGAAACAGGCGCTCATCCTGACCGGCATTCTCTTCGCCATCGGATTTGTAGTCGGACTTGTATTGTTGAAAGTTCCTGAAAACAAAATAGTTACATTTGAAAATCACGATTTTGTCATCCATGAGGAGCATCGGCACGAACGACCGGAAAATCACGGGAAATCGTTTCGCGAGCGGCTGTCGCATTACCTGCGCGAGCACGTGTGGGAGCACGTCATCAAACAGCACGCGCTCAAGCTGTTCCTGTACGCCTTCGGAACGCTTTTGGTGTTAGGTGTCCTCAACCATTTTGTGGATTTGCAGGCTATCATGGAGCACAACGCCTGGACCAAGTGGCTGTTGCTGCTCATTGCCGTGGGCGTCGGGTTCCTCCCGGTCTCCGGCCCGCATCTCATCTTCGTGATGCTGTTCCTGCAAGGCAACATTCCCTTCGCCGTGTTGCTGGCCAATTCCATCGCACAGAACGGCCATGCGGGCATCCCGCTTATGGCGCAGTCAAAGCGTAATTTTTTGATTATGAAAGGAATAACGATGGCATTAGGGCTGCTGATCGGCGGTTTAGCCTTTTTAGCTGTTAGCTTTTAGCCTTTAGCCTTTAGCTTTTGGCTTTTAGCTTTTAGCCTTTAGCCTTTAGCCTTTAGCTTTTAGCTTTTAGCTTTTAGCCAATAGCCAATAGCCAATAGCTAACAGCCAATAGCCAACAGCCAATAGCCAACAGCCAACAGCCGTTACCGTAATATTGTGATGGAGCCGTGCCACGTGGTGGTCTTGGCTTTTCCCTTGTAGCTGAACGAATAGTAGTAAATGCCGTCGCTGAGACCTTCGCCGGTGAACGGGTTGGAGCCCAAGTTGACTTGTCCGTTTTTCGACCAGGTGTCATAGTTCTTTGCGTGGAACACCACTTTGCCGTAGCGGTCGCTGATGCGCAGCTCGTTGTGGCGGTATTCGTCGGGATCCTCGGGATTGATGTCGGTGTTGAGGTTCTCGATGGCCCATACGTCATTGATGCCGTCGCCGTTGGGGGTGATCACGTTCGGGAAGATGAGGTCGTCCTCGATGATGATGGTGTGGCTCACGGAGTCGCCGCAGCCCGATTCGGTGATCAGGGAGAGCGAGACAACATAGTCGCCCCACGTTGCGTATTGGTGGGTGGTATTGGTCTCGCCAGTGGTCTGTTCCCCGTCGCCGAAGTGCCAGGTGAGGTTGTTGATCACGTCGCCGACCACATTGTCGGAGAGGTAGGCGGTGAAGTCGATTTGGCCGTTGGTTTCGCTCATCATGCAGGTTTCAGGAGTGGCGAGGAAGTCGATCTGCGGTTGCGGCGAGGTGGTGATGTAATTCCATTTGATGACGGAGTCCTGGCAGCCTTCAGAGGTGGTGATGACCAGTTTCACGGAGAAGTTGCCGGCGTCGTTGAAGTGGATGATGGGGTCTCTTTCGTACGAGAAGTCGATGATGTTGAAGTTCTCGTCGAAGAAGGTCCATTCGCAGCTGATGGAGTCGGAGGTGGTGGCGGTGAGGTTGGTGAAGCGGGAGATGACGGGGGTGCAGCCGGAGGTCACGTCGGCCTCGAAATCGGGTTTCGGCAGCGGCCAGTAGTTGATGTTCACCGTGTCGGAGCTCCAGCAGTAGGTGTTCGTGTTGGGGTTGAACATCTCCACCTCGAGGATGTATTCGCCGGCGGTGAGCACCTCGATGCTGGGCGTGTTGTCGCCGGTGTTCCAGTTCATGATCGCGGCGGTGTCGTAGTTGGAGTTGAGCGTGATCAACTCGCCGGTGCAGTGCCACTGGTCCTCGCCGAGGTCGGGCTTGTAGGTGTTGATGACGTGTATGTCGATACTGTCGGAAGCCCAGATGTTCGCGCATTGGATGGCTTTGTGGACGAATAGGGTGTACTGTCCGGAGTCGCTGGGCATGGCGCTTGGGATGGTGAAGGGCGCCCACAAGGTGTCGCCGCTCGGGGTGAGGATGAAGACGGTGTCCACGTTTTCGGCCTGGTATTCGAAGACGATGGGCTCGTGCAGGCAGTAGGAATTGCGCATCAGCAGCTTGGTGGTCATCTCGCTCTTGAAGCTCTTGCCTTCGAGGAACACGCCGGAGTCGTAGGAGTTGTCGCCGGCGTTGCAGATGGCGAGGTGCATGTGGTAGGTGTCGCAGGCGTTGATGACGCCCTCGGCGGAGAGTTCCACGGTGTAGCCGTTGTATTCGATGCCGTTGGCACCTCCGCCGTTACCGTTGGAGATGTAGTAGGCCGAGTAGGTTCCGCTGTAGCAGGAGGCACCGCCGCTGCTGGTGGCACCGCCGTTCACCGTGTTGATGGAGACGGGGAGACCTTGCGGGTTGGCCGCCGTAACCGTGCCGGGGATCACCGCCACGTTCCGGGTGGTGACAAGGCCGGTGACCGGGTCGGGACCGGTGAGCAGGAAGATGAACAGGTCGTTGTAGCTGGCGCACACGAACGTCGGGTACTCCTCCGAACCAAAGATGTAGTGGAAGGCGAAGGTGTCGGCGTAGGCCAGGAAGTCGAAATCCAACGCCGCGCTGTTCTGCACGGTATAACCTTGGTTGTATTGCTGCAGCAGCGCGTCATGATAGGTGACGTTGGCGGTGCTCGACGAGCTGCCGGAACTGTTGGGACCTGCAGCCACCGAGCAGGCTCCTGTGGTCATCACCAAGCCCGAGTCGAACGGAAACAGCGTGTAATTGTTCCGTTTGAACTTTCCGATTTGGTTGGAGGTGACAACGCCCGGGAGCAAGTTGAACCGGCCGTTGCTCAGTTCCACACCCTCACCCGCGAGGTTATATTTCAAAATGGTGTCCACATGGACGTTCTGCAGAGACTGCACCGTCACGTTGTTCTGCGCGTGACCGACCAGCCAGAAACTTACTGCAAACAGGAATAAAAAGAGTATATTTTTTCTCATAACCGATGATTCTAATTGTCCAATATATCAACCTGCAAAATTACATTTTTTTATTTACAACCGCAATAGGATTTTTTTTTTTGAAAAAATTCATGCAAACTTTCTCTTCGAAATGCGTGTCGCACGAAACACCGGATTTGTCACATCACATTAAAAAAAACCAGAGACGTTGCTGCAACGCCTCTGGTTTTGGCTTTTGGTTTTTAGCTGTTAGCTTTTGGCTTTTGGCTCTAAACCAGGATATTAGCCGCAATAGAAGTATTCTTTCACCATTTGGGCCATCAGCTCGGGTTTTTTGACGATTTGTTCGCGGATTTTGCGGTCGTCGAAGGATTTGAGCTGTTTGATGATGTCGTCGATCATGGAGCGGTCGAAGACGCCGTGGGCCTCGAAGATGTTGCGGTGGGCGCTGAGTTCGTCGGCGGACTCCCAGCAGGAGGCGGGCAGTTGGGCCAGCTTCTCCACGAGGGCCTTGTTCTCCGGACGGTGGATATCGACGTCCACGTAGGTGGATTTGGCGTATTCGAGGGCGTTCTCCATCTCGAA
Source organism: uncultured Bacteroidota bacterium (assembly GCA_902770735.1). Taxonomy (GTDB): domain Bacteria; phylum Bacteroidota; class Bacteroidia; order Bacteroidales; family WCHB1-69; genus F23-D06. The sequence goes on along the minus strand of CACXUB010000006.1, from coordinate 19,844 downwards.
GCCGTGGCGGGCGGCGCAGACGAGTCCGGCGAGCAACAGGTAGATGTCGGCGGAGCCGTCCGGGCAGCGGAACTCGACGGTCTGTTTCTGGGAACGGTCTTTGTTGACGGCCTTCTCCAGCGGGTTGAGCTCGGCCACGATGTCGTTCTTGTGGGTCCAGCCCAGCGGCACGCGCACGAGCACGGAGCGGTTGCGGTCGCCCCAGCAGACGGACGTGGGAGCCTCCTGGTGCGGCACGAGGCGGAAGTAGGAGGTCGGGTTGGTGTTGCCGAAGGCGGTGAGGGAGCCGGCGCAGGTCATATAGCCCGCGATGGCGGTCTTGGCGATGCTGTTGAGCTTGCCCTTGGTCACCATCTGGTTCTTGCCCTTGCCATCGACGATGCAGGTGTGGATGTGGAGGCCGCTGCCCGCCTTGCCGGTGGTGATCTTCGGCGAGAAGGTCACGTCGAAGCCGTATTCGTAAGCTAAGTTGCGGATGATCCACTTGGCGAGGATCAGCTGGTCGGCGGCGTCTTGCACGTCGGTGACGAGGAACTCGATCTCGTTCTGCTCGTAGATCTTGCCGTCCATGGTGAAGTTGCCCACCTCGGAGTGGCCGTATTTGATCAGGCCGCCCATCTTGGCGATGTTGAGCATGCACTCGGCGCGGAAATGCTCGAACTTGGTGAACGGGGAGGACTCGTGGTAGCCTTTCTGGTCGGGGATGGTGAACAGGTCGTCCTCATCGCCGATGACGTAGTATTCCAGCTCGCCCATGGCCTGGAAGTAGTTGCCGGTGACTTCGGTGAACGACTTGGCGGCCTTGCGCAGGATGTATTCCGGGGAGTTCTCCAACGGTTTGCCCTCGTTGTTGTAGTAGGAGCAGAGGAAGGAGAGGGTGGGGATTTCGGTGAACGGGTTGAGGAACGCGGTGGAGAAGCGCGGGATCACGTAAAGGTCGCTGGAGCCGGCGTGGATGAAGGCCGGGAAGATGTTGGAACCGTCAACGCGCTCGCCGTTGGAGAGGATCTGCTCGAGATACTCGCGGCTGTGCAGCACGAAACCGAGGGTCTTGATGCGCCCGTCACCGGCCACATAGTGGAAGTTCACCATCGGGATGTTGTTCTCTTCCACATACTTGATCATGTCCGCCTTGGTGAATTCCTTAGGACTTTTCTTGAAATAATTCACGAGCGGGTTCAAGCTCATCGTGATGTTGTCTTTCATACTTATCGGTATTTTATTGGGTTTAAGTTTGCTTTTTTATACGGGGGCAAAGATACACTTTTTTTGTTTAGAGTTTAAGGTTTAAAGTTTAGAGTTTATGGGGGAGGGTCGGGCGGCGCTTTTTCATGAAAAAAAAATTTTATGTCCGACCATATTAAAAAAAGAGTATCTTTGCGGCTTGGTATATTAGATATTGTATATTGTGTGAAAAGTATGTAAAAACGAATAGAATCAAGTAGAAACTAAAATTAATTATTATTCATAAAATTTACAAACTATGAGAAAAGCTTACATTTTAAAGAGGCTGACCAAACAGGTCAAGCGCTTTGCCGCCCTCATGCTGATAGTGCTGATGGCGGTCGGCAATGTCTTTGCCGATGAGGTGACGTTTGTCTTCTCGGATCAAGGATATGCCAACGCTCAGGTTATCACGGGTGGTGACATCAACAGTGTCATCAGCTTTACCTGCGCCCAAAACGCGGCAGGTACTGCTCCCACCTTCTACTCCACCTCCATCCCGCCTGCGGCGCGTTTCTACGGCCACAAACAGGATGGCAATGGCAATTCCATGACCTTGGTGCCGCAGGCCGGCTATGAAATCACCGGTCTCTCCATCATTGCGACAGGCGCCAACTATGCCCCGACCGTCGGTCTTTCGGTTGACGGCGGCGCAGTGGAGACCTCCGAAGCTAACGGTACGATCTATACTTTTACCGGATTGCACGCAACCTCCTCGCTCACGTTCTGCAACGCGGTGACAGGTGCGGACAACACGCAGCTCCGTATCCTCTCCATCGTTGTTACCTATGGTAATGCGGTTCCCCCTGCTGTGCTTGCACCCACGTTCTCTGTTCCTTCCGGCAACTACTACACCGAGCAGACGATCTCCCTTACCTGTGAGACCGCCGGCGCCAACATCTACTACTCCATCAATGGCGCGGCTCCCGTGCTCTACAATGCTCCCTTCACCATCAGCGCCACTGCTGAAGTTGCCGCTTGCGCCATCCTCGGCGAGGATACCAGCGCTGTGGCCACCGCGCAATACTCTTTCCCCGTGTTCCTCAACAATATCGCCGCTTTCTATGCAGCTGAAAACGCTGACCTGTTCAAGATCACCGGCGATGTGACTTACGTTTTCCGTAACGGCCGCTACGTGTACGTCAAAGACGCTACCGGCGGTCTGTTGATTTACGACAACTACGTTCCCGTCATCACCAACGAATACAACAATGGCGATGTGATCTCCGGCGGTATTGTCGGTACCCGTAGCATTTACAACGGTCTTGCCGAACTCGTGCCCGTGGCGGACGCCGCTGCAGGTGTGGCTGGCGAAGCCGTCGCTCCGATGGTGGTCACCGCCGCTGAGCTGCTGGCTAACCCGCAGGATTACGTCTCCCAACTCGTGATGGTGGAGAACGGCGAATTTGCCGCCGGCTCTTTCAACACGAGCTCTTCCACGAAAGTCAACTTCACGCAGAACGGCAGCACCATCGTGGTGCGCAACGGCTTCAAGACGGTCAGCAAGACCTTCGCCGCCGGCGACCAAGCCACGGTGATCGGTTTTGTGACGATCTACAACAATGAAATCCAACTTTTCCCGCGTGACAACAACGACATCATCACCAGCGATATGCCTGTCGCAGCTAACTTCGACGATGGCAGCGCCTACGCCTGGACGCTCGTGAACGGCGAAAACACCAACAAATGGTATATCGGCACCGCGCAAGGCTTTGACAACAACAAACTGTATATCTCCTCCTCCAACGGCGTTACTAATAAATATAATGTATCCGCCGCTTCGACCGTGCACGCTTATAAGAAAGTCAATCTGCCGAATTCCGATGTGCTGCTGTCCTTCGACGTCAGAAGCATGGGCGACGCCAACGACTATCTGCAAATCACGGTCATGGACGAGGCTCCCGTGGCCGGCACCATCCCTGCGAACTCCCTGACCCGCATCTTCAATGTGAGCGAGTTCGGCAACAAGACGGTGCTGATCCCCTCTTCCTATGCTGGCGAGAAATACATCGTCTTCACCTGGCATAACAACAATACCGGCGGTTCCCAACAGCCTGCCGCTATCGACAACATCACGATGAATTCCACCTGCACGCAGGTTTCCGACATCGCTGCCACGGTCAACGGCCAAACCGCAGTGATCACCTGGAACGCCCCTGCAGGCCAGAACGCTTGGACTTTGGAGTACAAGGACGCTAACAGCGACGCTTGGCAGACCGTGAACGCCACCGCCACCACCGTCACGCTGAACAACCTCTCCACTGAGGTCACGTACGACGTGCGCGTGAGATGCGAGTGCGGCAGCAACGGCTCCAGCGCTTGGACGAACGCCCAGTTCTATGTTCCTTGTATTGCCCTGACTTCTGTTCCGACAGAACTCACCATCGGCACGGGTACGAGTACCAGCTCCACCACCCCGATGAATGCCTACTATAGGAACTCCTGGACGCAGATGGTTTACCCGGTGACCGAATTCCCGTCCGCCGGTTACATCAACTCGCTGTCTTGGTATGTGGGCACCAGCAACACCCACAATTATTCTACTTTGAAGATTTATCTCGGCACGAAGTCTTCTGCCATCAACGAGAGCACCTCAGACTGGGTTCCCATGGAAGACCTGACGTTGGTTTATGAGTCCACTAACGGCACCGTGGGTAGCACCGTCGGTTGGGAAACCTTCACCTTGTCCACTCCTTATTATTATAATGGTGAAGACAACCTCGTGGTTGTGACGTCTCGTACCGCTGATGCTTACAAGTCTCTGAACTATCGTTACACGTCTGTCACCAACAGTGTGTTGTACAGAAGAAGCGACAGCTCTCCCGAGAATTATGCTTCACATCCTGGCACCGCCACCGGTACAAGAGCGGCCAACTTGCCGAACATGAAGGTTGACTATCTGGGTTATGTTTGCGGTGACAACCATTGTGAGGCTCCCGAGGGTCTGCTCGTGAATCACATCACCACCAACAGCGCCGTTGTCAACTGGGAAGCTGGCAACGCCACCGCTTGGAAGCTGAGCTACAAGAAAGCTGACGCCGACCAGTGGACCACTGTCAATGTTACGGAGAACACCTACACGCTGACGGATCTTGTCCAAAACACGAACTATATGGTTCGCGTGGCGGCAGATTGCGGCACTATCGGCACGAGCGCTGAAGACGCTATGTCTTTCACCACTGTGGCTGACTGCCCGACTCCGACTACTTTGGATGTCCAACACCACACCGCCAACACGGTTGTGACGTGGGTGGGCGTTCCTGACGTGACCAGCTACGAAGTGCAGTATGCTGCCACCGGCACCAACCTCTGGAACTCTACGGTAGTGACCAACGTCACCTCCCTCATCATCAACGGTCTGACCGAAGGCGCCTCCTACGATGTGCGCGTGAGATCTCTCTGTGGTCAGGACGAGACCAGCGAATGGGTGTCCACCACTTTCGTAAGACCTGTTTACTGCGCTGTTCCTACGAACATCCACACGACCGCCATTTCTCACAATGGTGCCGCTTTGACGTGGAATGCCGGCGAAGGCACTTCCTGGACGGTTGAATTCGGCGAGGCCGGCTTCACTTTCGGCGAAGGCACGCAGGTGACCACCAACACCAACTCGGTGAATATCATCGGCTTGGACGAGCAGACGGCTTACGATGTGTATGTCAAGGCCAACTGCGGCGGCTACCTCGGCGCATGGTCCAATGCTTACACCTTCACCACCGAGTGCGCTCCGCTGACCATCACGGAGACCACCCCGTGGACGGAAGACTTCGAGGGTTACACCGGCAGCGGCGAGAAACCGCTCGACATTTGCTGGAAGACTCCGATGAAAGTTTCAAGCTCCCCGTTCGTTTATTGTAACTATGCAGCTGCTTCTCATTCCGGCGGCAACTCCCTGGAGCTGAAGGCCAGCACCAACCAAACGGTCATGGTCGCGCTGCCCGCATTCACCAATCCGTTGGAGGATCTGCAGATGACCTATTACGCTCGTCTTTGGAACCAGACTCCTGGTACCGTTGAGGTGGGTTACATCACCGATCCGGCTGACGCCACCACCTTCGTGGCTGTGCAGACGGTTGAGCCTCAGCAAGGCAGTTTCGGCCGCGCCAACGCTATGCTCTACGGTCCGTTCTCCTTCCCGGGCGTGACCCTCACAAATGCTCGTATCGCCATCCGCTTCACCTCCGCTGCTTCCAACACTTCTTGGAACATGGATGACTTCACCGTCTTCATCCCGCAGAGCTGTCCCGCTCCTATGGGCGTCGCCGCTTCTGACGTGACCACGGAAAGCGCTGTCATCAACTGGATTGCCGATAACGCAGTCTCTTCTTGGCAAGTTCAATACGGTGTGTCCGGATTTGCCCTTGGCACCGGCACTGTAGTGAATGCCACCACGAATACCTACACTATCAATGGTCTTAACGACGACACCTCCTACGATGTCTATGTGAAATCTGTCTGCGGCGCCAACGACGAGAGCATCTGGGTTGGACCTTACACCTTCGAGACCGCTCCGAGCTGCACGGATCAGTGTACCTTTACGCTTGTTTTGGACGACACCTTCGGTGACGGCTGGAACGGCGGTGTGGTGACCATTTCCCAGAATGGCCAAACTGTGGGTACCTACACCATTGACGACGGCTATAGTGCAACCTATACGGTTACGCTGTGCAAGGGCATCGCTGCTGTCATTGAATACACTCAAGGTTCTTATCCTACTGAAAACTCCTTCCAGTTGAAGGATGACAACAATTTTGCCGTCGTTTCCCACAGCGGTGGTGCCGGCAATCTCAACCAAACCTTCACGCCCAACTGCGGCCAGGCTCCTGTTGAGTGCACGACCACATGCGCCTACACGCTTGTGATGGACGACAGCTACGGCGACGGTTGGAATGGTGGATCTGTAATCGTAACGCAAGTGGGTGTTTCCAGCGATTCTTACACTATCGACGATGGTTTTGACGCAACGTTCACGCTCAACTTGTGCAGCGGTGTTGCGGCTTCCTTCACATACGTGCCTGGCAGCTATGCCACTGAGAATTCCTTGATTTTGAAAGATCCCGACGGCAATGTCATCTGGTCTCATAACGGTGGTGACGGCACTGGTAACTTTGCGGTCACGCCTGACTGCGGCGGCGGCGAGCCTACTGGATGTGAGAGATCTTGCGACTACACCTTCGTGCTGACCGACAGCTACGGCGACGGTTGGGGCGGTTCCTCTTACGGTACTGTGATCGGTTCTGTGGAAGTCATCCAAAACAATGCCACGGTTGCCACGCTGACCATGGATGAGGGTTCTACAGCCACCTATACGGTTAACCTGTGCGACTCCACCGCCACGACGATCCTCGTGCATCCCGACTACTGGGCAAGCGAGATGGGTATGACTGTCTATGATCCCGAAGGCAATGTCGTTTGGAATTTCGACGGTTCCGATCTCGATGATTACGGCGATGCTCCCGACCAGACCTTCAACTTCACCACCGACTGCGGTGACGCTGTCGCTTGTGTGGCTCCCACCAACATGGTTCTGGATGCTGTCGCAGAGACTACCGCCACGCTCTCCTGGACCGGCGATCCTGCTGTGACTTACGAGGTTTCCTACAAGACCAGCACCGCTGATATTTGGGCTACGACGACTGTTACGGCTACGACGATCACGTTGACCGGCTTGACTCCCAACACCACCTATTTCGCCCGCGTGAAGGCTGTTTGTGACATCAATAACACCTACAGCAATGAGGTGATGTTCTTCCCGACCGTTTCTTCTGTTGCTTGCGGTTCCCGTCAGTTCGGTTCTCAATCCCGCACTGAATACTACATGCCTGTCAACAATTACTATGGTAATACTTACACGCAGCAGATTTACACTCCCAATGAAGTGGGTGTCGGCTTGATCAACAAGATCTCCTTCAACTACGCTCATACCGCGGCTATGACCAAGAAGAACAATGTGGAAATCTACATGGGTCATACCGACAAGGCTGCTTTCAACACCACTTCCGACTGGGTGACCACGGGCTTGCAGCTGGTTTACACCGGTTCGCTGAACTGTACGCACCAAGGCTGGAACGAATTTGTTTTGGATCAGTCCTTCAACTACAACGGTACTGACAACTTGGTGATCGCCGTGAGAGACAACAACGGTGCTTATGATGGCAGTGCCTTCAAGTTCTACTTGACGAACACCACGGGTTATCAGGGCATGTCTTGGCAGAATGACTCCCAGACCTGGACCAACCAGACCGGTACCCGTCGTACTTACAAACCGGATGTCATTTTCGGTATCTGCGGTCCTGCTGAGGATATGAAACTGGATGCTATCCACAACATTCCCAACGCTTGTGAACTGAGCGGTGTTGATGTCACGATCGATGTGAAGAACGTCGGTGACACGACGCTCACGGCTTTCGAAGCTTACTACTGTGTCAATGGCGGTGCTGTTGTGCACGAGTCTGTGACAATGCCTACGCCTCTCGCTATCGGCGGTGTTTACACCTACACGTTCAACACCCCGGTCACGATGACCGATCCGGCCAACATCCTTACCGCTTGGGTTGCCACCAATGGTGATCGCGACGCCAGCAACAACATCCTCTCCACCGACCCGATCAATGTGATTGAGGCCCAGAATCTCCCGTTTGTGGAGACCTTCAACGCCGGTGAGATCAACGATGGTTGGTTCGTCCGCGACATGAACAACGACGATGTCACCTTCACCATCGCTAACGGTGTTGCCACTTACACCTACAACGACGCAATGCCCGCCAACGACTGGTTGATGACCTCTTGTCTGTATGTGCCCGCTGGCCGTTATGACGTGTCCTACAGCTACAACGCTATCGACCCGACCATGACGGAAGAGTTCGGTGTCTATTTCGGCAAGAAAGTTGGTGACAACTATGTGATGAACAACGAGGTGGCTTCCCACCAGTTCTCCAACACGAACTATGTGACGGCTCACACCACGATTGAGGTCACGGAGAGCGGCGTTTACTACTTCGGCTTCCACGCTTCCAGCGTTGCCGGTACCGCCGGATTCCACATCAACGGCTTCTCTATCCTCCCGACCGTCCACTTCACGGCTTACGCTGCTGAAAACGGTACTATTGTTCCGGAAGGCGCCATCGAGGCTCCTGCTGGTGAACCTTACACGCTCACCATCCTCCCGAACACCGGTTATCACGTGCTTGCTATCTACAAGAACATGATCCAAGTGATGGGTGAGAACCAGAACAACGCTTCTGTCCAATACTACACCTTCACGCCGAACAATGGTGACAATATCTATGTGACCTTCACCTCCAACAGCTATGTGGTGGATGCCACGGTTGGCAACTTCTACGTGACGCCTTACAACGACAACGCTCCTGGTGCTACCTACACCCCGAACCACGAAGTTGTTGCTCACGGCGGCTCCCACACCGGTGTCATCACGATGGCTCCTCACTATCACCTCATGTATGTGACGGTTAACGGCATGGATGTCACTTCCGACGTCGTTGCCCTCAACGAAAATCAGTATCAACTGACGATCAACAACATCTGGGAAGACAAGGACGTTTATGTGCTTGCCGGTCTCGACAGCACCACGATCACCTACACCGTGCTCGCTGGCGAAGGCACCATCAACAATGAATTTGTGGTGGATGGCAACACGACCCTCCCGGCTGTCTATACGGTTACGATGGGTGGTTACACCGACCTGTTGAGCACCATCACGCCTGCTTCTGGTTATCATGTGGCCAGCATCATCATCGATGGTGTTGAGCACAGCATCATCGACATCTACTCCTTCGAGCACCTGTTCGGTGACCACACTGTTGAGGTTATCTTCGCCCCCAACCACTATGTCATCACGACCACTGGTTACGGCAACGGCACGGTGACTCCTGGTGTTGAGTTCGACTACACGCCTGCCTTCACTTATGCTTTCGCCGCTACGCCGGCTACCGGTTACAGCATCGCCAGCGTGACCCGCAACGGTGTCAACCTGCCTGTGGCTGATCCTATGGCAACCTTCACCGACACGCTGACCAACATCACGAGCAACTACGACTACGTGGCCACGTTCGTGCACAGCTCTTACACGATTGCCGCTACTGCCGGTGCACACGGCACGATTTCTCCTGCCGGTGTCTCCACGTATCTCTACCATCAGAATGCAGTGTATAACATCACGGCTGCTCCTGGTTATTACATCTCCGGCATCACGGTTGATGGTGAGACCACCAGTTACACGCAAGCTGACGCTTTGACTGCCACCACCTACACCTTCGCCAACATTGAGGATAACCACACCATCAGCGCCACCTTCGCCCTGACGTCTTACACCATCACGGTGAACGCCGGTGCCAACGGTACGATCACTCCTGGTACGGCCAACTATGGTTACGGTGCTACTCCGACCTTCGCCATCACGCCCGCCGAGGGTTATGTGATCAGCGATGTGACGGTTGACGGCGCTTCTGTGGGTGCGGTTCCTACCTACACCTTCACGGCTCTGACGGCTGACCATACCATCGCCGCCACCTTCGCCGCCGCTCACTTCGCCATCACGGCTACTGCCGGTAACGGTGGTACGATCACTCCTGCCGGTGTCACCAACATGGCTTACAACGGCAACCAGACTTACACGATCGCTGCCAACAACGGCTATCATGTGAGCGATGTGTTCGTGGACGGCGCTTCTGTGGGCGCAGTGACCACCTACACGTTCTCCGGCGTGACCGCCAACCACACCATCTATGCCGCGTTCGAGGCTAACGAGTACACGGTTACGGTGAACCAACCCGCTAACGGTCACATCACTCCTGGCACGACCACCGTCATGTTCGGTGCTACTCCTGCCTTCGTGATCACCCCGAATCCGGGATACAATGTCACCGCCATCACGGTGAACGGTTCCAACGTGATTTCCAGCGCCACGAATGTGAACGGTGTTTACACCTACACCTTCCCGGCTATCAACGCCAACCAGACCATCACGGCCACGATGGCAATCAAGACCTACACGATCACCGCGTCCGCCGGTGCCAACGGTACGATTTCGCCGAACGGCAACACCACGGTGAACCACGGTGCTACGCAGGCTTACGCCTTCAACCCGGCCAACGGTTATGTGGTTGACAATGTGACGGTGGACGGCATGAGCTTCGGCGCTCTGACGGCTTACACCTTCACCAACGTGGTGGCCAACCACACCATCAATGTCACCTTCAAGCTGGCTGAGTGCGAGGTTCCGACGTTCATGTACACCAGCCATATCGACAGCACTTCTGCTGAGCTGCACTGGTCTCATCCTACTGCAACTTCCTTCGATATCCAGTACAAGACCCCGACCGGCACCCTGACCTCTGTTTCCAACGTTTCTGGCAACAGCTACCTTCTCACGAACCTCACCCCGAACACCACGTATCTGTGGCAAGTCCGCGCCAACTGCGCCGCCAACAACCACAGTGACTGGTCCAACCTCGTCACCTTCAAGACCGACAACACGCTTGATATTTCCGGTATTGAAGATTTCGTGAAGAGCCATGTCCAAGTTTATGCTGAGCATCAGAATGTCCACATCCTCAACAACGAGGGTATGAACATCGAGAATGTCCGCATCCTGGATGCATACGGCAGACTGGTTTACACGGGTTCTGTGAGCAGCTCCCACGAGGTCATCGGCCTCAACGTGGCCGCCGGCACGTACATCGTGAACGTGACCACCGACAAGGGCGTTGCCAACTACAAGGTTACGATTCTGAGATAACCTTACGGTAATACGAATTTGAAGAGAGGACTTCCGAAAGGGGGTCCTCTTTTTTTGTTGGACTTAAGACTTAGGACTTAGGACTTAGGACTTAGGACTTAGACTTAGAACTTAGAACTTAGACTTAGAACTTAGACTTAGACTTGGCCGGTTTTTCCTAAAAATTGTTAAAATTGAATTTTTTTTTCAAACTGTGGCACTGGTATTAGAAAATTTCGTAGTGTTGCAAAAATTTTCGTGGGTTAAAGAAATTAAACTTGTCAAGATTTTTATGGTCAAAGCCTGCTCCTTTGGTTCTGAGTCTGCCAAGCAATGGTAAATGTGTGAAAAAAAATTCCACATCTTCCTGCAAGTTGGTGGTTTTGGCATGTTTTTTGCGTATATATAGGTGAAACAAATATTTATTATGATTGATTTATTCAACTTCAACAAAACATTTTCCCATACCCCTTGTTTTTCCTCTGATGAAAAAGTCAGAGAAACCTTCGTCTATGCCGCTGAGCGGACGGCGATGTAATGCGCCCCTGTCGCAGCGGACTCATTGTTAAGATATGTCGGAACGGAAAGTCCCGCTGCGAAGAGTGTGAAAGAGATTTCACATTCTTGATTTGAACATTGTTGCAGAACACCGAGAAGCCTCTGGTCAGGAGGTGACGGTGATGTGTCGGATCATCTCCGCATAGATGGAGTCATTCCCCGTTTTCAATTTGTGAATTTTGTTCTTAATATATTGTTTTTCAAAGTTTTTGCCTATGAAGAATTTTACAATTTCCAAAACCATCACCAATCGTGAGGACATTGCCTTGAATTGTTATCTCAAGGACATCAGTCGGTATCCTGTACTCAGTCTTGAGGAGGAGGTGGAACTTGCCGCCAGAGCCCGGGGCGGCGACGAGTCGGCCAAAGAGCGTTTGGCCAAATGCAACCTGCGCTTCGTGGTGACGGTGGCCAAACAGTATCAAGGGATGGGAGTCGGCCTGATGGACTTGATTGCCGAGGGCAACATCGGGTTGCTCAAAGCTGTTGACCGGTTTGACGAGACACGCGGCTTCAGGTTCGTCTCCTATGCGGTGAATTGGATACGGCAGGCTATCTTCAACGCCATCTCCTCGCAGTCGAGAGTCGTGCGCCTTCCCGTGAACAAGGTGGCTGAAATCCAGAAAATCAAGAAGGCCTCGTTTGCTCTTGAACAGCAGCTGGGCCGTGTCCCCACTCTCGAGGAATTGTCGGACAGTACCGGCATCCCGGAGTACAAAATCAATGAACTCCAATGGCTGAACAGCCACAGCATGTCGCTGGACGCGTCCGTCGGCCCGGACAGCGACACCTGCTTGGGTGACTTCATCGCTGCGGAGAACTATGAACGCACGGATGGCGCGTTGTTGCGGGAGTCCCTCGCGACGGATCTACGCCTCGTCCTTGACAAGTTGTCGGAGGTGGAAAGCTTGGTGCTCCGGCTGCTGTACGGCTTTGACGGTGCCCGTGAACTCACCCTGGACGAGGTGGGGGAGACCATAGGGGTTTCACGCGAGCGCGTACGGCAAATCAGTGTGAACGCTATGAGAAAACTGCGAAAAATGGGAGAGATCGATACCTTGCAGCAGTATCTCGCGGCGTGAATTTTTTGACTGTGACCATGGCTAGTGGCTATTGGCTGTTAGCTGTTGGCTGTGGTCACCCTCAACTTCACAATTCACAAGTCACAATTCACAAGTCACAAATCATCAATAAAAACATCATCAAAATGGGAAAAAACAAACAAGAATTCAACGCTGTCGCCGCCGTGACAAACATTGCCAGACTGTTAGAAGACTCTCGCTATGAGGTCTTCCGCCTCTATGAACCCGCTTTGGGCGAAACCTACGACGGGGATCTTCTCAGACGGAACAAGAGAGAACAACCCATTGACCTTCAACCCTTTGAGAAGGAGCTTCGTGAGGAAATCGACCAGCTCAGCCGCTTTCTGAAAGCCACCCCCACGGAAGCCATCCTTCTCGTGGCCGTCTATGCCCTCCGCCTTATCCGCAACAATGTGGTTGATATTTCCGACATTTGTCGTTACCTCGACATCACGGCCCTCGACTTCCTGCCGTTGAAGAACAGTTTCAATTCCCTGCTGAACAAGCAGTTCATCCGCGTGGCCAACCCGCATCGCTGTCATGACGCGTATGTCGTGAGCGGCATGGTGGAGCAGGCGCTCCTCTCCAACAAGCCGATGAAGAAGCTGAAACCCTTCGAGATGGACCGCTTCAAATTCTGCTCGGGCGTCTCCAATCTTATCGAGAATCGCAGCGACGGTGAAATCGACACGCCCAGGTTGTTTTCGCTGGTCCAGGAAAAAGAGGACCAGAACGGACGGCTTAAGTTGGTGAAGGAATTGAAAAAGGTGCTCCCCGATGTGGAGGACCGCACTCTCTTCTATGAGGTTTGTGACGATTTCATGAATAGTCGCCGTCGCCAGCTGAACACCGGAGTGGAATGCACCCTGGATGACATCTACGATGAATACAACGACCGGATTGGCGCGGCCAGGGCTATCATGAGCAAGCGTCATGCACTCATCGAAGCGGATTTGGTGGAGTTGCTTCCCGCCCGTTTCCTCGCCGAGGCAGAACTCACGCTGACGGATAAAGGCAAGCATCTCTTCCTGGAGGACGACTACGACTTGTTCTGCGCCAAGGGCGGCTCCGACAGGCGTCTGCTACCGCCCGACAAAATCCCCGCCCGTGAGCTCTTCTTCGGCGAGGAGCTGGCGCGCGACATCGACTTCGTGAAGCAGAGTCTGCAGGAGGAGTCGTTTGGGGTGTTGCAGAAGCGGCTGGAGGAGAACTCGCTGCCCAAGGGCGTGGCGATACTTTTCCACGGGCTGCCCGGCACCGGCAAGACCGCGGCGGTGGACATGATTGCCAAAGCCACCGGCCGCAGCGTCTATCACGTCGATATCGCCGCCTCCAAGAGTTGCTGGTTCGGCGAGAGCGAGAAGTTGTTCAAGAAAATCTTTACCGACTACCGTCGCATGTGCAAGAGCGAGGAGCGCAAGCCCATCCTGCTCTTCAACGAGGCCGACGCGCTCTTCAGCAAGCGCCGCGACGTCGATTCCGGCAACAGCACCCAGACTGAGAACGCCCTGCAGAACATCCTGCTGGAGGAGTTGGAGAAGTTGGACGGCATCCTCATCGCCACCACCAATCTGAGCGACAACTTCGACAGCGCCTTCGAGCGCCGCTTCCTCTTCAAGGTGAAGTTCGGTCAGCCGACCACCGAGGCGAAGAAGTCCATCTGGAAGAGCAAGCTCCCGTGGCTCACGGAAGAGCAATGCGGGCTGCTGGCGGCGAAGTACGACCTCTCGGGCGGCGAAATCGACAACATTGTGCGCAAGAGTCTCATGGAGGAGGTGCTGAGCGGCAACCGTCCTGGCGTGGAGATGCTGGAGGAATGGTGCCGCGGCGAGAAGCTGACGCGGAAGGGCGGAAACGCCATCGGGTTTGCGTGTTGAGTGTCGGCTGTTAGCGGTTGGCTGTTAGCTGTTGGCTGTTGGCTGTTGGCTGTTGGCTGTTGGCTGTTGGCGTTTGGCAGCCAAACGCCAACTCCTGAAGAGCTTTTGAACATGCGTGTCGCCCTTTTGTTGTTGAATATTACAGTCTGTTTGTAAAATTGGTAATTTTGTGTAATATTTTGCAAAAATCGTGCCGGAATTTCAAGGCTGTTTTTGTTGGGTGAAAAATGACATTGTGGTGGGTTTTGGTGAAAAATCGTATATTTGCGGCGGGAAAAAATGTGGATATGAAACCGTTTCCACAAGGAAATTTAATGATGGTGAACCATTTTTAATTTTTGATAAGATGATTGTTGACAACAAAAAAAGCTACGGCTCCAACCCGGACATCAAAACGGTCTGGGATTGCATACTCTCTTATACCGACCCGTCCGCGAGAGTCGGGCGGATGGACGTTGTGACGGGGTTCTTCTCCATCGCGGCACTCCACCTACTCTATCAGGAGCTTTCCGAAAGCAATTCTTACAGGATAGTGCTGGGGGACATTCACGACATGAAAAGGGACGAAGACTTCTTGAAAAAGGCCGTGAACCTGCTACAAGGGGACAGTGATTTGGAAAACGGATTCCAACTCTCTTACTACGCAAAGAATGCCGTGGCCTTCCTGAAACGGGAAACGGTGAAAATCCGCACCATCAACAATGCGTTCTGTCATGCCAAATCCTACATTTACGAAGACAAACTGGATGCCGTACACGACTATGGCATCGTGGGAAGCTCCAACCTTACCGAAGCCGGATTGGGCAGGAAGGAAAGTGCAAATATCGAGCTGAATATGGTGGAAACAGGGCGCGACAATGCCACAGTCAAGGAGCTGAAACAGTGGTTCGATGACCTATGGAAAAACGTCGCCTCCTCCCGGATTGCGATTCCGACAGAAAACGTCAAGACCAGACAGGAGGATGCCAAGAGCTACCTGATCAATCAGATAGAACAACTTTTCAAGGCATATACCCCCGAACAAATCTACCATAAGATTCTGTTTGAGTTTTTCAGGGCGGACATTGAAATGAACGACTCGCTGGAATACCGCCGCGACATGGAATTTCTGCAAAAGTCGAAAATTTGGAACACCTTGTTCGATTTCCAACAAAGCGGTGTAGTGTCTTTGGTAAAATTGCTAACTCAGTACGGCGGTGCCATATTGGCTGATGCCGTTGGTTTGGGTAAGACCTTCTCTGCCTTGGGCGTGATCAAATATTTTCAGAACAACGGTTATCACACACTCATCCTCTGTCCCAAGAAATTGCGTAACAACTGGTTGAAATACAGAGTGAACGCCAATTCCAGATTCGAAAAAGACCGGTTTGAGTATATCGTTCGTTCCCATACGGATTTGCAAGAGAATCGCTTGAACAATTACAGTGACGGGACTACTAAAGCTGCCATCCAGGCTTTTGACAAGCTCCTTGTTGTGGTGGATGAAAGCCACAACCTGCGAAACGACAAGTCCTGCCGATATAATATGCTGCTGAATGACATCATCAATGAGTCTGCTCGACAGGGACATACCGTAAAGGTGTTACTGTTATCGGCTACGCCCATCAATACGGGATTGATAGACATTCGCAACCAATTTAACTTGATTGGCTATCAGGAAAACAATCATTTCTACAAAGAGTTCAAACTACCTGCTGTTGAATCAGATCCTTTGCGGAGCATCTTCCAACAAGCGAACAGCAAGTATTCAGAGTGGGCAAGAGAAAAGGAGCGCAATGTGAACACGCTGCGTGAAAAATTGAGCAACGTGAACAATTTCTTCAAACTCACGGACGAACTGATCATCGCCCGCAACCGAGCATTCGTAACCAACCATAATAACAAACTACATTTCCCTATCCAGCAAAAGCCCAGAAATGAACATATTGCCGTGAAAAACATCGGTGCCTACAAAAACATCGATGAAATGTATGACGACATGAAGATTCTGAGACTGACGGCCTATCAGCCCACCCAATACCAACACAAGCTGAACGAGGACTGCATTCATGCCGCACAAACAATCTTGAAAGAGGTTAATTCCGGAAAATCATACAGTGGAGATTCTGGCGACGATAATACTCTTTTCCTGGCTCTTAAAGCTGTGATGAATGAGAAGAATGCCCTAGAGTTGCAAAATCTCATCCTGCAAAACTGGGTGGTGAAACAATCCATCAAAAAAGAGAACAAAGGGAAAATCAAGTGGGATGACAACGCCTTACGAGAACTTTCATTGGCGGGCATGATGATTTCGCTGTTCATCAAACGCTTGGAAAGCAGTTGGACTTCCTGCCTCTCTACCTTGAAAGCGGTAAGGACTGTTCACGAGACTTGGCTGAGCCATGCTGAGAACCGCACCAACGCGGATTTCAATGACGAGGACAATGTAACCGAAAATGAAGAAGATATCGAAACCCTTGGCAAACGCGCCATCGACTTCAACAAAATGGTCCGCATAGAGGATTATATCTTCGATTTGAAGCGTGACATCTCCATTTTGACCCGATTGATTGACAATTTGGAGCAATATGAAACAGCCGTCACAACGGGTGCGCGTTCTGACGAGAAATTAGACACGTTGATACGACTGCTTGCCGAAAAGCAGGAAAAGTCCAACCGCAAGGTGGTGGTTTTCACCTCCTACACCGACACAGCAGAGTATCTGTATAAGCATATCAGCTCTCAATTTGAGCGGGTAGCCTTGGTCACGGGCGACATTGACAACCAGACTTTGGAAACCACGCTGCAGCGGTTCGCCCCCTACAGCAAACTTTTCCTCGAACTGGAGTGGGACAATTTGTACAAGGTAAACAACATTGACACAGATGATTACAAAGACAAGTTGGACGAATTATATCCGATTTGGAAAAAACTGATTTTCAACTCAACGTCTCTCAAAGAAGTGAAAGACGCGCTCAACCAGCCTGTTGACATTTTGGTGGCTTCCGACTGCGTAAGCGAGGGACAGAACCTCCAGGATGCCGATATGGTGATCAATTATGACATCCACTGGAACCCGGTCAGACTGATTCAGCGCTTTGGCCGTATCGACCGTATCGGTTCGCCCAACACGCACATTCAAAGCGTGAACTTTTGGCCATCCACAGACATCGAGTCGTACCTCGGTCTTTCCGAAAGGGTAAGCAATCGCATGGTGGCCATGAATGTGGCGGGTTCCGAAACGTTGCAGGCCAACGAACAGATTGCCGAAATGGAACAGAACAACCAGTTCCGCCAAAGCCAGGATGCCCGTAGTCTGAAATCCATTCACGACGACAAAGTGGGCCAGATTGAGGATATGGGAACGCCCACTTTCGATTTGCTCTCACTCTCTGAGTTCAAGGCCGATGCCGAGGAGTATGCACAACAGCATCTCAACGAGCTGGAGCAGATGCCGAACGGCGCATTTTCAGGATTCCGATGGAGTTTGGACAAATACGCCGGCTATCCTGAATGTTTGGTGGCATTGCTGCGCCATCGCGAGGATGCCAAAAGCTTCCATCTGCTCTGTTTGCCGATGAATGCCTCAAAACCACCAAAATTCGGGAATCTTGACAAGACCGAGGTGCTGCAACTGCTCAGCGAGCACAAGAAAGAGAGCACCTATCTGCCGCAGGAAATCCTGAAAGCGGATGCCGGCACTTTGAAAAGGCTGTCCGACACCATCAAAGCGTGGTTTAATCCCCAAAATGCCGTGATGGACACCATTGCCAATCTGATGCAGGGCAACACCGACAAGGTGGTGAATGCCAATCCGGAAGCGACCATCGAGCAACGCACCGACATCGGCAACTATGACCTGATTGCTTGGGACTATGTGTCTGAAATGAAAATTGAAGAATAAAAAACGAAGAACCATACACTATGAAGGATTGTTTGAAACGATTTGTGAACTCCGGGCTGTTCGAGGCCTCTTTATCCCTGCTCGACGAGCTCGGCATCCGATACACCAAAGGGTCGGCACAGACCATCGACGCCCGCCAGTTGAGTACCGACAAGTTGTCGAAAGCTGCGGACGCGGCGTTGGATTTGGTGACGGGCACCTGGTTTGTCGCCCAGATTGACGACCGCACATTCCAGCAGCAGCCCGACAGCGTCACATTGGATTCGGCGTTGAGCGATGCCGGCCAAGAGAGATACAACGGCTTGTTTGTGTTTGCCGTGGAGGTGAAAACGGACGCAAACCTCACGCGCACGATAGCGGCCACGCTCACGCGCGTGTTCAACCGCATCGCGAAAGCCCAGCCCGTCATCCTGTTCATCCGCCAAGGCCACGAACTCTCGCTGTCCACCTGCGAACGCAGCGAATACACCCAGCAGTGGCGCAGCGGCGAGAAGTTGGGCAAGGTGAGCATATTGCGCAACATCAACTGTGAGAACGCGCACCGGGGGCACATCGACATTCTGAACTCCATCCGCGAAAAAGCCTATTTCACCTTCGACGAACTCTACAAGCATTGGATGGAGGTGTTCTCCAGCGAACTGCTGACCAAGAAGTTCTATGGCGAACTTTCCGACTGGTATGCATGGGCGGTCAAAGTGGTGCATTTCCCCAACGACCTTTCCTCAGAAGCTGACAATCAGCAATATAATTCCGAGGCAATGATTCGCCTGATCACACGGCTTATCTTTGTATGGTTCCTCAAGCAAAGGCATCTTATCCCCGAGGAGTTTTTTAATGAGAAATTCATTGCCGAGAACCTCATAAAGGGTTTCTCCCCCAATGCACGGGTCACGCTGTTTGGCAAATCCGAAGAGAGCCATTACTACAAGGGTATCTTGCAGAATCTCTTCTTTGCCATGCTCAACAGTCCAATCACGCCCGAGGGGAAAGACACCGTTTCGGAACGCCGTTTCCGCAACGGGCGGGGTGATTATGACAACAACAAGTTGATGCGCTACGAGGATTTGTTCATCAATCCCGATTTATTTGTGAAATTGGCCAACGAAAAAGTCCCGTTCTTGAATGGCGGACTCTTCGACTGTTTGGATGACAAAGACAACGGCATCTACATTGATGCGTTTACCGACCGCGAAAGCGTTTCGCGTCAGCTCATCGTGCCTGATTACCTGTTCTTTGGAGAAGATGTGGGGCGTAACATCGACCTTTCCGAGTGGTATGGGGATGCCAAGAAGAAAAAGGTCAGTGCAAAGGGCATTATTGACATCTTGAGTCATTACAATTTTACCATTGAGGAGAACACCCCTTTGGAGCAGGAAGTGTCGCTTGACCCCGAGCTTCTCGGAAAAGTGTTTGAAAATCTGTTGGCCTCCTACAATCCAGAAACTCAGACCACCGCCCGCAAACAGACCGGTTCGTTCTACACG